>DATEML010000184.1:0-2999 GCA_035275585.1 Steroidobacteraceae bacterium | reverse complement strand
GGGAGAGCTCTTCATCGCCGCACTGGCGCAAGCGGCAAGCCGGGGCGTGGCCGTGCAGGTGCTGATCGACGGCTGGGGCTCGGCGCGCGGCGGAAACGCGGTCGCGGCCGCGCTGCGTGCGGGCGGCTGCACGGTTCGGATCCACAACCGCCTGCGGGCACTGCTCGTCGGCCGCTTCGGCCGCAATCATCGCAAGATCCTGCTGGTCGACGATCAGGTGGCATTCCTCGGCGGGATCAACGTCAGCGACGAGAACGTCCGTGCGCGCGGGCGTGCGGGCTGGGCCGATTTGGCGCTCGAGATCCGTGGGCCCCAGTGCGCGCACCTGGGCCGGATGATCCGTCGCTGCGCATTCCGCGCATCGTGACCATTCGGATCGGCCCATCGTGATCGCCGCGATCGTGCATCGTGATCGCTCGGAGCGAAGCGACGGGTTTTGGGTCAGGCGGCGGTTTGAGCTTTCTCCTTTCGTCGCGAGGGGCCCTTCATCCTGATCTTGTGGGCGTTGTGCACGAGGCGGTCGAGGACGGCGTCGGCGATGGTGGGATGAGCGATGTAGTCGTGCCAGTTTTCGACGGGGATCTGGCTGGTCACGATCGTGGACCGGGCGCCGTGACGGTCTTCGAGAATTTCGAGGATGTCGCGTCGCTGCTGATCGCTCATCGGGGCCAGGCCCCAGTCGTCGAGTATGAGCACGTCGACCTTGGCGAGACGGGCGAGCAGTCGGACGTAGGTTCCGTCAGCGTGAGCGAGGCCGAGTTCCTCGAAGAGCCGCGGGACTCGCTTGTACGCGACGCGAGAGCCCTTGCGGCAAGCGAGTTGGCCGAGCGCGCAGGCGAGATAGCTCTTGCCGACGCCGGTCATGCCGGTGATCAGCACGTTGCTGTGCTCGGAGATGAAGCGACCTGTTGCGAGCTCGCGAAAGAGCGGCTTATCGATGTCACGCTTGGGACTGAGGTCGACGTCCTCCATGCACGCGCTTGGGATGCGGAGCTTGGCGTCGTGCAGGAGCTTCTGCAGGCGCTTGTTCTCGCGGGCGAGCGTCTCGGCATCGACGAGCAGCGCGAGGCGCTCGTCGAAGGAGAGCTCGGCCATCGAAGGGTCCGAGCGTTGCGCGACCCACGCCGTGGTCATGGTGTAGAGCTTGAGCGCTCGTAGTTTCTCGATCGTCGGTTCGTTCATCATCGTGGTCTGTTGTCCTTTCTCGATTCAGTTCACGAAGTAGTCGGGACCGCGCACGTTCTCGTGGTCGATCGGTGCGGAGCCCGCGGCGTCGGCGTCGAGCGTCGCTTGCGAGTCGAGGCCGAGCTTGAGCACGGACTCGACGCTGCGATACGAGCGCGCGTGCGCGGCAAAGCAGCGCGCGCAGGCGTTCTCGACGCGGGCATTGCCGTACTTCTTGGCCAGACGCAGGATGCCCAGGCACGAGCGGAAGCCCTGCTCCGGGTGCGGGCGCTCGGCCAGAATTGCGCTGCAGAGCGCGCGCGTCGACGGGCCGAGCGTCGCAGCCCACGACAAGATCCGCGACGGCGTCCACTCGGCGTGCTGGCGGTGTGCGCTCGGCATGTGCTCGGGCACCGTCGAGTGCCGATCACGTCCGTGTCGCGCATGCAACGCGATCCGTCGGCCGCGCAGCTGGACTTCGACCATCGTCGCCGTCGCGCAGATCCACACCTCTTCGCCCAGATACCGGTGCGGCACCGAGTAGACGCGCTCGCCGAAGGCGACGTGGTAGTCGATGTTGACAGTGGCCTTCTTCCACTCGGTGATCTCGTAGCGATCGGTCGGTAGCGGTAGCAGCGCCGATCGCTCCAGCGTCTCGAAGAGCTCGAGCCGGCTCTTGCCGTACTCGCGCATGCGGCGCCGATTGAGGTCGGACAGGCACTGCGCGATCGCTTCGTTGAGCGCCGCGAGTGTGTGAAACACCCGATTGCGCAGTCGCGCCAGGATCCACCGCTGCGCGACCTGTACGCCGACTTCGACCTTGGCCTTGTGTTTCGGTTTGCCCTTGTGCGCCGGCAGTACCGCGGTGCCGTAGTGCAGCGCCATGTGCTCGTAGCTGCGCTGCACCATCGGCTCGTAGAAGCACGCACGCGTCACGCCGCTCTTGAGGTTGTCGGGCACCATCGCGCGCGCGACGCCGCCGAAAAACTCGAATGCGCGCACGTGGCTCGCGACGAAGTCGGTGACCTTCTGCGTGTACGTCGCCTCCGCGTACGTGTAGCTCGACGCGCCGAGCACCGCGACGAACAGCTCGACCTCGATCACCTCGCCTGTCACCGGGTCCACCAGCGTCGGCTTCTGGCCCGAGTAGTCGACGAACATCTTGTCGCCGGCGACGTGGTGCTGGCGCATGACCAGCCCGCGACGCTTGAGAAACTCACGGTACCGGTCGCAGAACGCCGTGTACTGGTAGCCGCCTGGGTTGGCTTCGAGGTACTCCAGGTGCAGCAGCTGCAGCGTTACGCCCGGCCGCGATCGCTCGCGATGGATCCACGCGCAGTTCGGCTCCGGACGCGCGATCAGCGCGGCGCCGATGCTCTCGGGGTACAGCGCGGCTTCGAGCTCGACCTCGCCGACCTCCCGTGCCTGCGCATACGTCGTCACGCCCGCCGCACGCGCGCGGCGCACGACGTTGACCACCGTCGCAGGGCTTACTGCGGCGCTGCGCGCCACCTGCCGGTTCGAGAGCCGCAGCTCCCACTTCATTCGCAGAATCTCCAATGCCTTGCGCATGGGCAGTCGCTCGGTCGCCATCCCGGTCCTCCTTCGAGGCCGGGCCTGCTCGAGTCCTTCTGCCGTCGCCTGCTCCGCCTCGCGGGCGCGAGTTTGCACCCCGTGCGGCTCGTCCCCACCTGGGGGCGATCACGATGCCGCGATCTCGGCGATCACGATGCCGATCTCGGCGATCACGACGCCGATCTCAGCGATCACGATGCGGCGATCTCGGCGATCACGATGCGGCGATCTGAGCGGTCACGATCGCGCGGCGCGCGCAC
>DATEML010000183.1:0-20477 GCA_035275585.1 Steroidobacteraceae bacterium | reverse complement strand
GCGCAGTGCGCGCAGCTCGTGCTCGCCGACGACGAAGGCACGCGTCATACCAGCACGGCCAGCGGTCTTTCGACTGAGCAGGCCGAGCGGCTCCTGCGCACGCGCATGTACACGGAGATGTTGCAGTCGCTGGAGAGGGGCGGTTGCGCGCTGTTTCCAATGGTGCCGGCCGAGACCTCACCCAACGGCGGCACGCACCAGCCCGGCGATTTCGTTTCGATGCTCGGCGTACCGGTCGCGTCGGTCAGCCATCACTATGGCTACCTGTGCGTCATCAATCGCATTGGCCTGCCCGGGTTCACGGACGAGGATCTCGGGGTCGCGCGCGCGATCGCGGCGCAGGTCGCGGTCGCGTACGAGAACGCACGCCGGTACAACGATCTGGAGCGGCGCGTCGCGGAGCGCACGGCGGAGCTCGAAGTGGCGAACCGCGAGCTCGAAGCATTCTCCTATTCGGTCGCGCACGATCTGCGTGCACCGCTGCGCCTGATTCACGCGCACGTGCAGATGCTGCGCGACTATCGCGGCTCGCCGACGGCGCGCGAGCCGCTGATTCATCTCGATCAGATTCAGCGCGGCGCGCGCGAGATGAGCGCGCTGATCGACGGCTTGCTGGCGCTGTCGAGGATCAGCCACATGGAGATGCGGAGCGAAGTGACGTCGCTCGATGAGCTGGTCAAGCGCGCGGTCAACCAGGTGCGCCAGGAGAGCGGCGCCGATCGCGTCGTCGAGTGGCGGCTCGCGTCGCTCCCTTCGGTTGCCTGCGACCCCGATTTGATGCTGCAGGTCTTCGCCAACCTGATCGACAACGCCGTCAAATATTCGCGGCCGCGCACGCACGCGGTGATCGAGATCGGCGTCGGCACGGCGGAGGGGGAGAAGTACGTCTTCGTGCGGGACAACGGCGTCGGCTTCGACATGCGCTACTCGCGCAAGCTGTTCGGCGTGTTTCAGCGGCTGCACCGCCACGACGAGTTCGAGGGCACGGGCATCGGGCTGGCGACCGTCAACCGCATCATCGAGCGGCACGGCGGACGGATCTGGGCCGAGTCGCGGTTGGGGCAGGGGGCGGAGTTCCGGTTCACGCTGAACGGCCTGTAGCACGCCAGCGTCAGCTATTGGTGTGGGTCAGGCTTTAGCCTGACTCTCATCTCCTTTATCCTTCCTCGATGCAGGAACGATACGATCACGCCGCTGTCGAGCGCGCGGCCCAGGGCGCCTGGGCCGAGACGCGCGCCTTTACCGTCGTCGAAGACCCCAAACGCCCGAAGTATTACTGCCTGTGCATGTTTCCGTACCCGAGCGGGCGGCTGCACATGGGCCACGTGCGCAACTACACGATGGGCGACGTGCTGACGCGCTACATGCGCATGCAGGGCTACAACGTCCTGCAGCCGATGGGCTGGGACGCGTTCGGCCTGCCCGCCGAGAACGCCGCGATCAAGAACAAGGTCCCGCCCGCGAAGTGGACCTACGACAACATCGCTTACATGAAGAGGCAGCTGCAGCAGCTCGGCTTCGCCCTCGACTGGAACCGCGAGCTGGCGACCTGCCAGCCGGAGTACTACAAGTGGAACCAGTGGCTGTTCCTGCGAATGCTCGAGCGCGGTATCGCCTATAAGAAGACCGGCGTCGTCAACTGGGACCCGGTCGATCACACCGTGCTCGCGAACGAGCAGGTGATCGACGGCCGCGGCTGGCGCACCGGCGCGCTGATCGAGAAGCGCGAAATTCCGATGTACTACCTGCGCATCACCGAGTACGCGCAGGACCTGCTCGACGAGCTCGACCACATGAAGGAGTGGCCGGAGCGCGTGCGGACCATGCAGGCGAACTGGATCGGCCGCAGCGAAGGCGTGCGCATCGGCTTTCCTTACGAGCTCGCGGGCGAGCGCCGCGTGCTCAGCGTGTTCACGACCCGCGCCGACACGCTCATGGGCACGACCTTCTGCGCCGTCGCGGCCGAGCATCCGCTTGCGACCTTCGCGGCGCGCAACAACCCGGCGCTCGCGGCGTTCATCGAGGAGTGCAAGCGCGGCAGCGCAATGGAGGCTGATATCGCCGTGATGGAAAAGCGCGGCATGCCGACGGGTCTGTTCGTCACGCATCCGCTCTCCGGCGAGCAGATTCCGGTGTGGGTCGGCAACTATGTGCTGATGACCTACGGCGAAGGCGCGGTGATGGGCGTACCGGGCCACGATGAGCGTGACTTCGGCTTCGCGCTGAAGTACGGCCTGCCGATCACGTTCGTGATCCGGCCCGCCGGCGCGAACGTCGAGGAATTCTCGACGCGCGAGTGGCGCGCTGAATATTCCGAATACGGTGTCTGCATCAACTCCGGCAAGTACGACGGCCTCGAATACCAGGCTGCCGTCGATGCAATCGCCGCAGATCTGCAGGCGAAGGGGCTCGGCGAGAAGCAGCTGCAGTGGCGCCTGCGCGATTGGGGCATCTCGCGGCAGCGCTACTGGGGCTGCCCGATTCCGTTGATCCACTGTCCGAGCTGCGGCGACGTGCCAGTGGCCGACGAGGATCTGCCGGTGTTGCTGCCGGAAGGCCTGGTGCCGGACGGGACGGGCAATCCGCTCAACAAGACGCCGTCGTTCTACGAGTGCAAGTGTCCGAAGTGCGGCGGCGACGCGCGGCGCGAGACGGACACGATGGACACGTTCGTCGATTCGTCGTGGTACTTCCTGCGCTTTGCGTGCTTCGACGACGCGAAGGCGATGGTCGACGAGCGGGCCGACTACTGGATGGCGGTCGATCAGTACATCGGTGGCATCGAGCACGCGATCCTGCATCTGCTGTATTCGCGCTTCTGGATGCGCGTGATGCGCGACCTGGGAATGATCAAAGTGAAGGAGCCGTTCGCGCGCTTGCTCACGCAGGGCATGGTGCTCAACCACATCTTCTCGCGGAAGACCGCTGACGGGGTCGCCGAGTATTTCCATCCCGACGACGTGGACGCGCAGCTCGATGCGCACGGTGTGCCCATCAGCGCGACGTTGCGCAGCGATGGCAAGCCGGTCGATTGGGAAGGGATGCGCACGATGTCGAAGTCGAAGGGCAACGGCGTCGACCCGACAGAGCTGGTCGAGCGCTTCGGCGCGGACAGTGTGCGCGTGTTCATGATGTTCAAGGCGCCGCCGGAGGACACGCTCGAGTGGTCCGGCGACGGCGTCGAAGGCTCGGCGCGCTTCGTGCGCCGGCTGTGGCGGATGGCCTGGGAGCATCTCGAAAAGGGCCGGCCTGCGCAGGGGCCGATTCAGGGCCTCGTCGCGCTCTCGCCGGCGCAGCGCGAGATGCGACGCCTGGCGCATGCGACGCTCGCGAAGGTGACGGACGACTACGGCCGGCGCCGCGTGTTCAACACTGCGATCGCCGCGATCATGGAGCTGATGAACGCGCTGCAGAAGTTCGACGATGCGAGCGAGCAGGGGCGCGCCGTGCGTCACGAGGCGCTCGAGTTGATCGTGCAGATGCTCGCGCCGATTGCGCCACACATTTGCCACGTGCTGTGGATAGAGCTGGGTCATCCCGATCCGCTGATCGACCATCCGTGGCCGCACCCCGATCCGCAGGCGCTGGTGCAGGATCGCATCGAAGTCGTCGTGCAGGTGAATGGCAAGCTGCGCTCGAAGGTCGAAGTGGGCGCGAGTGCGAGCAAGGACGAGATCAGCGCCGCGGCGCTCGCCGATGCCACGATTCAGAAGTGGATCGAAGGCAAGCAGGTGCGCAAGGTCATCGTTCCGCCCGGCAACAAGCTCGTCAACGTGGTCGTGTGAGCAAGGCGACGCAGCCCATCCGCGTCGTTCTCTTCGACGTCGGCGGCGTGCTGGTTCAATTGAGCGGCGTCGCGACCGTGCTCGGCTGGGTCGCGGATCGCTGGACACCCGCGGAGCTGTGGCAGCGCTGGCTGCAATCGCCGGCTGTGCGTGCGTTCGAGACGGGACGCTGCGACGCCGACACGTTTGCCGCCGAGCTGGTCGCCGAGCTGGAGCTCGGGGTCGAGCCTGCACTGTTCCTTGAATCGTTCGCCGGCTGGCCGAGCGGCTTGTACCCCGGCGCGCACGAGCTGGTCGCGCGTATCCCTGGTCACATCACGCGTGCGCTGCTTTCAAACAGCAACGCGCTGCACTGGGATCGCGTCATCGACGACTTCGGGCTCGGCGCGCTGTTCGAGCACCGCTTCGTTTCGCACCTCACGGGCCGGATCAAGCCGGACCCGGACGCCTTCGAGCACGTCGTCAGCTCGCTCGGCTGCGACGCCGCCAGCGTCTTCTTCCTCGACGACAACCTGATGAACGTCGAAGCCGCCCGCGCCATCGGCATGCAGGGCTCCGTCGCCAACGGCATCGAGGGCGCCGAACAAGCGCTCCGCCGCGCCGGCATCCTGAGCTGACAAACTAAGTCAGGCTTCAGCCTGACTCCCAGGGACAAGCCCCACAATCACCCCATTATTTGGGCCGAAGTCAGGCTAAAGCCTGACCCACACCAATTTTCACCCGCCCATAACTTGTTCCGGCGGGGCGGCGGTCGTACGCTTTGGGCCGATTCCTGTCGCTTTCGTCCTACGTCACAGGTGCCTTATGCAAATGCGGGTCGTCGACAACGCGCTCAGCAACGTTCACAACCAGGTCAGCGCGGAGGAATGGGCGACGCGTGTCGACCTCGCGGCCTGCTATCGGCTGGTGGCGCACTTCGGCTGGGACGACCTGGTGTTCACGCACATCTCGGCGCGGGTGCCCGGCACGCACGACTTCCTGATCAATCCGTACGGTTTCATGTTCGAGGAGATCACCGCGTCGAGCCTGGTGCGCGTCGACCTCGAAGGAAAAAAGACGTTCGACAATCCGTACGACATCAACCCGGCCGGCTACACGATTCACAGCGCGATCCACGCCGCGCGCGACGACGCGGGCTGCGTGCTCCACCTGCACACGATGGAGGGCGTGGCGGTGTCGGCACAGAAGGCGGGACTGCTGCCGATCTCGCAACAGGCGACGCTCGTGATGCTCAGCCTCTCGTATCACGACTACGAAGGTCTTGCCCTCAACCCGGACGAGAAGGGCCGGTTACAGGCAGACATCGGCGACGCGCGCAACCTGATTCTGCGCAATCATGGTCTGCTGACCGTCGGCCGTACCGTTGCCGACGCGTTCCTGAACATGTTCACGCTGCAGCGTGCTTGCGAGGTTCAGCTGCTCGCGCAGGGCAACGGCGCCGAGCTGATCGAAATCCCGCAGTCCGTGCTCGATACCGTGCCGGAGTTTTCGCGCATGGTGACGCGCGGCGCGGGCGCGGCGCTCGTCTGGCCGGCGCTGCTGCGAAAGATGGATCGGCTCGATCCGAGCTTCCGCAACTAGTGTTGTCGGGCTGAAGTCCGGCCTACGAGCCGACCCCGGAGTCACTTGTGCATCGCGACCAGGTCGTAAGGCTTGGTTTTTCGCCTGTGCTAGGGGAATACCTGATTGTGCAGGCGATGGCCTGACTGATACTCACCGCAGCGCGATCTCCTGCAAACTCCGCGGCGCGAATTCGTAGGAACGATGAGCGCGAAAGGAGAGGTTGGATGAAGGCGGATGCGATAGCGACCCGGATGTCGGTGCTGGGCCGCGCGCTGCCCTCACGGGTGCTGCTGGTCGATGACGACGAGCTCGAGCTGGAGCTGATGGCCGACCGGCTTGCGGCGGCGGGATTCGAAGTGGCCTGCGCCCACAATGGCGAAGCCGCGCTGCAACTCATCGAGCAGCAGTGGTATCCGCTGGTGATCACGGACTGGCTCATGCCGGTCATGGACGGCATCGCGCTCACCGAAGCGCTGCGCAGCCGCGGCGCCACCGACACCTACATCATCATGCTCACGATGCGCGAAGCCAGCGTCGATTTCGAACGCGGCTACGTCGCCGGCGTCGACGACTACCTGTCGAAGCGCGTGCCGGACGCCGAGCTGTTTGCCCGCATCACCGCCGCTTTCAATACGCTTGCGCTGCGTCGTTCCCTGAAGGAAGCGCAGGCAGCTCTCACTCAGTCCGCGGCCATCGACGCCGAGTCGGGCGCCTTCGCGCTGCGCGAGCTGTACTCGAGATTGCATGGGGAAATCAGGCGCGCCCAGCGCTACGGGCGCAAACTGACGCTGCTGACACTGGCCGTGTCCGCAGCAGAGCGCACGACGGCGGTCAGCGTCGCGTGCGCGCCGGAGATGCTGCACGGAATCGTGCAGACGATCGAAAGCGTCGTGCGGCTGCAGATCGACTGGGTCGGACGGCTCGACAGCGAGCAGGGCGCTGCGTTCGCCGTCGTTCTGCCGGAGTCCAGCATTAGCGAGGCGCCGCGTATCAAGGAGCGCCTGCTCGCAGCGTTGCGCCACTACGCCGAGGGCTTCCAGACGCTGCAGCTGAGCTTCGCGTTCGGCGTTGCCGCGCTCGAGGACACTGGCCAGCAGAGTCAGGCCGTCGACACCGCGGAGATGCTGGAGATCGCCGGACTGTGCCGCGGCTGCCCGGGCCGGACCGGTCCGGAGCAACTGGGCGCAGTCCAGCGCAGCGTCGCCTGCCATGTTTCGATCGTCTGTCGCCACGGCTACGTCGTCGACAACGAGTGCAGCCTGAAGGCCCGCCCGTCCGCCCGCCGCGACTCCGACGCCGGGGCTGTCTTGGCCGGCTGAAGACCGCGCAAAATGCGCTGTTGACCGTTCGACGCTGCACCGCGAACATTGGCGGCCATTTTCCGGGGATCCGCCGTGCGCTACATCGCGAGTCAATCGATCGTCGTTCTGGTCTGCGTTGCGCTGTCGCTCGGCGCCTGCGGCTGGCGCCTGCAGGGCACGGAGAGGCTGTCGCAGACCATGACGGTGATCTACGTCGACGCCGACGATCGCTACACGGATTTCAATCGTGCACTGCGCGATCGGTTGCGCGCCGCGGGTGCAAAGGTCACGGAGCGCAAGGAGGATGCGACGGCGGTCGTACGCATCATCAAGGACCAGAGCGGCCAGCGCGTGCTGTCGGTTTCGGCCCGCAACACGCCTGAGGAATACGAAGTGTTCTACACCGTCGAGTATTCGGTGGCGAGCGGCAGCACCGAGTTGATCCCGCGGCAGCCTCTGGAAGCGACGCGCGACTACAGCTACGACACGACGGCGGTGCTGGCGAAGCAGCGCGAGCAGTCGATTCTGCGCGAGGCACTGGCCCAGGACCTGGCGGCGCAGGTGCTGAGGAGACTCGCATCGCTGTGAACGATGCGCCGTCTGTCGGTCGGCCGCCTGCCTGACATAACGCCAGACCTACAGAGTATGCGTGCGGATCCGCGCCTCGCGAACATCCCGGTAATATCGTCACAGCCAAGGCCATGCGGAGAGGGACTCGATCATGGATGAGCGTGACGAGCTGCAGCAAAAGATTGCGGACATTGCCGGCCGCTACATTCAGCGCACGGCGGGCGAGCTCGCGGGGCTGCGCGAGATGATCGGCAAGGCACGCGCAGGCAGCGCTGCGGCTCTCAAAGACATCGAGCATCTCGCGCACAAGATCTACGGCAGCGGTGCGATGTTCGGTTTCGAGATGGTCAGCGAACAGGCGCGCGCGCTCGAGCTCGCGGCGAAGGACGTGACCGATCCGCAGGTTTTCGACAAGCTGCAGCAACACGCCGAGCGACTCGAGCAGCAGGTTCAGGCCGCGTTGCGCGCCCGGGGTCTGCCGTGACGAGCGTCGAGCCGCATCTCGCCGCCGTCGCTCAGCTGCTGTCCCGCTATCGACTGGAGCCCGTTGCGATCGCGCCCGGCGCTACGATTCCCGGCTCGTATTGGGGCGAGAGCGAAGCCGGTCTCGTCGGCAATCGCATCTACTTTCGCGGCGATACGCCGCTGCATTCGGTGTTGCACGAGGCTTGTCATTTCATCTGCATGGACGAGGCTCGTCGCACGCAGCTGCAGCGCGATGCGGGCGGCGACTACGACGAGGAGAACGCCGTCTGCTATCTGCAGATCGTGCTCGCGAACGAGCTCGACGGAACGAGCGCCGGACAGATGTGCCGCGACATGGACGCCTGGGGCTATACGTTCCGCCTCGGCTCCGCCCAGGCGTGGTTCGAGCAGGACGCCGCAGATGCGCGCCGCTGGCTGCTCGCGCATCGAATCATCGATGCAGACGGCCGCGCTACCGGAACTTGTCGGTCGCCCTGATCAGCTCGTGCGTGTTGCCGTCCTCGAATGCCGAATGTCCGGCATCGGGCACGATGTGCATTTCCGCTTCCGGCCAGGCGCGATGCAGCGCCCAGGCCGTCTGCACCGGGCACACGACGTCGTAACGGCCTTGCACGATCACGGCCGGAATGCGCCGCAGCCGCGACACATTGCGCAGGAGCTGATCCTCGGACTCCATGAAGCCGCGGTTCACGAAGTAATGGCACTCGATGCGCGCCACCGCGATCGCGAAGTCCTCTTCGCCCCACTTGTGCAGATTCTCTTCGTTGATGTGCAGATAGCTGGTCGCAGCCTCCCACATGGACCACGCGCGCGCCGCTGCCACCATCGTCGCGCGATCGCCGCTGGTAAGGCGCTTGTAGTACGCCGCGATCAGGTCCTTGCGCTCAGCGGGCGGAATCGCGGCGATGTAGTTCTCCCAGTGGTCCGGGAATAGTGCGCCGGCGCCTTGCTGGTAGAACCAGCGCAGCTCGAACTCCGACAGCATGAAGATGCCGCGCAGGACCAGCTCGCTGACCCGCTGCGGATGTGTCTGCGCGTAGGCGAGCGCCAGGGTCGAACCCCAAGATCCGCCGAACACCAGCCAGCGCTCGATGTCCAGATGCTGGCGCAATTGCTCCATATCTGCGACGAGGTGCCAGGTGGTGTTGTCCACCAGGCTGGCGTGCGGCCGGCTGCGGCCGCAGCCGCGCTGGTCGAACAGCACGATGCGGTAGGCGTCCGGATCGAAGAAACGACGTGCGCGATTGTCGCAACCGGCTCCGGGGCCGCCGTGCACGAACACGGCTGGCTTGCCCTTGGGATTGCCGCACTCTTCGTAGTAGATCTCGTGGACGTCGGACACTCGCAGCATGCCGCTGTTGTACGGCTCGATCGGCGAGTACAGGGAGCGGCGTCCACCGCCGGCGGCAGGCTTGCTGGGGCGCTTACGCTTGGCGAGCACTGCGTGTCGCGCGTGACTGCGTCGTTTGTTCGGAGCCGGTTTGCGTGGGCCGCGTCGGGGAGTCTTGCGTTTGCTCGCCATCCACGCATCGTACTTTACAATGCCGCCCCTCGGAAACACGCGCGGACCTCGGATGCAGTCTCACCTGGCTTCCATTCTCATGCTGCTGGTCACGATGGTGATCTGGGGCAGCACTTTCGTCGTGACCAAGGGCATCAACGAGCAGGTGCCGCCGTTCACGCTGGCGTTCGTTCGCGTCACGATCGGAGCGCTCGTGCTGCTGGCTTGCGCGTTCGTGCGCCAGGCGCGCGGCGGCGAGCATTCGCGCTGGTCCGCGCTGCCGTGGGGCACGATGGTGACCATGGCGCTGCTCGGCGTCGTGGCGTACTACGCCGTGTTCAACTATTCGCTCATCTACACGTCCGCGTCGCAGGGCGCGCTGGTGCAGAGTTGCATTCCCGCGATGACGGCACTGGTTGCGGTCGTATGGCTGCGCGAGCACGCGTCGGCGGTGCGTTGGATCGGCATCGCACTGTCGATGGTCGGTATCGCCATCGTTTTCTCCGGCTCGGCCGCGCAGGCGGGGAGCGCGAGCCTGATCGGCAGCCTGCTGATGTTCATCTCAGCCGTGCTGTGGGGCATTTATACGTCGATGGCGAAACGCGTCGCGAACTTCGACGCGCTCCAGGTGAGCGCTGGAATCCTCGGCGCGGGCGCCATCTTGTTGCTGCCCCTGGCTGCGTTCGAGGTCATCGCCGCGGGCATGCCGCAGGTGAATCTGCAGGGCTGGCTCGGCATGGCCTACCTCGGAGCCGGCGCTTCGGGTGTGGCGTACATGCTGTACAGCGCGGCGTTGAAACACGTCGACGCGAGCGAGGCCGGCGTCTACACGAACCTGATTCCGATCGTGGGTGTCGCGCTGGGCATGATGCTCGGCGAGCCGCTGTCGCTGCGGGCGATCATCGGCGGAGCAGTGGTGCTCGTCGGTGTGTGGTTGACCAGCCGACAGCCGGCTGCGGGTGTAGGTCGGGCTTTAGCCCGACAGAAGTCAGAAGAGTCGGGCTAGAGCCCGACCTATAGAGATCATTCCCGGCCTCCTGCCACCTTCTTCCCTGCCACATACGTTGCGATCACGCGGATGTCGTCGATCTCGCTCTCGGGGATTTTGAAGTAGTCGCGGTCGACGATGATGAAGTCGGCCCACTTGCCCGGCTCCAAGGAACCCGTCGAGTGCTCCATGTGCGCGGCGTAGGCCGCGTCGGTTGTGAACAGGCGCAGCGCCTCTTCGCGAGTCAGCTTCTCCTGCGGATACCAGCCGCCGGGCGGCCGGCCTTCGCGGTCCTGGCGCGTCACCGCGGCGTATAGACCGTAGAACGGATTCGGCAGCTCGACCGGAAAGTCGCTGCCGCCGGCGAGACGTGCGCCGGCGTTGATCAGCTTGCGCCACGCGTACGCGCCCTGGATGCGCTTGGGACCGACGCGGTCCTCCGCCATGTTCATGTCGGATGTTGCGTGCGTCGGCTGGATCGACGCGGTCACTTCGAGGCGGCCGAAGCGGCGGATGTCGTCGAGCGCGATCACCTGCGCATGCTCGATGCGTGGACGCAGCGCGTGGCGCTGTTCCTTCGTCAGCATCGTCTCGAACGTGTCGAGCACGAGGCGGTTGCCGGCATCACCGATCGCGTGAACGTTCAGCTGCCAGCCCTTGGAAGCCGTCAGCGTCGCCAGTTCCTGCATCTGCTGGCGCGGGGTGATCAGGAGACCGCGGTGATGCGGCTGATCGCTGTAGTCCTGCATCAGCGCCGCGCCGCGACTTCCGAGCGCGCCGTCGGCGTACGCCTTGACGGCGCGCATCTGCAAGCGCTCGTCGTATTCGGGCATGCGCGGACCGGATTGCATCAGTTTGCGTGACTCGGCGCTGTCGCCGAGCATCGCGTAGATGCGAACTGGCAGCTGCCCCGCGGCAGCCAGCTCGCGATACAGATCGTAAGTGTGGCCGGAGATACCGGCATCGTGGACGCCGGTGATGCCGAGCGAGGCAACCTCGTTCATGGCCGCGAGCAGCTGGCGCTTCGTTTCTGCATCGGTGGCGGCGGGGATGTGCTTCTCGACCAGCTCCTGGGCGATGTCGACGAGCACGCCGGTCGGTTGGCCCGAAGCATCTTTCACGATCTGGCCGCCTTGGGGATCGGGCGTCGCCGACGTAATGCCTGCGACCTTCAGCGCCGCGGTGTTCACCCAGCTCGCATGACCGTCGACGCGGCTCATGACGGCGGGGCGATCGCCGATGACAGCATCGAGCTCGCGCGCTGTCGGGAAGCGCCGTTCCTTCCACAGCACCTGGTTCCAGCCGCGGCCGATGACCCAGCGCGCGTTCGGATTCGCCGCGATGTGTTTGCGGATGCGGCCGAGGGCATCGTCGATGCTCGTCGTGTCGCGCAGATCCGCCTGCAGTTTCAGCTCGCCGAGGCCGAGCACGTGGCCGTGTGCGTCGGTGAGGCCGGGCAGCACGTACTTGCCGCCGCCGTCGACTATCGTCGCGGGAATCCTGTGCGCCGTACCGTCCATGACGCCGATCCGCTTGATACGGCCGTCTTCGATGACGATGGCGTTGAACTGTTCCACGCCTTTCTGCCCCACCGGCGTGACGCCTTGCACGTTGTACAGGACGATGGTTTCAGCGCTCGCACTGGCGATTGCACTTGCGAAAATCAGTGCGACGCAGATCCGGCTAAGCATGAGTCACGCTCCGTTGAGGTTCAGCAGGGCCGGCGAGACTGCGCACCAGCTCCTGCGCATGGATCGGCAGGTCCGCGAGTCGCCTTACGCAGATCGTGAGATTGCGCTGCGCCCAGTCGTCGGTGAGATCGATCCGGCGCAGCGACATCGTCTTCATGCTGCGCACTGCGGTCGTCTCGGGAACGACGCCGACGCCGACGTTGCATTCGACCAGGCGGCATACGGCATCGAAGCTGCGCAGCTGCACGCGCAGCTTCAGCCGGCGTCCGGTGCGCTCGGCCTTTTCCGACAGGAACCGCTGCAGCGAACTGGTGCGGTCCAGGCCGACGAAGTCGCAATCGAGCGCCTCGGCGAACGCGAGGCGGCCGGACGCGGCGAGCGGATGGTTTGCTGCTGTCACGAGCACGAAACGGTCGACGCGGAACGGAAAGACTTCGAGGCCGCTGACGTCCTCGGTTCCGGCGACGATACCGATGTCCGCCTGCCCGTCGGCGACGGCGGCGACGATTTCGTCGCTGAGGCGCTCCTCCAGGTCGATGTTGACCTGCGGGTGCGAAGCGAGGAACTGGCTGAGCGGCTCCGGCAGGAACTCGGTCAGCGCATTGGTGTTCGACATCAGCCGGATGTGGCCCTTGAGTCCGTCGGCGTATTCGCTGAGCTCGCCGCGCATGCGTTCCGCCTGCTGCAGCAGCAGGCGCGCGTGGTGCACGAGCGTGCGGCCCGCGGGCGTCGGCTGCACGCCCTGGCGATCGCGATTCAACAGCGCGGTGCCGAGCTCGATCTCCATGTTGCGGATCCGCGTGCTCGCCGCGGCGACGGCCAGATGCATGCGGTCGGCGCCGGCGGTGATGCTGCCGGCTTCCACGACGTGCAGGAACAGCTTGAGATCGGTGAGATCGAAGCGCATGAGGTAGGGAGTTTATATGAGTCAGGCTGACGCCTGACTCCTATTGCGGTCGCCGCAAAGGCACGAACATGACCGCCGAAACGTTCTTCGTCCGGATCGCGCCACCCGCATCCTTTTCGATCAGCTGCAGTTGCTGGACCGCGAAGCGCGGCCCGACCGGCACGATCAGCCGGCCGCCGGGCTTCAGCTGGTCGATCAGCGGTTGCGGAATCTGCTCGGGCGCGGCCGTCACGATGACGATGTCGAACGGTGCGTGCTCCGGCCAGCCGCCGTAGCCGTCGCCGGTGCGCACGGTGATATTTTTGTATCTCTGTTCGCGCAGCACTGTTGCGGCACTGCGCGCCAGCGTCTCTTCGAGCTCCACTGTGTAAACGTGGGAGACCAGGCGCGCGAGCACGGCCGCCTGGTAGCCGGAACCGGTACCGACTTCGAGCACGCGGTCGCCGGATTGCGGCCGCACCAGCTCTGTCATCAATGCAACGATGTAGGGCTGCGAGATCGTCTGGCCCTGGCCGATCGGCACGGGGCCATCGTCGTAAGCGCGGGCGCGCTCCGCTGCCGGAATGAACAAATGGCGCGGCACCTGGCGCATCGCTTCGATGACGCGCGGGTCGCGAATGCCGCGGCTGACGATCTGCTCGCGAACCATGGTTTCGCGGGCGGCGTCGTACGACGAGTCATCCTGCGCGCTCACCTGGTCTCCACCACCGAAGCACGACAGCGCTGTCAGGCAGGCCCGCAGCGCACCGGATTTACGGGCCGACGCGACGGAATGCAGCAACTGGCGCAGCATGGCGGTATCTATGGCCTCGCCGGGCAGCTTGGTCCATAATCGGCCCAACGTTCATTTGGATCAACCTGGCGCTCCCAACGATTCATTTGTCATCGCTCGAGTGTTCAGACAGTTCCCCTCCGAAGTTTGCCCCGGCGTCGCGTCCGCCACGCCCGGCCGCTCCCTGAAGTGAAGCTTTCCGGCGACAACCTCGCTGCCAGCCTGGCCCGTCAGCTCCAGACGATCTACCTCGTGTCCGGCGACGAGCCGTTGCTCGTCAACGAGGCCGCGGATGCGATCCGGGCAACTGCGCGTAGCCAGGGCTTCGCCGAGCGCGAGCTGCACGTCGTCGAGCGCGGCTTCGACTGGCAGGGCCTGCTGGGCGACAGCCGCGCGATGTCGCTGTTCGCGCAGCGCAAGATCATCGAGATTCGCATGGCCAATGCCGCGCCGGGCGAGCAGGGCGCGGACGCGATCGTCGAGCTCGCCGAGGAGCCCTCGCCCGACAATCTGATCTTGATCATCACCGGCAAGCTCGATGCCCGCACGCAGAGCTCGCGTTGGGTGAGCGCTGTGGAGAAGCGCGGCGTGCTCGTGCAGGTATGGCCGATCGATCTGCCGCGCCTGCCCGCATGGATCCGCGAGCGGCTTGGTCGTCACAAACTCCAGGCCGATGCTGCCGCCGCGTCGTTGCTCGCCGAGCGCGTCGAAGGCAACCTGCTCGCGGCGCACCAGGAGATCGAGAAGCTCGCGCTGCTGTTGCCGCCGGGTCCGATTACGGCTGAGACCGTCGTCGATGCAGTCGCGGACAGCGCACGCTTCGATGTCATGCAGCTCGGCGAAGCGGCGATGCGCGGTCAAACGGCACGTGCGCTGCGGATTCTGGAAGGCCTGCGCGGCGAAGACGTCGCGCCGACGCTCGTGCTGTGGGCAGTGAACAAGGACCTGCAATGGATCGCGCGCGCCCGCGGCCTGATGCGCCGAGGTCAGAGCGCGGAGTCCGCGATGAATGCGCTCTACGTATGGCGGCCGAGGCAGGCCGCGATGGCGCAAGCGCTCCGCCGCATGAATGGCCCGACGCTGCGCAACCTGATCCTCGATGCCGAGCGCGTCGACCGCGCGATCAAGGGCGTGGAGAAGGCAGATGCGTGGCTCGAGCTGGAACGGCTGGTCGCGCGACTGGCCGGCGTGCAGGTTGCATCAGCTGCATGACGAGCATCGGCATTTTCGGCGGCACCTTCGACCCGATTCACTTCGGTCACCTGCGCACCGCCTTCGAGCTGCTGCAGGCCCTGCGGCTGAACGAGATCCGCTTCATGCCCGCCGGCAACCCGCCGCACCGCGAGGTGACGGTCGCGAGCCCGGCCGAGCGGTTCGCAATGGTCAAGGCGGCGATCGCCGGCCAGCCGGGCTTCGTGGTCGACGACCGCGAGATCCGGCGCGAAGGACTGTCTTATTCGGTGGATACGATGCGCACGCTGCGCGCCGACTTTCCCGACCATTCGCTGTCGCTGATCGTCGGCATGGACGCGTTTCTCGGCTTGCCGAAGTGGCATCAGTGGCGCGAGCTGCTCGACCTGGCGCACCTGGTGGTCGCGCATCGGCCGGGCTGGCGCGCGCCGAGCATGGGGCCGCTCGGCGAGCTGCTCGTCGATCGCGGCACCGGCCGCAGCGGCGATCTGCACGAGCGGCGTGCCGGCTGCATCTACATCCACGCGGTGACGCAGCTGGAAATTTCTTCGACGGAAGTGCGCAAGCTGATCGGGGCAGGGCGCGACCCGCGTTACCTGATGCCGGACGGCGTGCGGGAGATCATCGAGCAGACGGGATGTTATCGATCCAAGAGGTGAGCATGGTTGTCAAGCGCGCAAAGACTTCGCGACGCACAGGTTCCGCAGCTCCAAGGGCCCCGGCCGTCAAAGGCCCAGCTCTGAAAGCCAAGGGGGCTCCGCGCAAGGCAAAAGCCGCGCCGCCGCCGGCGAACGTGCGCAGGATCAGGCCGCTGGTGCAGGTCGTCGAGGGCGCGCTCGACGAGATGAAGGCCGTGAACGTGCGGGTGCTGGACGTGCACAAGCTGACCGACATTGCGGACACGATGATCATCGCCAGCGGCAATTCCGACCGCCACGTGCGCTCGATCGCCGATCGCATCATCGAGCACGCCAAGAAGGGCGGCTTCCGCCCGATGGGCGTGGAAGGCGAGCGCGACGGCGAATGGGTGCTGGTCGACCTGCAGGACGTGATCGTGCACATCATGCTGCCGCGGGTGCGCGAGTTCTATCGCCTCGAAAGCCTGTGGGATGTGAGCGCCGCGCGGCGCGAAGCCGCGGAACGCACGGCCTAGCTCGTGCGCATGCTGCTGCTCGCGGCCGGCACGCGGCTGCCCGACTGGGTGAATCGCGGCTTCGAGGACTACGCGGGCCGCTTCGGCAATGACTATCGCCTGGAGCTGAAGGAGATCGCGCTCGGCCAGCGCGCAGCGGGCGCTCCACAACAAGCAATCGCACGCGAAGGAGAGCGCATGCTCTCGGCGCTGCCGGCCGGCTGCTATGTCGTCGCGCTGCAGGTCGAGGGGCGGTCGATGTCGAGCGAGCAGCTCGCGAAGTTTCTCGAGAGCCGGGCGCAGGAAGGGCGCGACGTCGCGTTCTGCATCGGCGGTCCCGACGGCCTCGCTCCAAAAGTCGACGCGCGTGCCGATCTGCGCTGGTCGCTGTCAGCGCTGACGCTGCCGCATGCGTTGGCGAGAGTGGTGGTGGTGGAGGCGCTGTATCGCGCCGTGAGCATCATCAAGCGACATCCGTATCACCGCGCGTAGGTCGGGCTTCAGCCCGACCTACACCTTCATCTTCGCCAATTCAGCGATCGCCGTGACCGCGCTCGGAAAGCGGTCACGCGGATCCTTCGCGAGCAGCGCGTCGATCAGACGCTGGAAGTTGCTCAGCTCGGGCGGCAGCACCGGGATCGGATCGTTGCGATGGGACTGGATGATCGCGATGATCGTGCTGCCGCGGAACGGACGTTGCCCGGTCAGCATCTCGTAGAGAATCACGCCGAGGCTGTAGAGGTCGCTGCGCGGATCGACCGGCGCGCCTTCCGCCTGCTCGGGGCTGATGTAGTAGGGCGAGCCACGCACCTCGCCGGCGCTCGTCACCGAGGGGTTGTCGAGATGTTTCGCGAGGCCGAAGTCGATCAGCACGATGCGCCCGTCCTGGCGCATCATCACGTTCGCCGGCTTCAGGTCGCGATGGCACAGCCCCGCGCTGTGCACGATCACCAGCGCGCCGGCGATCTGCAGGAAGATGTCGACGCTGTCCTTCACCGTCATCAGGTTGCGAATGCGCAGCTCGAGGCTGCCGCTCGGGAAGTATTCGGTGACGATGTAACGGAAGTCCTCGCCGTGGCCCCAGTCGTACACGTCGACGATCGAGGGGTGCTTGAGTCGCATCAGCAGGTCGCGCTCGCGCTCGAAGCGCTCTTCTTCGCCCGCCGGGGACTCGGCGAGCGGGCCCGTGCGCAGCAGCTTGACCGCGACGTTGTGGCCGAGCTCCAGCGAGTGCGCCACGTGGATCTCGGACTTCGGCGAGCGGGCGATCGTCTGCAGGAAACGGTAGCCCGGGATCACGGGAAACGCCGCCGGCTGCAAATTGCGCCCGGTCATGGACTTCTTGTCGCCGACGTTCTGCATGCCGTTGCCACGAGGATGGATCAAACCCGTGCAAGGTAGGGGGCGCGCCGCGGCTGCGCCGCGCACTGTGTCACGAATACTTGGATGCCCCGGGCGGCCCGGCGCGGCTTCAGGGAAAGCCCGCAATTGCCGCGCCTTGGCGGCGGTTGTGATAGGGTCCGGACGCGGCCCGGGAAGGTGGCCGATACGGGGGTAGTGCCGGAAATTATGGAGTTGAGCTATTCGATCGATTCGCAGGAAAAACTCCTGCGGCTGCACGCATGGGGGGAAGTGACCGTCGATGGATTGATCGGGCTGTTGAACCGCGCCCAGGCCGATCCGGGCTACCGGCCGGACATGGACTCCCTCGGCGACTACCGGGAGGCGCGCGGCGAGTGGGACTTTTCCGAGATTCAACGGTTGCGCGACTATATTCTGCGCGTCGAAGTGCCGTGCGAAGTGCGCTGGGCCGCCGTGCTCAAGCCCGGATCGCTGGCCGCCGCCGGCCACGTGCTGATCGTCATCAGCGAGGCGGTCGGGGCGCGCATCAAGATGCGCATGTTCGACGATCCGCAGCAGGCGCTGCGCTGGATCCGTCGCGAGGTGGATTGACATGGCAGCCACGTCGTTCCTCGGAGGTCGCGTCATCGTCACGACCGGCGACATCACGAGCATCGCCGTGGATGCGATCGTGAACGCGGCCAATGCAGCGCTCATGGGCGGCGGCGGCGTCGACGGCGAAATTCATCGGCGCGGCGGTCCTGCGATCCCGGCGGCGTGCCAGGAGCTGCGGCGTACGCGCTATCCGGATGGCTTGCCGGTGGGCGAAGCGGTGCTCACGACTGCCGGCAATTTGCCTGCGCGGTTCGTCGTGCACACGGTCGGCCCCATCTGGGGCGCGGACGAACCGGCGGCCAAGCTGCTCGCATCCTGTTATCGCAAGGCCATCGAGCTCGTCGACGCCGAGGGGCTGAAATCGATCTCGTTCCCGGCCATTTCGACCGGCGCGTACGGCTATCCCAAGGACCGCGCCGCCCAGGTCGCGTCGAAGGCGATCGCCGAGGCGCTCGGCAAGGCGCACGCGGTCCGGACGGTGCACCTGGTTTTCTTCACGGATGCGGACCGCAGCACGTTCGTGCAGCACCAGCAGTTTCCGTGACGATCTTGGGCTGAAGCCCAAATTCATTGCGAGTTCATTTCGGGACTCGAACAATGTCACGAAGTCCTCGTGACCTGTATCCTTCCGCGGATGGGAAGTTCCTCCAACCTGTTGATCTATCTGGCCTCGGCCTCGCCCCGCCGCAGCGCGCTGCTCGACCAGATCGGCGTCGCACATCGCGTGCAGCCGGTCGACGTCGACGAGCGGGCGCGCACCAGCGAACCGCCCGACCAGTACGTCCGCCGCCTGGCCGTGCTCAAGGCAGAAACGTTGTGGCAGCAGCTGCCGAGCGCGGAGCGCCAGCCCGTGCTCGGTGCCGATACGGCAGTCGTGCTGGATGCCGAGATCCTCGGTAAGCCGCGCGACGAGCAGGATTGTCTGCGGATGCTCGGCTTGCTGTCGGCACGCACACACCAGGTGTTTACGGCCGTTGCCTTGAAGGCGTCCGCGGACTGCGAGGCCCGCGTAAACGTGAGCGAAGTCACGTTCCGCAGGCTCGCGGCCGAGGAGATCCGCCGCTACTGGCATTCCGGCGAGCCCGCGGACAAGGCGGGCGGCTACGCCGTGCAGGGCCGCGCCGCGTTGTTCATCGAGCGGATTGCCGGCAGCTACTCCGGGATCATGGGCTTGCCGCTGTTCGAAACCGGCGAGCTGCTCGCCGCGATCGGAGCGCGCGGATGACCGAAATCCTGGTGAACGTCAGCCCGCGCGAAGTCCGCGCTGCCCTGGTCGAGAACGGCGTCCTGCAGGAAATCTTCCTGGAGCGGGCCAACCGTCGCGGGCTCATCAGCAATATCTACAAGGGTCGGGTCTCGCGCGTACTGCCGGGCATGCAGGCCGCGTTCGTCGATATCGGGCTCGAGCGCACTGCGTTCCTGCACGCGTCCGACATCGTCCATCCCGCCGTCGGCGAGAACGGCAAGCTCGACGAGCCGATCGAGGAAGGCCGCACGCCCGACATCCAGGCGCTGGTCAGCGAGGGCGGCGAGATCCTGGTGCAGGTGCTCAAGGATCCGCTCGGCACGAAGGGTGCGCGGCTGACTACTTTCATCACGATTCCGTCACGTTACCTCGTCTATATGCCGAAGGGCCGCGGCGTCGGGATCTCGGCGCGCATCGAGGACGAAGCGGAGCGCCTGCGGCTGCGCGACGCGGCGACCCTGTTCCTGCGCAGCGACGAAACCGGCGGCTATATCGTGCGTACTGCTGCAGAGGGGGCGACACCCGACGCATTGCGAGCCGACATGATGTTCCTGCAGAAACTCTGGGCGGTGCTCGGCGAGAAGGCCGCGACGACGCGACCCGGCAACCTCGTGTACGAGGATCTGCCGCTCGCCGTGCGAGTCATGCGCGACGTCGTCTCGAGCGGCGTCGACAAGGTGAGCGTCGACCACCCGCAGGCGCATCAGCGCATGCTCGAATTCGCGCGTACCTTCATGCCGGACATGGCCGGGCGCATCCAGTTGTACGACGGCGAGCGGCCGATCTTCGACCTGTACGGCGTCGAGGAGGAGATCCAGAAGTCGCTCGACCGCAAGGTGCCGCTCAAGTCCGGCGGCTACCTGATCTTCGACCAGACCGAGTCGATGACGACGATCGACGTCAACACCGGCGCCTACGTCGGTCACCGCACGCTGGAGGAGACGATCTTCCGCACGAATCTCGAAGCGGCCGTGGCGATCGCGCGGCAGCTGCGGCTGCGCAACCTCGGCGGCATCATCATCGTCGACTTCATCGACATGCAGGAGGAGGAGCATCGCAAGCAGGTGCTGCAGGCGCTGGAGAAGTCGCTGGCCAGCGACCACGCCAAGAACCACATCTCGTCGGTGTCGCCGCTCGGCCTGGTCGAGATGACGCGCAAGCGCACGCGCGAAAGCCTGGAACACATGCTGTGCATGCCGTGTCCAACCTGCGAGGGCCGCGGCTTCGTCAAGACGCCGGAAACAGTCTGTTACGAGATTTTCAGAGAGATCCTGCGCCAGGCGCGCCAGTTCGAGTTCCAGGAGCTGATGGTGCTGGCGCACCAGGACGTCGTCGAGCGGCTGCTCGACGAGGAGTCCGCGGCGCTCGCCGAGCTCGAGGTGCACACG
>DATEML010000182.1:0-12329 GCA_035275585.1 Steroidobacteraceae bacterium | reverse complement strand
AGGCGGGATTAAGCCGCCAGAGCGTAGTTGTCTTCGTTTGCAACTATAAGTTTGTAAGCAGTTTTACGAGTTACTTACAACTCGGCATGCACCTGGGGTTTCGCAACCCACGTCGAAACCGATCGCCCCCAAGAAGCGCAGTCAGTGTAGGGGCGCCGGCGCAGATAGCAAGACCTCCACATCGTGGGGTCGTGGACCTTGGAACTCTTCCAAAGCGCTGAGCGCAGCCGCGCTCGTCTGTTACGGAATCTTCAGTAATTTGGCTGTCGCAGGCCCGTACCATCGCGCGCCCGCTGCGTCTAAGTGGTTGCAGCAGCGGCGAGCGGCACCATGAGCAACGCGAGCGGTACGGCATGATCAGGCGAATCTCCCCATTCGGGTTCGCGCGTGCGCTCGTCAGCCGCTGGGATGCCGCCGCGCTGATCGTCGTCGTCGGCCTGATCGTGTTCCTGGCGGAGGCGAGCCGCGGGTTGCTCGAACCGCTCGCGCTGCTCAGTGCAGCACCGCTGTCGCTCGATCCTGTGCACCTGCCCGAGTATGCGGCCCGAACGACCTTGCGCATGCTGGCGGCGCTCGCGTTGTCGCTGCTGTTCACCCTGAGCTATGCGACGTTGGCCGCGAAAAGCGCGCGAGCAGGCAAGCTCCTGATCCCGATCCTCGACATCCTGCAGTCGGTGCCGATTCTCGGATTCATTTCGATCACGGTCGTCTTCTTCATGTCGCTCGCGCCAGGGCGCGTGCTGGGCGCAGAGCTCGCCGCCGTGTTCGCGATCTTTACGAGCCAGGCCTGGAACATGGCATTCAGCTTCTACCAATCGTTGCGCACCGTGCCCGACGAGCTCCGTGAGGCATCCGATGCGTTTCGGCTCTCGCCGTGGCGACGCTTCTGGCAGCTGGAAGTGCCGTTCGCCATGCCGGCGTTGATCTGGAACATGATGATGTCGATGTCCGGCGGATGGTTCTTCGTCGTCGCTTCGGAGGCGATCACCGTCGGCAACACGACGGTCATGCTTCCGGGCATCGGTTCGTACATTGCGCGCGCCATCGAGCAGCGCAATCTTGCGGCGATCGGTTGGGCGATCATGACCATGCTGATCGTCGTCCTGATCTATGACCAGCTGCTGTTCAGGCCATTGGTCGCCTGGGCCGACCGCTTCCGGCTCGAGCAGGAACCCGGCGTGCGAGCGCCCAAGTCCTGGGCGCTGACGATGATGCGCCGCTCGCGCCTGATCGGAGTAGCAACGACGGCGTTCTACGCCGCGGTGCGCTTCACGTCCCGTCCGTGGCGGTCGCGCTCATCCTTCAAGCCAACCACACCGGTGTCGCCCGCTCTCGGCGGCTACACGCTGTGGCTTGCGCTGGTTGCCGCCGCTGCGCTCGCGCTGTGGCGCGCGGGGTCGGTTCTCGTTGCGCAAACATCATTGGGAGAGGTGGGTGAGGTCTGCCGGCTCGCGCTGCTCACGATGGTGCGCGTATTCGTGCTGATTGCGCTCGCGAGCCTGGTCTGGGTTCCGGTCGGGATCTGGATCGGGCTGCGCCCGCGAGCCGCGCAGATCGTCCAGCCCATCGCGCAGTTTCTTGCGGCGTTTCCCGCGAACTTGCTGTTCCCCCTGGCCGTGTTCGGCATCGCGACGTGGCAGCTGAGCGCGAATGTCTGGTTGAGCCCGCTGATGATCCTCGGCACGCAGTGGTACATCCTCTTCAACGTCATTGCAGGTGCGTCCGCCATGCCGAGCGAGTTGCGCCACGTCGCACGCAACCTGCACGTGCACGGTTGGCTGTGGTGGCGCAAGGTCGCTTTGCCTGGCGTGTTGCCGTACTACGTGACGGGCGCGATCACGGCTTCGGGCGGTTCGTGGAATGCCTCGATCGTGGCGGAAGTCGCCAGCTGGGGCGACACGAGACTGCGCGCGCAGGGACTGGGAGCCTACATCGCGGATGCCACCGCGGCCGGCGACTTTCATCGAATCGCTTTGGGCATTGCGACGATGAGCTTGTTCGTCGTTGCGCTCAACCGGCTGGTCTGGCGGCCGCTGTATTTCTACGCCGAGCGCAAGTTCAGGTTCGCATGATGGGATCCACCATGAGCGCCGATGTCCTGCTCCGCGCGGTCGATGTCCGCAAGGCCTTTCCGAAGCCCGACGGTGGCGAATTGCTCGTCATCGAAGGCCTGAATCTGCAACTGCTCGAAGGTCAGATCGTCGGCCTCCTCGGACGCTCCGGTTCCGGCAAGTCCACGCTGCTGCGGCTCATTGCCGGGCTGTCCCGCCCGAGCGCGGGAGCGCTCACGTATCTCGGGCAGCCGATCGCCGGTCCGGCGCCGGGCATCGCAATGGTTTTCCAGAGCTTTGCGCTGTTCCCCTGGCTCACCGTGTTCGAGAACGTTGCGCTCGGCCTCGAGGCGCAGCGAGTGCCGAAGGCGGAGATTCGCAGGCGCGCATTGGCCGCCATCGATCTGATCGGGCTCGATGGCTACGAATCGGCGTATCCGCGTGAGCTTTCCGGCGGCATGCGTCAGCGCGTCGGATTTGCGCGCGCACTCGTCGTGCACCCGAACATGTTGCTGATGGACGAGCCATTCTCCGCGTTGGACGTGTTGACCGCGGAAACCTTGCGCACCGATTTCCTGGACCTGTGGTCCGAGGGCCGGATGCCGATCAAGAGCGTCGTCCTGGTGACCCACAACATCGAAGAAGCGGTGCTGATGTGCGATCGCATTCTGGTATTCGGCAGCAACCCGGGCCGCGTTCTGACGGAGATCGGCGTCACGCTGCCGCAACCGCGCAACCGCCTCGATCCGGCGTTTCGCGCGCTCGTCGAACGGATCTATGTCGAGATGACTGCACGCGCGCGCACGGGCGGGCCTGCGGCTCGCAGCGAATGGTTGGGCATGGGTATCGGCGCGGTCCTGCCGCGCGTGTCCTCCAACCTGCTGTCCGGCCTGATGGAGACAGTGGCCGCGCAGCCGCTGCACGGCAAGGCCGATCTGCCGGAAATCGCTTCGCGGCTGCAGATGGAGATCGACGATCTGTTCCCCGTTGCAGAAACGTTGCAGATGATGCGTCTGGCGGAAGTGGAGGGTGGCGATATTCGTCTGCTCGAGCCGGGCCTGGCGTTCGCCGACGCGAACGTGGACGAGCGCAAGAGGATCTTCGCGCGGCAGCTGCTGAGCTACGTGCCTCTCGCCGCTCACATCCGCCGGATTCTCGACGAACGCGCGTCGCACGTTGCGCCGATGAGCCGATTCTCGGACGAGCTCGAGGACTACATGACGCCGCAGGCAGCGGAGCAGACGCTGCGAGCGGTGATCAGCTGGGCCCGCTACGCGGAAGTCTTCGCCTACGACGACGAAGGCGCGACCTTCAGCCTGGAGAATCCGGCCTGAGCCCTACGGTGTTGGCTGATATGTGTCGTTGGCGCGCTTGATCACGTAAGCGCGAATCGACTCCGCATCCGCGGCGCTCAACACCGCAGCGAAGCTCACCATGCCGCGATCCTTCCTCGCGCCGTCGATCACGACTTCGCGCCACGCTTGCGCCGAGCGATTCGCCGGCGACCAGCGCAGGTCGGGCACGACGCCGCTGCCCACTGCGGAGTCGCCGTGACAGGTCGAGCAGAAAGTGTGGAACACGATCTGTCCCTGACGCGCGAGCTGCGCGTCGCCGACGACCGCCGGCGGTTGCGCGAGTGCTGCTGCCGCAGGCGGATCCGGCAGCTTCGCAGTGCCGCCGAGCTTGAATGCCAGAACGCGGCTGCGATTGACTGCAGGTCCGTGCATGCGCGACGCATCGCCGGCAGAGATCGCGAACGTACCGCCCCAGCCCGCGAGCACGACGACATACTGCTCGCCGTCGATCATGTACGTGGCTGGCGCCGCCACGACGCCAGTCTGCGCCGGGAACGACCAGAGCTTCGTGCCGTCCGCAGCGTTGTACGCGACGAAGTCGCCGCCGACGTTGCCCTGGAACACGAGATTGCCGGCAGTCGAAAGCACGCCGCCGTTCCATGCGTTGCCGAGATCGACTGACCAGCGCTCGGTCTGCGTCACCGGATCCCACGCTTTGAGAGAGCCATGCACTGTCGCAAGCGCGGCGGCGCGGATCTGCGGATCGTCCGGCATCATCACGGCCGTCGCATCGATGCCGATGTTGAAGCCGAGCGGACGATCCTTGAACTTCGGATCGTGCAGGTACGCCATGCCGATTTCCTGCGCGGGCAGATACACGAGCCCGGTCTGCGGACTGAACGACATCGGCTGCCAGTTGTGGGCGCCGTACGGCCCGGGCATGACGAGCGCCGGCTGCTTCGGGTTCATGAAGCGCGCCGCCGGGTCCTCGACCGGTCGGCCGGTCTGGAGGTCGATCTCCTTCGCCCAGTTCACCGGCACGAACGGCTTCGCGGAGATCAGTTTGCCGTCGGTGCGATCGATGACATAGAAGAAGCCGTTCTTCGGCGCCTGCATCAGCACTTTGCGCGGCTGGCCGTCGATGGTGAGATCCGCGAGCACGATGTGTTGAGTCGCGGTGAAGTCCCAGGTCTCGCCCGGCGTCGACTGGTAGTGCCATGCGTACTCGCCGGTATCCGGCTTGAGCGCGACGATCGAGCTGAGGAACAGGTTGTCGCCGCCGCCCGGGCTGCGGTACTGCTGATTCCACGGCGAGCCGTTGCCGGTGCCGATGTAGAGCAGGTCGAGCTCCGGGTCGTACGCCATCGAATCCCACACCGTGCCGCCGCCGCCGAGCTTCCACCATTCGCCATGCCAGGTCTTGGCGGCCTGCTCGAGGATCGGCGCTTCGAATGGCTGTGACGGATCGCCGGGCACCGTGTAGAAGCGCCACAGCATCTTGCCGCTCTGTGCGTCGTATGCCGAGATGTAGCCGCGCACGCCGAACTCGGCGCCGCCATTGCCGATGATGACTTTGCCCTTGATGACGCGCGGCGCGCCCGTGATCGTGTAAGCCTTCGACTGATCGACGGTCACGACCGACCAGACTTCCTTGCCGGTCGCGGCGTCCAGCGCGACGAGGCGGCCGTCGAGCGTGCCGAGAAACAGTTTGCCTTCGTACGCTGCCACGCCGCGGTTGACGGTGTCGCAGCACGCCTTCACGCCGGTTTCGCCCGGCACCTTCGGGTCGTATTGCCACAGCAGCTTGCCGTTCGCCGCGTCGATCGCCTGGACCTTGCTCCACGCGCTGGTGGAATACAGAACGCCGTCGATGATCAGCGGCGTGGCTTCCTGGCCGCGATGCGTGTCGAGGTCGACGAACCACGCGAGGCCGAGCTGCTTGACGTTACCTGCATCGACCTTCGCGAGCGGCGAGTAGCGCTGCTCGGAGTACGTGCGACCGTGCGCCAGCCAGTTGCCGGGATCCTCGTCGGCCTTGACGATCCGCGTTGCATCCACCTGCGCCGGTTTGGCAGCTGCGGTGGCAGCCGGCTCGCGCTTCTGACACGCCGAGCAAGCGAGCACGACGACGAGTGTCGAGGCAAGAGTTCGCGTCAGCACTGGATCCCCCCAAAGCTGCACTGTCATTTTTCTGGCTACAGTCTACAGCTACGGCCTGCAGCCTTCTTATCGGGTCGAGTGTTTCAGCAGGCGGGACTTCTCGCGTTGCCAGTCGCGATCCTTCTCGGTCGCGCGCTTGTCGTGTTCCTTCTTGCCTTTCGCGAGCCCGATGCGCAGCTTCGCCCGGCCATTCTTCCAGTACATCTCCAGCGGGACCAGCGTATAGCCGCGGCGCTCGACCGCGCCGATCAGCCGGTTCAGCTCGGAGCGGTTCAGCAGGAGCTTGCGCGTGCGGATCGGGTCCGGGATGACGTGCGTCGAGGCGGTCGGCAGCGCCGAGACGTGCGCGCCGAACAGGAACGCCTCGGCATCCTTCACGAATACGTACGCTTCCTTCAGCTGCACGCGTCCCGCGCGCAGGCTCTTCACTTCCCACCCTTGCAGCGACAAGCCTGCCTCGTAGGTTTCCTCGATGAAGTAGTCGTGGCGCGCCTTGCGGTTCTCGGCGATCGACGGATTGTCGTTGCTGGTGTTCTTGCGGCTCATAGAGGTCGTGGATTGTAGCGGGTACGCGGGTAAACTCGCGCGATGCGGGAGGTCAAACGAAGCGCGCTCGTGCCCTATACGGCCGAGCAGATGTTCGCGCTGGTCGAGGACATCGAGCGCTATCCGCAGTTCCTGCCCTGGGTGGCCGCCGCGCAGCTGCTCGAGCGCACGCCGCAGGCGATCGTCGGGCGCCTCGAGATGCACCGCGCCGGGATGCGCGAGATCGTGACCACGCGCAACGTGTTGACCCCGCCGCGCGAAATCACGCTGGCGCTGGTCGCCGGGCCGTTCAAGACGCTCGAAGGCCGCTGGACGTTCGAGCCGATCGGCGAGGATCGCGGCACGCGCGTGTCGCTGTCGATCCGCTTCGAGTTCGCGAATTCCATGCTGAACCTGCTGCTGTCGCGCTCGTTCGAGAAGAGCTGCAACGAGCTCGTCGACGCGTTCGTCGTACGCGCGCGCGCAGTTTACGGCACGCGGTGACTCATGCGGGTCTGGGTCGCCTATGCGCTCCCCGATCGGCAGGCGCTGCGGGAGCTGGAGCTGCCCGAGTCGGCGACCGTCGGCGAGGCCATCGCGCGTTCCGGGCTGCTGGAACAGTTTCCCGAAATCGCCAGCCGGCCGCTCGCGTGCGCAATCTTCGGTCGCGCGGTTGCGGATTCGCAGGTGCTGCGCGCGGACGATCGCGTCGAGATCCTGCGACCGTTACAAGTGGATCCGAAGGAGAGCAGGCGTCGCGCTGCAGCGCGCGGCCGCGCGCCGCGCAAGTAAGCTCACGATTTGGGTGGCTGCGACGGCCGCTCGATTTTCGCGACCTTGTCGGCGCCGTCGAAGTACACGACGAAGTGCCGCTGCTCGGGTTTGCGCCAGCGTCCCTTCTTGAAGTAGTAGACGTAGTCCCAGCGCGAGCCCTGGAACGGGTCCGCGACCATCGGCGTGCCGAGCAACGCACGCACCTGCACGCGCGTCATGCCCACGGCAATGCGGTCGATGTCCTCGGTATCCAGGAAATTTCCCTGCTGGATATCGATGCGATGGACGCAGCCGGCGAGCAGCACGAGGACGAGCGTGGCGACTGCGATCCGGCGAAGGCCGCAGGGCGCGGCCCCAGTTTGATCATTTGGGATCGTTTGGGCGGTCATTTCACTGGCAGTGGAGGTGGAGCCGGGCGGCGCTGTGCGCGATAATGGCCGGCGATGATACCCGGCCCCCAGGAGTGAAGCACGTGGAAACCAGCGACCTGCGCCGAGCCGGGCTCAAGATCACGCTGCCGCGGCTCAAGATTCTGGAGATCCTCGGCACTGCGACGCCGCGCCACATGAGCGCGGAAGACATTTACAAGCATCTGCTCGAGTCTCACGAGGACATCGGCCTGGCGACCGTTTACCGGGTGCTGACGCAGTTCGAGGCGGCCGGGCTCGTTACGCGCCATCACTTCGAGGGCACGACCGCGGTGTTCGAGCTCAACGAGGGCGAGCACCATGACCACATCGTCTGTCTTGACTGCGGCAAGGTCGAAGAGTTCATGGACGCCGGCATCGAAGAGCGCCAGCGGACCGTCGCGGCGAAGCTGCAGTTCGAGATCAAGGATCACGCCATGATCCTCTACGGCCGCTGCAAGCGCGTAAATTGCCCGTCCCGCGACAAGGGCAGGTAGGACTACCCTCTCTTCCTTGTCGGTCGGGCCTTCGTCCGACCCTGGGCCGCCCCCGGCGAACGCAGCATCTCCGCGGCGTGCTCGCGCGCCTTGTCGGTCACGCTGACGCCGCCGAGCATGCGCGCAATCTCCTCGACCCGCTCGTCCGCCGCGAGCACTCGCAGCATCGTGCGCGTCGTCTTGCCGTCCGTAAGCTTCGTTACTCGCACGTGCGCGTGCGACTGGCTCGCGACCTGCGGGAGATGCGTGACGCACAGCACCTGCGCGCGCTCGCCGAGTGTGCGCAGCTGACGTCCCACGATCTCTGCTACGCCGCCGCCGACGCCGGCGTCGACTTCGTCGAAGACCAGGCACGGCAGCGCATCGGATTGCGCAGCTGCGACCTGGATCGCCAGACTGATGCGCGACAGCTCGCCGCCGGAAGCGACCTTCGCGAGCGGACGCGGCGGCTGGCCAGGGTTCGCGCTGACGAGGAATTCGATTTCATCCGCGCCGTGTGCGCTGGCCGCGTCGCTGGCGAGCGCGCGCACCGTGATCTCGAACACTCCGCCCGGCATGCCGAGCGTCTGCATCAGCTCGCTGATTCGCCGCGACAGCGTTTTCGCGGCCGCGACTCGCGCGGCGGTGAGTCGCGTGCACGCGGCGAGAAATTGCGACTGGAGCTGCGCGAGTTTCCTCTCGATCTGATCGAGTGAAGCTTCCAGCGTATCGAGTTGCTGAAACTCGGCCGCCAGCTCGGCGTGCAATGCTCCCAGCGCCACCGGCTCGACCCGATGCTTGCGCGCGATGGCTTCGATGGCGGCGAGCCGTTGCTCGACCCACTCCTGTCGCTGCGGATCGGCCTCGAGGTCGGCTTCGTAGCGCTCCGTCGACTCGATGCCTTCGCGCAGCGCGATCAGGCTTTCGTCGATGGCCTTCGCGATCGAAGCGAAGCGTGCGTCGAGCTCCGCCAGCGAGCGCGACAAGGTCAGCGCACGCGACACGGCCTGCTCGGCATTCATGTCTTCCGCTTCCCGCAACAGCTGGAGGATCTCGCGCGCGCCCGACGCCAGCCGTCCATGCTGCGACAAGCGTTGCCGCTCGGCAGTCAGCTCCTCGATCTCGCCGCCCTTGAGGTCCAGCGCTTTCAGCTCGCCGAGGTGATAGCGCAGCAGCTCCAGCCGCGCTTCGCGATCCTGGGCCGAAGCTGCGGCGCGATCGCGCTGCTCGCGAAGCTCGGACCACACGCGATGCTGTTCGCTGACGGCAGCCAGCAGCTCGCGATAGTCGCCGCTCTGATCGAGCAGTTCGCGCTGCGCTGGCCGCCGCATCAGCGACTGATACTCCATCTGCCCGTGGATATCGACGAGCGTCTCGCCCAGCTGGCGCAGCGCCTGCACCGACATCGCCTGGCTGTTCACGTAACCGCGCGAGCGTCCGTCCGCGCCGACGATTCGCCGCAGCACCACGCCTTCGTCCTCGTGCTCGATCGACTGCTCGGCGAGCCAGGCGCGCGCCGCAGGATTGTTCGCGATGGTGAAGGTGGCGGAGACTTCGGCGCGCTCGGCGCCGTGCCGCACGACTTCCGCGCCGGCGCGGCCGCCCGCGGCGAGGAGCAGCGCATCCACCAGGATCGATTTGCCGGCGCCCGTCTCGCCGGTGAGGACGGTCAGCCCGGAGGCGAACTCCAGTTCGGCGGCGTCGATGATCGCGAAGTCGCGGATCTGAATATGCAGCAGCACGGCGTGCGTCAGTCCTGCGGCTGAGCCGCCTGCACGCGGTCGCCGCGTCCCCAGCGGAGCTTCGAGCGCAGGATCCGGAAGTAGTCGTGATCCTGCGGGTGCAGCAGCGTCACGCTGTTGCTCGCCGGCTCGATCAGAAGTTTTTCGCCCAACGCGAGCTCGCCGAGCGACAGGCCGTCGCAGATGACCCGCGCCTGGGTTTCGGGACGCTCCAGCAAGCGGATCTCCACGCGCGAGGAGCTGCGGATCACGATTGGCCGGTCCGACAGCGTGTGCGGGCAGATCGGCGCGAGCACCAGCGCATCGAGCTCCGGATACAGGATCGGGCCGCCGCAGCTGAGGGCGTAGGCAGTCGAGCCCGTCGCGGTCGCCACCACGAGCCCGTCCGCACGGTGCGTGTTCACGTAGCGCTCGTCGATCCAGGTCTCGAAGTCGAGCGTGCGGCCCGTCTGCCACTTCTGCAGCACGACGTCGTTGAGTGCTTGACCGGTGAGTTTGCTGCCGCCGGCAGTGAGCGTCGCCGTCAGCATTGCGCGCCGATCCTGCACGTAGCGCCCTGCGAGGATCTCATCCAGCCGGTCACGCACGTCCTGCGGACCGATGTCGGCGAGGAAGCCGAGCCGGCCACGGTTCACGCCGAGCACGGGCACGGAATGCGGAGCCGCAAGCCGCGCGGCGTGCAGCATGGTGCCGTCGCCGCCGATTGCCACCACCAGGTTCGCGGCGGCCGCCAGTGTTGCCGCGGGCTGGCGTTCGACGCGGGTTGGGCCGAAATCGACGGTGCTGTCGCTCTCGGCGAGCACCTTGCGGCCGCGGGCGTGCAGGTGTACGGCGAGGATGTGCATCGACTCGACGACGCGCGCGTCGCGATCGTTGCCGACCAGGGCGACGTTCGCGAATTGTGGAGGAGCTGCCGGCATGGCGTCTTTTAGCACGACGCGATTTTTAGCACGAGGCAGTGGCGGATAGTGGAGAAATGGCGGAGAAACTTGCAAAATGTCTGCCATGACAAGGGTCTGAGCCCGCGTTGCGACGATGTCTTCGCAGACGACCGACGAATCGCTGAATGATCGCGCGCAGCAGTTGCTGAAACTGCTGGTGGAACACTACATCCGCGACGGCCAGCCTGTCGGCTCGCGCACGCTGTCGCGCGACGTCGGCATGAGTCTCAGCGCCGCGACCATCCGCAACGTGATGGCGGACCTGGAAGAGCTCGGGTTCGTCAGCTCGCCGCACACCTCCGCCGGCCGCGTGCCCACCGACAAGGGCTATCGCTTCTTCGTCGACACGCTGCTCAAGTACCAGCCGCTCGGCGACGATCAGATCGTCGCGATCCGCAACCGCCTCGGCGAGCTCTCCAGCGATCCGAAGGCGCTGGTCGCCGCCGCGTCGCAGATGCTCTCGAGCGTGACGCGGCTGGCAGGCGTCGTGACGCTGCCGCGCCAGAGTCATGCGGCGCTGAGCCAGATCGAGTTCGTGCCGCTCTCCGACAATCGCGTGCTCGCGATCCTCGTCGTCAACGGCCGCGAAGTGCAGAACCGCATCCTGCAGCTGGAGCGCTACTACAGTCCCGACGAGCTGCGGCGTGCGTCGAACTATCTCACCATGGAGTTCGGCGGCAAGGAGCTGAGCGCGGTGCGCGAGCACCTCGTCGCGCAGCTGAAGGAAACGCGCGAGCACCTCAACGAGATGATGCTCGACGCGATCCGACTCGCCCAGCAGGTGGTCAACGTCCCCGCCGGCACCGGTCGCATGGAATATGTCATCGCCGGCGAAACCAACCTGATGAACTTCGCCGAGCTGTCGAACGTCGAGAAGCTGCGGCGGCTGTTCGAGGCATTCACCCAGCAGCGCGACATCCTGCACCTGCTGGACCAGAGCCTGCGCGCCGAGGGCGTGCAGATCTTCATCGGCCAGGAATCGGGCTACACGATCCTCGACGACTGCAGCGTGGTGACGGCGCCGTATTCGCTCGACCAGGAGGTCGTCGGCGTGCTCGGCGTGATCGGCCCGACGCGCATGGCCTACGAGCGCGTGATCCCGATCGTCGATATCACCGCGAAGCTGCTCGGCTCCGCCTTGAATTCGCGGGTCTGAGCCGCAATTGCCGACGGAATGTTGTCGGGCTCAAGCCCGACCTACGCCTTTTGCAAGAAATGGAGAAGGATAGAGATGACGGTGCCAAACGAACACGAGACAGGCGGCCGCCCGGTGCCTCCGGGCACAGAGGAAGCAGGCGCCGACGCCGGTGGGCTGCAGGCGGCGCTGGCAGCCGCTGAGAACCGCGCGCTGGAGAGCCGGGACCTTTATATGCGTGCCCTGGCCGAGCTGGAGAACGTGCGCAAGCGGGCGTCGCGGGACGTCGAACAGGCGCACAAGTTCGGGATCGAGCGCATTGCCAACGACCTGATCGGCGTCAAGGACAGCCTCGAGCTCGGCCTGGCGAGCAGCGGCTCGACCGATGCGCTGCGCGCCGGGACCGAGGCCACGCTGCAACTGCTGGCGAAGGCCCTGGAGAAGGCGGGGGTAACCGAGATCGAGCCGCATGGCGAGCAGTTCAATCCGCAGTTGCACGAGGCGATGGCGATGCAGGCATCCGCGGAGCACGTGCCGAATTCGATCGTGCAGGTCGTGCAGAAGGGCTACCAGCTCAACGGCCGCCTGCTGCGCCCGGCGCGCGTCATCGTGGCCAAAGAGCCGTAGCCCCTTGAAAGGCCTGGGGCCATCCGCATGTAGCCGGTCATTCGCATCACTTTTAGTCAGGGTTTCAGGAGCTTCTCGCAATGAGCAAAGTCATCGGCATCGATCTCGGCACGACCAACTCGTGCGTCGCGATCATGGAAGGGGGCAAGCCGCGCGTGATCGAGAACAGCGAGGGTGACCGCACCACGCCGTCGAT
>DATEML010000181.1:0-4768 GCA_035275585.1 Steroidobacteraceae bacterium | reverse complement strand
CACTTCGCGATCATGTTCGAGGCGGTGTTCATCCTGACCACCCTGGACGCCGGCACGCGCGTCGGCCGCTTCATGCTGCAGGATGCGCTCGGCCACGTGTGGCGGCCGCTCGGTCAGACCTCGTGGTATCCATCGGTATTGCTTGCGAGCGGCCTGGTCGTCGCCGGCTGGGGTTACTTCCTGTACATCGGCGTCGTCGATCCCAACGGCGGCATCAACATTCTCTGGCCGCTGTTCGGCATCGCCAATCAGCTGCTCGCGGGGATCGCGCTGTGCGTAGCGACCGGCATCCTCGTGAAGCACGGCAAGCTGCGCTATGCGTGGGTCACAGGCGTACCGCTCGCGTGGATCGCGATCGTGTGCACGATTGCGGCGTGGCAAAAGGTTGTGTCGACTGATGTGCGCATCGGATTCCTGGCGGCCGCGGAGCAACTGGCCGACAAGCTGTCTTCCGGTGCGCTCCCGCCTGAGCAGGCCGCCGTCGCGCCGCAACTGATCTTCAATCAGCGCCTCGATGCGGCGCTCGCAATGCTGCTGACGGCAATCCTATGGATCGTGATCGCCGACACGCTGCGCGTCAGCTGGCGCGTCGTGAAGGGACTGCCGGTGCCGCCGAGCTCAGAAGCGCCGGCCGTGGCGCTCGCGGAGGTGCGCACATGAAGCAGCGACTGCTCGATCTGTGGAGTTTGTTGCGTGCGCTGGCGAGCGACGACGCGTACGAGCGCTATCTGCAACACCATGGCCAAGCGCACGCGGACGTGGCGCCGCTGTCGCGACGCGAGTTCTATCTCGGCGAGCAGCAGCGCAAGTGGACCGGCGTCTCGCGCTGCTGTTGACCTACACCGTGAAGCCCTGCTTCGCGATCGGCAGGCTTCTGATCCGCTTGCGCGTCGCCGAGTAGATCGCGTTGCAGACCGCCGGCGCGACCAGCGCGGTCGCCGGCTCGCCCATGCCGCCGGGTTTCTCGGTGCTGTCGACGACGTACACCTCGATCTGCGGCGTCTCGTTCATGCGCAGCATCCGGTAGTCGTCGAAGTTCTGCTCCTTCACGCGGCCGCCGGCGATGTTGATCTCGCTGAACAGCGCGGCCGTGAGGCCGAACACGATACTGCCCTCGGCCTGCTGTTGCACGATGTTGGGATTCACCATCTGGCCGCAGTCGATCGCACACACGATGCGATGCACCTTCAGCTGATGGCCCTCCACCGACACCTCCGCGACCTGCGCGAGATACGTGTCGTAGCCCGACATCGCTGCGATGCCCTGGTGGCGCCCGCTCGGCGCGTGGCCCCATCCCGCCTTGCGCGCGGCCGTATCGAGCACCATCTGCCAGCGCGCCTGCTTGTCGAGCATGCCGCGACGGAACTCATAGGGATCGGCCTGCGCCTCGTACGCCAGCTCGTCCATGAAGCTTTCGACCGCGAAGCAGTTGAGCGCGTGGCTCACCGAGCGCCAATAGCCGACGTCGATGCCGATCTCGTGCTGCAGATAATCGACGTACACGTTCGGCACGTCGTACGGAAAGTTGTGAGCGGCCTCCACGGCGAACGGATCGACTGCGCCGTTGGCGACGGCGCCGGGCGCCCAGCGCGAAGTGATCGACGGCGCGACCAGGTGGATCCGGACGGCATTCAGCTTCTGGTTGGAATCGAACGTGCCGGAGAGTGTGTTGCGCGCCGGCGGACGATACTTGTCGTGCGTCATGTCGTCTTCGCGCGTCCACAGTACCTTCACCGGCTTGTTCACCGCTTTCGCACATTCGACGGCAGCCGGAACGAAGTCGGACTCGAGTCTGCGGCCGAAGCCGCCGCCGAGGAACGTCGTATGCACGAACACCTTTTCCGGCGGCAGCCCCGCAGCCTGCGCGGCCGCGTTCTGCGCGAACTGCTGAACCTGTGTCGGCACGTAGATGTGGCACCCGTCTTCGCGAAACTCGGCGGTGCAGTTCTGCGGCTCGAGAGTCGCATGCGCGAGCAGCGGCAGCTCGTAGGTCTGCTCGATGCGGCGGCCGGACTTCAGCGCGCTCTCCGCGTCGCCATCCTTGCGCACCTGCTTGCCTTTGCCGCTCGATGCCGATTTCAGGCCCGCGCTGATCGAGGCGTTCGTCATCTTCGCGTTCGCGCCCGGCGCCCACTCGATCTTGAGCGCGTTGCGCGCCTGGTGTGCTTGCCAAAACGTATCGGCGATCACGGCCACACCAGAAGATGTTTGCAATACCTGGCGAACGCCGGGCATTCCCTGCGCCGCATCCGCTGTGAAGCTCTTGACGCTGGCGCCGAGCTCCGGCGGCTGCGTGAGCGCGGCGTACAACATGCCCGGTAGCCGCACGTCGATGCCGAACTGCGCACTGCCGTCGACTTTCGCGGGCGTGTCCAGGCGCTGCTGCGCCTTACCGATGTACCTGAACTCGTTGCGCGTCTTCAGCTGAACGTTCTCGGGCTTCGGCAGCGCAGCGGCCGCTTCGGCGAGCTCGCCGAACGATTTGCGGCGGCTCGTGAACACGACGTAGCCGTCCGCGACCGAGCACGATTGTGGCGGTGCTCCCCAATCCTTCGCCGCTGCTGCGATCAGCCGCGTGCGCGCTTCGGCACCTGCCATGCGCAGCTTCTCCCACGCGTCACGGACGCTCGTGCTGCCGCCGGTCACTTGCCCGCCCAGCAGCGCATTGACGTATTCCTTGCCGGGCGGCGCGAATTCGACCTTCACGCTCGAAGGTGCGACGCCGAGCTCTTCCGCAATCAGCGTCGGCAGCGCGGTGTAGACGCCCTGTCCCATCTCGGAGCGATCGCACAGGACGGTGATCGATCCGTCGGTGCCGATCTTCAGCCACGCGTTCGCACTGACCTGCTTGACCGGACCTGCGCTCTTCGCAGCGTTCTCGGGCTTGCTGCACGCCGGCAGATAGACGGCGATGACGAGACCGCTCGCGGTCGCGGCGGCGGTCTTCAGAAACTCACGACGCGACAGGTCGCCGCCCGTCACAGCGAGGTCATGATTCGCCTGTAGATATTTGCTCATGTCAGCCGCCCTCCTTGCCCGTCAGCTCGGCTGCACGATGAATTGCCTTGCGGATGCGCGGATACGTGCCGCAGCGGCAGATGTTGCCGGACATCGCGCTGTCGATATCGGCATCGGAAGGCTTCGGGTTTTTCGCGAGCAGCGCTGCGGCCGACATGATCTGCCCCGACTGGCAGTAGCCGCACTGAGGTACGTCGAGCTCGATCCAGGCCTGCTGCACCGGGTGGCCGCGATTGCTCGACAGTCCTTCGATCGTCGTAATGGATTTACCGGCAACGCTCTCGACCGGCGTGATGCACGCGCGCGTCGGCGCGCCGTCGATGTGCACCGTGCACGCGCCGCACAGGGCTTTGCCGCAGCCGTATTTCGTCCCGGTCAGCCCGAGCGTATCGCGCAACACCCACAACAGCGGTGTCTCGCCCGCGACATCGACATCCTGAGCCTGACCGTTGATCGTGAGCTTGATCATGTCCAGTCCCCCCGCGCCGTGAGCGGCGCCGACTCATTCGTTGTGGGACGTACTATACGCCGCACTGCCTCAAAAACGCGCCGGGCGCCAGTGTCGGCGCCTCGCGACGCCGCGGTTGGTACGTTTGACACCCTCATGCCGCCTGTGTAATTACCACCGCTCGAATTCAAATCAGGAGACTCGTCATGGCGTTGTGGAAAGACCAGTACGGCCGCGAACAGAACACGCCGGAGGGAGCGCCGGACAAGCCTGCTGCAGCCGCGCCGGTGAGCATCGAGACGGCCCGGCAGCAGCCCGCGGCCGCCCAGCAGCCGCGCGGCGACGCGAAGGAGTCCTTGCTCGCCGCGGGACTGACGATCGAAGGCAAGATCGAAGGCTCGGGCCACGTGCGCATTGCCGGCAATTTCAAGGGCGACGTGCACGTGCAGGGCAATCTGACGATCGAGGCCGGTGCGAAAGTGATGGGCGGCGTGCGCGCCAATACCGTCGTGGTCGGCGGCGAGCTGGAAGGCAACATCGACGCGGCAGCGCGGGTCGAGCTGCTGCAGACCGGCGTGCTGAACGGCGACCTGAAGGCTGGCTCACTGACCGTTGCTGCGGGCTCGCGCATGCGCGGCCGCGCGGAGTTCGGTTGGGACGAGAAGGGCGGCAAGAGCTAAGGGCCCGGACTGTGAGCACCGGCCGCGTGGCACTCACCGGCAAGACGCGCACCTGCCCTCACTGCAAGGCGACGATTCTCGAAAGCGCGAGCGTCTGCCCGGCTTGCCAGCATCACCTGCGCTTCGACTCGAAGGCGATCGTCGAGCGCCGGCTGCAGCCGGCGTTCTCGGCGTTGCGGGTTGAGGGCGGGTTCAAGCATCCCGCGGGCGGTGAGCCGTGGGAGTACGCGGTCGTGGTGTCGATTCGCAACGATCGCGGCGAAGAGCTGGCGCGCAAGGTCGTCGGCGTCGGCGCGCTGGCGCCTAACGAAGGCCGGCAAGTAATGGTGTCGGTCGACGTGTTTACCGCAACGGGGCCGCCCGTTGAGGTCGAGCGGCGCGCCGACACCACACGAGTGCCGGACAAAAAGCCGCCTGACAAGAAGGAATTGCCGGAGCCGCAGCGCAGCCTGCAGAGCATGGCTCAGCAGACCAAGGACAAGCTGAAGCCCCCGAAGTAGCCGCCCGGCGCGCGCATGCCACGAATCTATCTGGTGCGACATGCCAAGCCTGCGGCCGCCTGGGGCGACGATCCGGACCCGGGCCTCGACCCGCTCGGCGCAACGCAAGCGACAGCGGTAGC
>DATEML010000180.1:0-22621 GCA_035275585.1 Steroidobacteraceae bacterium | reverse complement strand
ATGCCCGACAACCCTGCGCTCAGCCGCTTCTTCCAGGTGGGTGTCGTCGACCAGGCCGGCGGCTACGAAGCGCTGACGGCGACCGAGCAGGGTTTGCAGCAGATGGACGCCGCGCGCAAGGCGCAGCAAGTGAAAGATGCTGCAAAGAATTCCGCCTCGCCGCAGCTCTGAGGAGAGACGCCATGAAACTCCACTTCGGCTTGATCGCTCTCGCGACGGTAGTGCTTGCGGGATGCGGCAGCGGTGCGGCACCCGGTGCGCAGACGCCGGCCGCCACATCGCCGCTCGCGAGCGCGCAATCCGCGTCAAACGCAGCTGCGCCGGCTGCCGCAGCGGCCGGACCGGGTTCCGCTTCAGCAGGAGCGGGCGCTCCTTCAGCAGCAGGCGCTGCGCGCGAGCTGGTGAATCCAGATGCGAGCACGATGGTGTTCCTCTACTACGAGCTCGCGCACCTGCCGCTGCCGATCGACACGTGGGTCGAAGAAGACAGCCGCGTGCGCTTTGCGCCGGCGCCGGACAAGGCGGCACGCCGCGCAGCGGTGCGCGCCGAACTGGAATCGGCCGCAGCGTCCGTGCGCGGCGTCGGCGCGCTGCGGCTCACGATGAACGCCAATCTCAGTGAGTACGACCCGTCGTACGGCGAATTCACCGTGCGCGCGCTGTCGCCGAGCTCCGTCGTCAATTTCGACGCGCTCGGTCAGAAGGTCGCGGTGAGCTTCACCAACGGGCGCACCGCGCAGATCTGGCGTGTGCCTCAGGCCGAAGCGCAAGCCATCCGCGACAAAATCAGCTACTCGAGCAATGTCGAGATGGACGCTCTGCTGCGCATCGCCAATGTGCTGCCGGGCCCCGGCGGCGGAACGCTTGCGACTGAAGTGATCGAGTACGAACTACGCGAAACGCAACGCGGCGTCGCTATCGCTCGCGTGCAACTCGCCAACCGCTAGATCGGGAGCAACCATGAGTGCCTATAGTGCATGCAAGAAGATCGCTGCCGTATGTTGCCTGGCGCTCGCAGCAGGTCTGGTTCACGCCGCCGCGTCCAAGGGCTGTCCCGCATCGGCCGCAGCGTGCGCGGAGACCGCGACTTTCACCGCGACGGTCACGAATTTCCGGACGAGCACGCAGGGGCGCTATCGCGTGCTGACCACGACGGTGCGTTTCGAGAATCGGACCGACAAGGCGCTGGCGCTCGGCTACGTGCGCGATTCGGGCGTTGCGCTCGATGACCTCGGCAATCGTTACGCCGTCACGGGAGCGAATGCCGTCCGCGCGATAGGGGAAGTCGCCGGCACGACGTTCGATCCGAAGTTCGTGCTGCAACCGGGCGAAGGGCGCGATGCGCGGTTCGAGCTGACGTGGGAGCAGAACAAGCAACCGGTCGGCGCGACGTTCGAGCTCGATCTCGCCGTGCGCGAGATCGCGCCGGTCACGGCGGACCAGTATCGACTGGGCCAGGAGCACGTCGTGCACTTTGCCTCGCTGGCGCAGGCCAGTGCCAAGCCGGCAGCACCTGCGGCCGCCGCTGCGGCTGCGCCAGTGGTCCCGGCTGCGGTCAAAGATCCCTGCGGTGGATCGCCGCGCTGCTACAACGCCGGGACGTTCATCGCGGAGGTGATGCAGGTGTCCGCCTCCGCAATGACGGCTGGCGCGCGTCACCAGGGCGTGGCGCTCAACATTCGCTTCCGCAATGTGAGCGACAAGCCGATCATTCTCGCTTACCGATCGGGCTCGAGCGCCGCGCTCGACAACTTCGGCAACGGCTACACGTGGGGTCGCCCCGGTACGCACGACACGAGCGTCAAGGGCATCGGCATGCTCGCGGGGAACTCGGTGGACACGCAGTTCGCGCTCGCGCCCGGCCAGTCCCGCAGCGCCACGTTCAACATCATCCGCTTCAATGCCCGTCCGCCGATCGGCGACGCCTGGAACTACGACGTCGTCATCGATGAAGTCGAAGTGCTGCCCGGCCAGGTGGTGCGCTCGGCGCGGCAGAACAGTCTAAGCTTCGCGAGCCTGAGGGCCGGCACGTTCCGCGGCACCGACGCCGCTGCGGCAACGGCAGGAACGACCGGAACCGCGGACGCCGCCGCCGAGGCGCCGGAAGCGATCGACGTAGCCAACAAGGTGATCGATCTGTTCAATCGCGCGAAGAAGAAGAACTGAAACCGCAACCAAACCGGGGAGCAAGTCATGAACCGAACAAGAATCGCGTATGCACTCGTTGCCGCTGTCGCTGCGGTCGCCGTGCTCGGCGGGTGCGGTGGTGGGCCCGGCGAAGGTGAGTTCGTGCAGGCGTGCATGAACCAGAGCAAGACGGGCATCCAGATGGTGAAGGTGACCGAAGAGATGTGCCGGTGCGCCGCGAAGTATTCGCGCGAGAACTTCGATCCGAAGCTGCAGCGGGCGATGGTGCTCAACATGCAGGGCCGCAAGCAGGAGTCGGAGGCGCTGGTCGAGGGCATGTCCTTCGAAGAGCGCGCCAAGTTCGCCATGCAACAGTTCGAGGTGATCGGAAGCTGTGTCGTCGAACCGGAGTAGACGCTCAGAGCGTCAGTCCCGCGACGTGCACCTGCAAGATGGGGAAGAACTCACGGAAGTCGGCGGCGAACGCGGCTTCGTGGGTCTGCAGGTCGCCGACGCCCCGGTCGAGCGCGAACTGTTTGCGCCAGCGTGAGTTGAGGTAGGTCGAGATCCGGCGCAGCGCGTGCTCGACGCCTTCCACCCGGGCGTAGGAGCTGAGCAGGTCGTGACCGATCATGCGTTCGAGCAGGACCTGTGCGTCCGGTGGCAGCTTGATGGGATGCGCCTGGACGCGCGCATAGAAATCTGCGGTGTACGCATCGAGCGCAACGGGCGAGTACCGCTCCCAGTTGCGCGCGAGAAAGTAGTCGTAGAACACGTCGACGAGCACACCGCTGAAGCGCCGATGCTCGCTGCCGATGCGGGCGCGGCTGCGCTTCACGACGGGGTGAGCGTCGGTAAACGCGTCGATCGCCTTGTGGCAGGCTGCGCCGCGACGGAAGTTGACGCTCATCGCTTCGCGCTGTGGGCCCCTGACGACGTCGGCCAGCAGATTTCCTAGCTGGAACTCGACGTTCGGCTCGGACAAGAACACATGCGCCAGCCAGTTCATTTCATTTCCGGTAGCGCCGCTGCGTCACGACCCTAGCTTGCCAAACACTTGTTCGTGTTGGAAGCAGCCGAGGAGAGGGATACAGTACTGCCCCTGCCATGGCTGAAAGATCCTTCACACACGAAGTCGGCAAGCTGCGCCTCGGCGCCGGACAGGAGTTCCGCGGCGAGGGCATCCTCGCCGTTACCAAGGCGCTGCTGCAGTCCGGTGTCGGCTATGTCGGCGGTTACCAGGGCGCGCCGATCTCGCATCTCATGGATGTGCTCTCCGATGCGCAGGGCTTGCTGAAGGACCTCGGCATCCACTTCGAAGCGAGCGCCTCGGAGGCAGCTGCCGCGGCGATGCTCGCCGCTTCGGTCAACTATCCGATCCGCGGGGCGGTGACGTGGAAGTCCACCGTCGGCACCAACGTAGCCTCGGACGCGCTGGCCAACGTCGCGTCGGGCGGAGTCACCGGCGGCGCGCTGGTGATCATCGGCGAGGACTACGGCGAAGGCTCCTCGATCATGCAGGAGCGCTCGCACGCCTTTGCGATGAAATCGCAGATGTGGCTGCTCGACCCGCGCCCGAACCTGGAAAGCATCGTGGCGATGGTCGAGCGCGGCTTCGAGCTGTCCGAGGCGTCGAACACGCCGGTGATGCTGGAGCTGCGCATCCGCGCCTGCCACGTGTACGGCTCGTTCATCGCCCACGACAACCGCCCGCCGAAGTTCACGGTCCAGGATGCGCTCGACAGCCCGGTGCGCGACGTGAATCGCATCGTGCTGCCGCCGGCGAGCTTTCTGCACGAGCAGGAGAAGATCAACCGGCGCTGGCCTGCCGCGATCGACTATATCGCCCGCAACAAGCTCAACGAGTTCCTCGGCGGCGCGCAGGGCGACGTCGGCATCATGCTGCAGGGCGGCCTGTACAACACGCTGATCCGCGCGCTGGAGCTGCTCGGCCTCGCCGACTCGACCGGCGCAACGCAGCTGCCGCTGTACGTCCTCAACGTCACCTACCCGCTGATCGACAGCGAGGTGATCGAATTCTGCCGGGACAAAAAGGCAGTGCTGATCGTCGAGGAAGGTCAGCCCGAGTATCTCGAACAAAATCTCAACTCGATCCTGCGCAGGGCGGACATCGCCGCGCGTGTCGTAGGCAAGGACGTGCTGCCGAAGGCCGGCGAGTACACCGGTGACGTAATTCAACGCGGCGTGCGCGCATTCATGCGTGTGTATGCACCGGAGCTGCTCGAGCGCGCAACGCCGCTCCTGCCGCCACCGCCGGCGGAGATACCGAAGGAAGTGCAGGCGCTGGCGCCGCTCCTCCCGATCAGGCCGGCGGGCTTCTGCACGGGCTGCCCCGAGCGGCCGATCTTCACGGCGATGAAGCTGCTGCAGCGGGAGCTGGGTCAGGTGCACATCAGCTGCGACATCGGCTGCCACCTGTTCTCCATCCTGCCGCCGTTCAACCTGGGCAACACTACCATGGGCTACGGGTTGGGCGCGGCAGGCGCGTCGGCCTTCAACACGCCGCGCAACAAGCGCGCAATCGCTGTCATGGGCGACGGCGGCTTCTGGCACAACGGCCTGACCTCCGGCGTCGGCAACGCGGTGTTCAATCAGAGCGACAACGTGCTGGTCGTCGTCGACAACGGCTATTCGGCCGCGACCGGCGGCCAGGACATCCTCTCCTCGCGCGCCGATAACCGTTCGAAGAGCACGAAGCATCCGATCGCCGAGGCTGTGAAAGGCGTCGGTGTCAAATGGCTGAGGGTCATCGACCGGACGTACGACGTCGGCCGCATGCGCGACGTGCTGCGCGAGGCGATGACGACGCCGCAGAAGGGACCGAAGGTCGTGCTGGCCGCGTCCGAATGCATGCTCAATCGGCAACGCCGCGAGAAACCTGCATTCAACAAGGCGGTCGCCGCCGGCGCGCGCATGGTGCGGGAGCGCTTCGGCGTCGATGCGGATACGTGCACCGGCGATCACTCGTGCATCCGGCTGTCCGGCTGCCCCTCACTGACCATCAAGCCCAATCCCGATCCATTGCGGCAGGATCCGATCGCGCACGTCGAGAATTCGTGCGTCGGCTGCGGCGTGTGCGGCGAAGTGGCACATGCGGCCGTGCTGTGCCCCTCTTTCTATCGCGCGGACGTGGTGTTCAATCCGACGGGCTGGGATCGCGTGCTGCGGAGTCTGCGCGCGCGTGTCATCGGCTTCTTCCAACGACGCGCGGAGCGCCGCAGACTTCGTCATGCCTTCTGACCCGCGGCCGCTGTCAATCGCAATCGCCGCGCTCGGCGGCCAGGGCGGCGGGGTACTGGCTGACTGGCTCGTTGCGGTGGCAGAGCTGCAGGGCTGGATCGTGCAGGCCACCTCCGTCCCCGGTGTCGCGCAACGGACGGGAACTACCGTCTACTACGTGGAGATGAGCCCGCCGCCGCGCACGCCGGAACGTCGGCCGGTGCTTGCGCTGATGCCGGTGCCCGGCGATGTCGATCTCGTCATCGCCGCCGAGTTGATGGAGGCCGGTCGTGCCGTGGTTCGCGGCCTGATAACGCCGGATCGCACGACGACCGTCGCGTCGACTCATCGCATCTACGGCATCACCGAGAAGTCCGCGATGGGCGACGGCATTGCCGACGCCAACGCCGTCATCGCCGCGCTCGAAGCACGGTCGAAGCGGCTCATCAGCTTCGACATGCAGGCGCTCGCCGAAGAGCACGGCAGCGTCATCAGCTCGATTCTGTTCGGCGCCATCGCCGCGTCGGCCGTCCTGCCGTTCCCGCGCGCGCTCTACGAGCAGGCGATTACGCAATCCGGCGTGGCGGTCAAGACCAATCTGGCAGGCTTCGCCGCGGGCTTCGAGCAGGCCCTGAAGCGCTCGCCGCTGACGACTCTCGTGCCGCCGGGCGGCGGTCCCACGACCGAGCTCGGCAGGAAACTCGACGGATGGATCAAGGCGGAGTTTCCCGCGCACCTGCACGGACTGCTGCAGGAGGGCGTCAGGCGCTCGATGGACTATCAGGACGGCCAGTATGCAAGCCTCTATCTCGACCGGCTGCGCGAGGTTCGCGATTGCGATCAGCGCACGCAAGGCGCTGGCGGCGGCTATGCGCTGACTGCCGCGGTTGCGCGCTATCTGGCGTTGTGGATGTCGTACGAGGACACGATCCGCGTGGCCGATCTGAAGACCCGTCGCACACGATTCAACCGCGTGCGCGACGAGGTTCGCGCGCAGGCGGAACAGATCGTGTACATGACCGAGTTCATGCACCCGCGCTTCGAGGAAGTGTGCGAAACGCTCCCCGCTGGACTCGGGGCCCGGTTGCAGGCGAGCAGCAGAGCGCGCCGGCTGTTCGCCCCGCTGTTTCGCAAGGGCAGGCGTATCCAGACCGCGCACGTCGGCGGATTCTTGTTGTTGTACGTGGTTTCCGGCCTGCGCCGCTGGCGTCGCGGCACGTTGCGCTATCGGCTCGAGCAGGAGCGCATCGGTGCGTGGCTGGAGCACATCAAGGCGATGGCGACGCAGCCCGGTGGCTACGACGCCGCGGTCGAGCTCGCCGAGTGTCAGCGGCTGGTGAAGGGGTATGGCGATACGCACGAACGAGGGCTGAAGAACTACGGCGTCGTTACCGATGCCGCGCGGCGCCTCGCGGGGCGACCGGATCTCGCGGCGATCATCAAGCGTCTGCGCTCTGCGGCCCTGGCGGACGAGGAGGGCAAGCAGCTGCACGCAGCGTTGAACGAGTTGGAGCCTTCTGCGAGCTAACTTATGCAGCACCTCGCCTGGCCTTTCTTCGACGACAGTCACCGCGCTCTCGCCCCCGAAGTGCGTGCCTGGGCCGAGCGATCCCTGCACGGCCACGACGATGAATCGCGCGATGCGATCGATGCAGCATGCCGGCGGCTCGTCGCGGCTCTCGGCGATGCGGGATTCACGCGCCACTGCGTGCCACGAGCGTATGGCGGAACATCGGACGACTTCGATGCGCGCGCGATCTGCCTGGTGCGAGAGACGCTCGCCGAGTACGACGGGCTCGCAGATTTCGCGTTTGCCATGCAAGGCCTCGGCAGCGGCGCGCTATCGATCGCCGGGTCGGATGCGCTGCGCGCGCGGTACTTGCCGGCCGTCGCCGCAGGCCGGGCGATCGCGGCATTCGCGCTGTCTGAGCCGGAGGCCGGTTCCGATGTCGCCGCGATGCAATGCTCTGCACGTCGCGACGGCGATCACTACGTCCTGGACGGCGCGAAGACCTGGATCTCGAACGGCGGCATCGCCGATTTCTATTGCGTGTTCGCGCGGACCACTCCGGGGCAAAGGCGGCCGGACGGGACGACTGCGGCGCAGGGGATCACGGCGTTCGTCGTCGATGCCGACACCGCGGGTCTGCAGATCGAGCAGCGGATCGACGTGATCGCGCCGCATCCGCTCGCAACACTGCGTTTCCGGAACTGCCACGTGGCCGAGAGCCAGCGGATCGGCGGCGAAGGAGAGGGATTCAAGATCGCGATGCGAACGCTCGATGTCTTTCGCACGTCGGTTGCCGCCGCCGCGCTGGGGTTCGCTCGCCGGGCGCTACGCGAAGCGCTGGCGCACGTGCGGCAGCGGTCGATGTTCGGCAAGGCGCTTGCCGACCTGCAGCTGACGCAGGCGGGCCTGGCCGACATGGCGACGCAGGTCGATGCCGCGGCTTTGCTGGTCTATCGGGCCGCATGGTTGCGCGATCACGGCAACGTCGTCACCAAGGAAGCTGCGATGGCGAAGCTCGCCGCAACCGAGAATGCGCAGCGGGTGATCGATCGCGCCGTACAGATGTTCGGCGGGCGTGGAGTGCGTCGCGGCGAGGTCGTCGAGCGGTTGTACCGCGAGATCCGCGCGCTGCGCATTTACGAAGGCGCCACCGAAGTGCAGCAGCTCATCATCGGCCGCGAGCTGCTGAAGGAGTGAGACATGGCGATGTGGCGCCCGCCGCAACGCATTCGCTATGCGCCCCATGCGGATCCGTGGCCCACGGCAGCCGAGGCGCAGTCGGCTCGCCTGTTCAGCGCGACGCAGGTCGGCCCGCTGTCCCTCGCGGCACGGACCTGGGTCCCCGCAATGGTTCCCTGGCGCGCCACCGAGGATGGCGTCGTGAGCGACAACGTGCTCGCGTGGTACGAGCGCTTCGCGCGCGGGCGGCCGGCCGCGATCGTCGTCGAGGCCACTGGCATCCGCGACATTCCCAGCGGCCCGCTGCTGCGCATCGGCGACGATCGCTTCCTGCCGGGCCTGAGCCAGCTGGTCGATGTGGTACGGCGGGCGAGCGACGGCGAGACACGGCTGCTCATCCAGCTCATCGATTTCCTGCGCATCCGCCGGCGCCCCGACCCGGGCAAATATTTCGAGCGAATCCTCCAGGTCAGCGATCGGCACCGCCAGGCGCTCGGTCTGGTCGATGCGCCGGAAGAGCTGGTGCGCGGCTCGCTCGCCGGGCTCGACGACCCCAGCCTGGAGCGCGTTCTGAGTGCTGCCGAGCTCGAAGCGCTGCGCTTTGGCGCTCGCGAGCGCGTAACCGATATGGAGCTGGATGCGATTCGAGAGTTGCCGAGCCAGTTGCCGGAGCTGTTTGCCGCCGCTGCGCGCCGCGCGCGTGAGGCCGGATTCGACGGCGTCGAGTTGCACTATGCGCATGCGTACACCATGGCGTCGTTTCTGTCGGGATTGAACACGCGCACCGATGGCTACGGCGGGTCAGCGCAGGCGCGGGTGCGGCTGCCGATCGAAGTGTTGCAGCGTGTTCGTGCCGAGGTCGGCGCCGACTACGCGATCGGTTGCCGTATGCTGACGGAGGAGGCGGTGGCCGGCGGATACGGCGTTGCCGATGCCTGCTTCTATGCGAGCGCGCTTGCGCGCGCCGGCATGGACTTCATCTCGCTGTCCCGGGGCGGCAAGTTCGACGACGCGAAGCAGCCCAAGGTCGGTGAGGCGGCCTATCCTTACACGGGACCCAGCGGCTACGAGTGCATGCCTTCCTACTACTCGGACGAGCGCGGGCCGTTCGGTCGCAATCTGCAACCCGCCGCGGCCGTGCGCGCAGCGGTAAGGAGCGAAGCGCTCACGACTCCCATCATCGTCAGCGGCGGCATCCACAGCTTCGATCAGGCGGAGAGCGCTTTGCGGGAGGGCTGCTGCGACCTTGTCGGCTTCGCACGTCAGGCACTCGCGGACCCGGACTGGTTCCGCAAGGTTCGGGCAGGGCGCGGCGCCGCGGTGCGCATCTGCCTGTACACGAACTACTGCGAAGCCCTCGATCAGCGGCACCGTGAAGTCACCTGCGAGCTGTGGGACCGCGAGGCGCTCGACGCGCCGGGCGTGCAGCTGTCGAGCGACGGCAAGCGGCGCCTGTTGGCGCCGGATTGGCAGGACGACTGACCGCAAATACATGCAAAGGCATATGAAAACGCCGAGCGGACGCCCTATACTGGCCGCGTCGACTCATCACGGTGACGGCATGGAACCGGATTTCGCAGCGCTGCGCCGGGAGTTTCCGCTCCTGGAGCACACCACCTACCTGAACAGCGGCTCGTACTGTGCGCTGGCGAACGACGTCAAGGCGGCGTTCGATCGCTACTTGCAGGACCGGCTGGAAGTCGGTGCGAACTGGGACGTGTGGGTCACGAAGAACGAAGCGGTGCGCTCGCTGATGGCGCGGGTGCTGCACGCGACGCCCGATGAGATCGCCGTCACGGCGTCGGCGTCGGCCGGCCTGAACGCGGTGGCGACGGCGCTGCAGTTCTCGGGCGGCCGCGACAAGGTGGTCATCAGCGACTTCGAGTTTCCGACCAACGCCCAGATCTGGCACGCGCAGGAGCCGCGCGGAGCGCGCGTAGTGCACGTGCGGCGCGACGCGGACGGCTACATCCCGCCCGAAGCCTTCGCGAGCCACATCGACGAGCAGACGCGGCTGGTCGCGATCACGCACGTCTGTTTCCGCAACGGTGCGCGGCTCGACATCCCGGCGATCGTGAAGCTGGCGCGGGCCAAGGGCGCGCTGGTGCTGCTCGACTGCTATCAATCGGTCGGCTCGGTCGATATCAACGTAAAGGCGCTGGATGTCGACTTCGCGGTCGGCGGCATGCTGAAGTATCTGCTCGGCACTGCAGGAATCGGCTTTCTGTACGTCCGGGACTCGCTGGTGCGCTCGCTGCACCCGACTCACAGCGGCTGGTTCGCCCAGGAAAACATTTTCGCGATGGACATCACCGCGAACCGGCCGGCGCCGAGCGCCCGGCGCTTCGAAGCCGGCACGCCGCCGGTCGTGAACTGCTACGCCTCGGAAGCCGGGCTGAAGATCCTGCTAGGTGTCGGCACGCCGGCAATCGAACGGCGCGTTCGTGCGCTGACGCGGCGCTGCATGGACAAGCTGCGCGAGATCGGCTGGGCGAGCGTCACGCCGATGCTCGACGAGCGCCGGGGCGCTATGCTCTGCGTTCCGTCGCGGGCAAGCGGTCAGCTGTCGCAGGAGTTGATGAAACGCGGCATCGTCACGTCCAATCGCGACGACAATCTGCGCATCTGCCTGCATTTCTACAACAACGACGAGGACGTGGACGTGCTCGTCGCGGCATTGCGTGAGCTGCAGCAGCAGTTCGCCCCTGATCAGAGGTAACGAGCCATGGCCAAGAGTACTGCGCTGCTAGCCGATCTCGCCTCAGGCATTCTCAGTGGCGGCATTCGCGTCGTCGATCTCACCGTGCCGCTGGAGCCGGCGACGCCGACGATCCAGCTGCCGCCGATCTTCGCGCCGTCCAAGCCGTTCTCGCTGGAGGAGATCTCCAGGTACGACGAGCGCGGCCCGGCCTGGTACTGGAACAACATCGCGTGCGGTGAGCACACCGGCACCCACTTCGACGCGCCGATCCACTGGGTCACCGGCAAGGACTACCCGAACAACGCCACGCACAACATCCCGGTGCAGAAGTTCATCGGGCCCGCGTGCGTCATCGACGTCACCGACCGCGTGCGCGAGAACGTGGACTTCCTGGTGACGGTCGAGGTCGTCAAGGCATGGGAGCAGCGGCATGGCGAGATCCCGCGCGGCGCGTGGGTGCTGATCCGCACCGACTGGTCCAAGCGCACGGGTGCCGAGCGCTTCCTCAACATCCGCGAGGACGGCCCGCATACGCCGGGCTTTCATCCGCAGTGCGTGCCGTTCCTGGCGAAGGAGCGCGACATTCTCGGCGTCGGCGTCGAGACGGTCGGCACCGATGCCGGCCAGGCGGCGACCTTCGATCCGATGTTCCCGTGTCATACGATCATGCACGGCTCGAATCGCTTCGGGCTTGCCAGCCTGATGAATCTGGATCAGTTGCCTGCCACCGGCGCCGTCGTGATCGCGCCGCCGCTGAAGATTGTGAATGGGTCGGGTAGCCCGCTGCGCGTGCTGGCGCTGGTGCCCGGCTGAGTAGACCGACGACGACGAAGAGACGATGAGACGATTACAGAACCCCAGTACCGCCAAGATGTGGTCATCCGCCGAGTTGAAACAGCTGCGCGAGCTCGCCGACGCACGCACCCCGGTCGAGATCATCGCCACGCGATTGAACCGCTCGGTCTCGGCCGTGCGCAACAAGGCCTGCATGCACGGCTTCTCGCTGGCAGCCACGCCGCCCCCGTAGACTCTATCGGCGCGCGACGTCTTCCACCTGCTCCTTGATGAGCCAGATTTCGACGTTGTGTGCCGCGCACAGGCGGCTCCAGCGCGCTGCGGGCATGTCGGCCGGTCGCCACGCTGTCAGCGTGAGATAGCAGCTCGTCGCTGGCAGACCGACGCTTGCGGCGCGGATGACCTGCGCACGGATCCGCGGCGTGAGCGCCTCGCGTGGGCCGACGCTATATTCGACGAGCAGCAGTTGCGGATGAGCGGTGACGGCGAAGTGGTTCTGCTCGCCGTCGAACAGAGAGCGGCCGCGATAAATGCCGGGCGTTTCGGCAGGCTGCGCCTGCATCGACGCGAGCGCCCACTTGCCCACCTGCAGTGGGTCGGCGAGAAATGCGAACGTCAGCTCCGCTGGCGCCTCGATGAGCGCCGTAACGCTGTGAGCAAGAGAAGGGATGTCGGTCATTCATCATGCCCTGAGCAGGCGTCTGAGCTCTCTGAGGAGGCGCTCGACACCGGCGTGCGTCGTGACGACTCCCGGTGACAAGCGCAGCGTCGCGCCACGACAGTCCGCGTAGACACCCGCGGCGCGCAGATTGTCGACGAGCGCCGTGGGATCGGCGGTCGTCGGCACGTTGATCATCAGGCTTCCGCCGCGGCGCGCCTCATCTCGCGGGCTCACGAGGTCGAGACGAAGCTCGTCCGCACCCGCGATGATCGCGTCCGTCAGCGCGCGATTGTGGGCCAGCAGTGCGCGAGCGTCCTGCTTCGCGTGCCACTCCAGCGCCGGCAACGTACCGGCGCATGCCACGATCGACGGCGTGCCGTGGTCGAAGCGTCGCGCGTCGGGCGCGTAACTGAAGGCGCTCAGGTCCCACGAGAACGGATTCTCCTGGCTGAACCAGCCGCGCAATTGCGGACGGCATTCACTCAGCAGGGGCGCGCGTACGTGCAGGATGCCGGCGCCGGCAGTGCCGCTCAGCCACTTGAGGCTGGTCGAGACGGTGAAGTCGACTTCCGGCGCCTGCGCGTCGTAGGGCAGCAGGCCGATTCCTTGCGTCACGTCCACGCCGATCAGGCTGCCGATCCGGCGGCCGTGCGCGACGAGCATCGGCAGATCGCAGCGATACGATGCGGTGGAAGTCACCTGCGTGATCAGCGCGACGCTTACGTCGGCCGTCCAGCGTGCGACGAAATCCTCATCGCGCACCCAGCTCTCGCCGGCGCGCAACGGCACGGTGTCGAGCGTGAAACCGTGTCGCTCCGCCAGTCCTGCAAGCAGAAAATGCAGACTCGGGAAACAGTCGGCGGCTATCAGGACGCGGCGCCCCTCGAGATAGCGGGCAGGCAAGGAGCCGATGAGGCTGTAGAGCGCGGTCGTGACGTTGTCGGCGGTCGTCAACGTGGCGGGCTGCGCGTTGATCAGCTTGCGCCAGCGTTCGATGAACTGCTGGCGCAGCGCGAGGGCCTGTGGCCACTGCGAATCGTCCGGTGTGCTCCACAGGCGTGCGTAGTTGCGCAAGCCCTCCGCGATCAGGGCCTCCTTGCCCGGAAACATTCCGATGGAGTGATAGAGGAAATACCCCGAGCCGTCCGCGGGACTAGTTCTCGGGTCGAAAGCGGCCGAGGCCCTTTCGACGCGCCCGGCAAGAGACGTGACTCTTGTCGGGCTAATCATCTTGCCGCCGTGAACCGGGCCCGTTGCTTGCCGCCCGCGAGGGGCAGCTTGCTCTCATCGATGATTTCGCCGTTCTTCATCACGAACGCGATCGCCTTGACGTTGTCGATGCTGGCGCCGGGATCGGCATCGAGCAGCACCAGGTCGGCGAGCCGCCCGGCCTGCACCGATCCCAGCTGGTCGGCCTTGCCGAGAAACACTGCGCTGTTGTACGTCGCGATCCGGATCACGTCGAGCGGCGCGATGCCGGCGGCTGCCAGCAGCTCGAGCTCGCGATGCACCGCCGGCCCGCTGCTCTGGTCCGTGCCGCACGCGACGACGCCGCCGGCCGCGTGGATCTTGCGGATATTCTCCTGGGCGATCGGCGTCATGATCTTCATCCAGGTCGTCCAGGTGCGCGCGCGGTATTCGGCCGCGGTCTGCGTCTTGAGCTTGTTGCGCTCATCGACCGACAACGACGCTGCATACAGCGGCTGATCGAGATACTCCGGATGCTCGGCGAGGCGGCTGTAGTTCTCGCCGATCGTCAGCGTGCTCGCGAACGGCGTCTTCTTCGCGGCCATGAGCTTCACGAACGAGTCGCTGACCGGGCCCTGGATGATCGGATGGGCGAGCGTATCCAGGCCGGCGTAGATCGCTTCGAGCGAGCGGAACTCGTTGGAGACGTGGGCGGTCGTGCGAATGCCGTGCTGGTTGTAGTAGCGCACGATCTTCTCGACCAGGTCGGCCGGCAGCAGCGTGATCATCGGCCGCGAGCCCCAGCCTTCCTCCTCGATCATCAGTTTGACCATGTCGGGCTGCTGCTCGGCGATGTGCGCGTCGAGCAGCGCCTTGTCCTTCTCGAAGTCCGTGATGTGGATCGAGATGCGGTCGCCGTGGCTGCCCGGATAGGTGATTGCGTTGCCGGTGGCGAAGATGCGCGGCGACAGGATCTTGCCGGCGCGCTCATCGGCGCGCAGCGGCAGGATCAGGTCCGGGATGTTGCCGGCGTCGAAGACCGTGGTCACTCCGGAGTAGAGATAGCTCCCCAGCGCCGCGAGCGCTTCGGCGCGGCTCGCTTTCTCCCAGCTCACTCCCGGTCCGGATGGCTGCGCGGCGCCGCGCAGATGGATGTGGACGTCCATCAGTCCGGGAATGATGTATTTGCCGCGCGCGTCGATGCGCCGGCCAGCCTCGTTGCCGGCGAGCTGGCTCGGCGTAACTGCCGCGATTCGTGCGCCGTCGATGATGACCGACATGTCGGGCTGCGGCGCGCGGTCGGTGCCTTCGATGACGGTGACGTGATCGATGATCAGACGGTCGGCCGCGCTCGCGAACACGGGGATGAGCAGCGCGGCCGCGACCACCAGTATCGATCGGTATCTCACTGCACGACTCATTCGACGGCTCCCGGACCTTTGACCACTACGCCGTCGCGCATGACGAAGGCGACGTCCATGACGGCCTTGATGTTCTCGAGCGGACTGCGGCTCAGGGCCACGAGGTCCGCCGCCTTGCCGGCCTCGAGGCTGCCGGTCTTGTCGGCGACGCCGGCCGCCTCGGCGGCGTTGACGGTGCCGGTCATGAGCGCCTCCATCGGCGTCATGCCCGCGTTGACGTATTCGATCATTTCAGTGGCATTCTGCCCGTGCGGCACGAGCGGCGCATCGGTGCCGAGCGCGATCTTCGTACCGATCTCGTGCGCGAGCCGCGCAAGCTTGCGCGGCTGCGTGCCGAGCTTCAACACCTTCTCGAGCGACACCGGCGGCAGATCCTTGAGCGGCCCGGCCTTGATCTTCTCGGGCGTGTCGCCGACGAACGTGATCGTCGCCACCGTCGGGACCAGCCAGATGCCCTTCGCCTTCATCTCGCGCAGCGTCTTGTCGTCCGCCCACATGCCGTGCTCGATCGAGTCGAAGCCGGCGCGGACGCACGCGTCGATGCCGGCCTTCGCGTGGGCGTGCGCGGTCACCTTGCGCCCGAAGGCATGGGCCGTATCCGCGATCGCTTTCAGCTCTTCATCCGTGAACTGCTGGCCGGTGCCCGCATTCGATTCATCGAGCGTGCCGCCGGTGGCCATGACCTTGATGACGTCCGCGCCGCGACGGATCGCCTCGCGCACCACGCGGCGGCACTCGTCCGCGCCGTCGCAGACGCCGCGACGGGGCAGGGCGCGCATGACCTCCTCGCGCAGGTTGTGATTGTCGGCGTGGCCGTTGGTCGGACTGATGGGGTCACCTGAAACGATGATCTTCGGCGCGACCACGATGCCGTCGCGCTCTGCATCGCGCAAGGCGTAGATCGCGCTGCCCTCCGACCCGAGATCGCGAACGGTGGTGAAGCCGGCCATCAGCGTAGCGCGCGCGCTGCGCGCGCCGATCAGCGAGAAGTAGCCCTCGGCCTCGCGCAGCCGCAGGTCGCGGCCGCCGCCCAGGCCGCTGGAGCTGAGATGCACGTGCAGGTCGATGAAGCCCGGCATGACGAACATGTTGCGCAGATCGATCACCGCGGTGTCCGGCGGCAGGCCGAGTGCGCCGGGCTCGACGAAGCCGGGTCGGATCTCTCTGACCTTGCCGTCGGCGACGACCACGGTCGCGTTCGTGACCGGGTCCCGGCCGGGAACGGCGAGCAGCCGTCCGGCATGAATGACGGCATTGGCTGCGCCTGGCGCGGCAGCCTGCGCTGCCGTGCATGCCAGCAGAGCGGCTGCAACTGCCCCCAACAATCGCACTCTGCGCATCGTGACACCCCCGTCTGATTCGTTGCCGGCGCGCCACGCACGGCGCCAGGAACGGTTTACAACTGAAATATCTTGCCGACAATATATGATTCGGAATATATATTCGCAATCATCGGCGCGACTCGACGCAGCACGAGATGTCCAGGGGAAGCAGCCATGCACATGAGACGAATCGGTTCTTCGGCCGTGATCATTGCGGTAACGATGGGCGGGGCGCGGCTCGCGCCCGCGGCGGAGGCGAGCGGCTCGGACGAGAGCGCGCTGCCGCGCGGCCTGATCAGCGAGGTCGTGGTCACGGCGCGCAAGCGCGGCGATGAGCGCCTGCAGGAGATTCCCACCGCGATCTCCGCTTTCAGCGAGCAGGCGCTGCAGGACATGGGCGTCAACGAATTCACCGACTTCGCCTACCAGGTGCCCGGCCTCACCTTCAGCGACACCGGCAACGGCGAGAAGCGCTACATCATGCGCGGGGTGCAGTCGGCCGGTCAGGAGCAGGTGGCCGTCTACTACGACGAGGTGCCCGCCACCGGCATCCAGAGCTCGAGCGGCGACAGCGGCTCGCAGACGCCCGACCTCGCGCTCGTCGATCTGCAGCGCGTCGAGGTGCTGAAGGGCCCGCAGGGAACGACCTTCGGTGCGAACTCGCAGACCGGCGTCGTGCGCTTCATCGTCAACAAGCCGGTGCTGGACGCCGTCGAAGGCAACTTTCGAGTGGGCGGCGAGTCGCTGCAGGATGGCGACCCGGGCGCCACCGCCTCGGCGACTTTCAATCTGCCGCTGATCGACAACCGTTTGGCGTTGCGCACCTCGGCGTACTACGAGAAGCGCGGCGGCTACGTCGACAACGTCCGCCTCGGCAACGAGAACATCAACTCTTCGCAGACCACGGGCGGCCGCGTCATGCTGCGTTACCAGCCGACCGAGTCGGCCACGATCGACGCGATGGTCTGGTTGCAGAAGCGCGATGTCGACGGTGCGAGCGGCTATCACCCGTACGATTCGTTCCACGTCGGCGGCGATCCGAATGACCCGGGCATGCTCGACCGCGTGCCGCAGTTTGCGTTCTTCGACACGGGTACGTTCAACAACGGTGACTACGTCGAGACCCGGCGCCCCGACGATCAGGCGATCTACAGCCTCACCTGGACGCAGGACCTGTCGTTTGCGACGCTCACGGCCGCCGGCTCGCTCTACAAGCGCGACTTCGGCTTTTTCCGCGACAACACCTGGGCCGTCATCTCGTTGAATGTCGGGCCGCCGGGCGCGACCGCCTGCTTCAGCGGTCCCTGCGTACGCCCGGACTTGTTCCCGGAGATGACGGACCAGACGCAGGACATCGAGCAGCGCACCGGCGAGGTGCGCCTGAACTCGACCGGCGATGGTCCGCTTTCCTGGCTCGCCGGCGTGTTCTATCGCGAGCGCGATTCGGACTTCCGCAGCGTGTCGCCCATCGTTGATCCGGCAACCGGACTGCCGTTCCCGGTCACCGGCCCGCCGACCGGCTTCTCCGACCAGCCGGGCGCCGGCATCGAAGGCTGCCAGCCCTGCGCGCTGGCGCGCTTCAACACGCGCGACATCGAGGAGAGCGCGGTCTTCGGCGAAATCTCCTACAAGCTGTTCGATTCCTGGGAGGTGATGGCCGGCCTGCGCCAGTTCACCGCCGAGCAGAACGACGACGGTTTCTACCTGTTCCAGTTCCCGCTGTTCGGCGGGCTGCCGCCGCCGGACCACCGGCACTTCAAGGAGGACCGGCTGATCAAGAAATTCCAGCTCTCGTTCCGCCCGAACCAGGACGTCACGATCTTCGCGCTCGCCTCGGAGGGCTTCCGTCTCGGCGGCACGAACCAGCCGAACATCGCGGCGGTGCCGCCGGGCTATGAGGCCGATTCGCTGTGGAATTACGAGCTCGGCGTCAAGTCCGCGTGGCTCGACGGACGGCTGATCGTCAACAGCAGCGCGTTCCTCATCGATTGGGACAACATCCAGGTATCCGGACGCGACCCGACCGGCTCGTTTGCCTTCATCGGCAATGCGGGCGCCGCGGAGGTGCAGGGCCTCGAGCTCGAGACGTTCTATCAGCCGGTCCGCAGCCTCAACATCTCGGCCGGGCTGAGCTGGCTGCCGAAGCGCGAGCTGACCGAGGACCAGGTGAACGCGACGGTCGCAGCGCCCGGCCGCAAGGGCGACAACCTGCCGCGCATCCCGGAGATCACCGGGAACCTGTCGCTGCAGTACGAGCGCTCGCTGGAAGCGCTGCCGAGCTGGTCGGCCTGGATTCGCGGCGACTGGTCGTACCACGGCAAATCGCGCACCGAGCTGCGGCCGACGGCAGCTACGAACCGCACGCAGGAGGACTACGAGATCACGAACATCCGCCTGGGCGCGCGCAACGAGAATTCCGGCCTGGATGTCGCCCTGTACGTGAACAACGTCTTCGACGTCCAGGGCGATGTCTTCCTGGTCGCCGCGACCGCGACGCCGACGGTGAAGTACACGAACCAGCCGCGCACGATCGGAGTGGAGCTGTCCAAGCGCTTCTAGTGAATTTCATATGCATTCGTCCGCTAGAATGCATGTCCACGAAGGGCGCCCGGAGCACACTCATGGCGAGACGATCCCGCGCGACCGCTGCGGCGGCAGGCGGACGCGGCAAGCGCGCCGAGCCGGTCATCAAGGGCAATGGCTGGCTCGACGATTTCGTGCCGTATCAGCTCTACCGGGTGACCAACAAGCTGAACGCGCGCCTGTTGAAGCGTCTCAAGACGATGCGCATCAACACCTCGCAATGGCGGGTGCTGAGCGTCCTGCGCGCATACGGCCCTTTGAGCATCGGCCGCATCGTCGACACGACCTTGCTGGAGCAGCCGACCACCAGCCGCGTGGTTGCGCAGCTCGAGCGCGTGGGTCACGTCAAGCGACGGCTGCATGATCTCGACTCGCGGGTCGTGGAGATCTCGATCACGCCGGCAGGGCTGGAGGCGTTCGAGGGCATAGTGCCGGCGGCGCTCAAGCATCAGAGCCTGGCCTTTCAGAACGTCAGCGCGAAGGAAACGGCGCAGCTCGTCGCGACGCTGCGCAAGATCGAGAAGAACATCGCGCCCGACGATTGACCCGTCCCGAGATCATCCCCGGCGACGGGCGAGATCGAACAACACGTTGCCGAAGCGATGGATCTCCGCGACCGTGTTGTAGTGCACCAGCGAGACCCGCACCGTGCCGCTGTCCAGCGGCAGGCCCAGGCGCTGCATGAGGCGCGGAGAGTAGAGATGGCCGTCGCGGATGCCGATGCCCGCGCGGGCCATCGTTTCGGTCACGACAGCAGGTGCGACGTCTGCAATGTTGAAGGCCACGGTCGGGACGCGGTTCGCAATCCGAGCCGGATCCGCGATGCCGTGCACGCGCGCGTTGCATTCGTCGAGCAGTCTGAGCATTTCCGCTGAAAGGCCACGCTCGTAGGCGAGGATTGCCTGCATTGCGCGCGCGATGTCCGCGCGCAGCGGTGCCGCACTCGCATCCGCACGACCTGGGGCGAGCGAGCGCCCGAGCCGCGCGAGATAGCCGACCGCTGCGTCCATCCCCGCGACGTTCTCGTAATTGACGGTGCCTGCCTCGATCTTGCCGGGCGGCACATCCGCGATGAAGTCCTCGCGGAACGTCGGCAGGCGCTCGAGCAGCGAGTACCGCCCCCACAGGAATCCCATGTGCGGCCCGAAAATCTTGTAGCCGGAGCACACCAGGTAGTCGCAGTCGAAAGCCTGCACGTCGACAGGGCCATGCGGCGCGAAATGCACGCAGTCGAGAAAGATCTCGCCCCCTGCGGCGTGCACGAGATCGGCCGCGCCACGCACGTCGACGATAGTGCCGAGCGCATTCGACGCCACGGGGCACGCGAGCAGGCGCGTCTTCGACGACACCAGCTGCGCCAGGTCTTCCAGATAGAGATTGTTGTCCTCGCGCACCCGCCACCAGCGAAAGCTGGCGCCGAGCGGCGCGAGGGCGAGCCAGGTCGCAACGTTTGCCTCGTGGTCGAGGTCGGTGACGATGATCTCGTTGCGCGGGTCATGGTTCTGGCGCAGGGTCTGGCCCAGGGCAAGGCTGACCAGGCGGATGAACGAGGTCGCGTTCATTCCGAATGCAATCTCGTTCGGGTCGCGGGCATTGATGAGTGCCGCGACGCTGGCTCGGGCACGCGCCAGCATCGTGTCGACCGCGATGCTTTCGGGGTAGCGCCCGCCACGCTGAACCATGCGCTCGAGCATGTGTTCGTTGACCGCGTCGAACACGGCTTGCGGCACCTGCGCGCCGGCCGCGTTGTCGAAAAACACGCCGCTCCCCGGCCTCTGCAGGGCCGGAAACTCGGCCCTGAGGCGCTCGACCGGGAACGCCTGCGCCGGCCGGGCAGGGGACTCGTGCTCAAACGTGGTACTCATGTGGACTCCGATCTATCCTATCTGCACGACCTATGGGCACCCGCGATACGCAGACCCGCATCGTCGATGCCGCCCTGGAGCTCTTCAACCAGTACGGCACGGCGGCGATATCCACGAACCGCATCGCCGAGCACTGCGGCATCAGCAAGGGCAACCTGCATTACCACTTCCGTAACAAGCAGGAAATCATCCGCTTCCTCTTCCAGCGCGCGGTCGACGAGATGGACGGCGGCTGGTACCGCGATCATCTCGCCGCCACGCTCGAGCACATGGCGGCGATGTTCGTGCGCCAGCTGCAGCTGATCCGCGACTACCGCTTCTTCTACCGCGAGATGGCGGATCTCCTGCGCCGCGACCGGCTGCTGCGGCGTCGCTTCGCCCACAACCGCGAGCGCAGGCTCGCCGAGCTCGAAAGGTTCTTCGGCGCACTCGCGCAGCGCGGCCTCATGGATCTGCCGGCGGACCCCCGCCGGCGCCGCGCCATCGTCGACATCACCTGGATAATCTCGGAGAACTGGCTGAATTACGTGGAGTATCATGACCGCGAGTTGACGGTGGAGGCGGTGGCGGCGGGCTATGACCAGATCCTGGAAGTGCTGCGGCCGTATCTCATTGCCGATCCGCAACGGGTCACGAGCGAGTCCTACAGCATCATCGAGCGTCTCACCGCCCAGCCTCTTGCGCCTGGCTGATTATCCGCAGCTTGCCCGCGCAGGCTCGGGAAAATTAGGGCTTTCGGGCTAAAGATGCAGGGGACATCGGCTGCGCCGAAGCGGTTAAATCTCCACACCATGCCCGAGGCAAAGGTCGCTCAGCCGAAGCCCTACCTGATGACCCTCACGGGCGGGCGCACCTACCTTTGGTGCCGGTGCGGGCGCTCCGCCAACCAACCCCTGTGCGATGGTTCTCACAAGGGCACGGGTTTCGAGCCCGTCCGTTACGTCGCCGCGGCGGACGGCGAGGAAGTGCTCTTCTGCGGCTGCAAGCAGACGTCCACACCACCGTTCTGCGATGGCACGCACACCAACTTGCCGGGCGGATCGCCGCAGGACGATCCGGACACCCCGGAAAATCGCGCCGTTCCGTGCGTGACGGAGCAGTCCGGCGCGCGCCGATTGCTCAACGGCGATTGCTATGTCTTCTCGCCCCCGCACGCGTCGCTGCGCAGTGAAGGCACGCTGCAGTACTGCGATGTCATCTCGGGCGAGCTCGGCTCGCTGCATCAAACGACGACGTTCCTGCGCGCAGCCGGCGCACCGTCACCCATCATGCGCTTCGCAACGAGCGACACGATTCTGTTTGTAGTCAAAGGCTCAGGCACGGTCACGATTTCCGGCCGATCCTTCCCGATCGCGCCGACGGACGGTGTCTTCATCCGCGCGGGCGAAGCCTTCCAGCTGGCGCCTGCGCAAGATTCGCAACTCGAGCTACTCGCGACCACCTCGCCGCGTGCCGACATCCAATGGCTCGAGAGCATGCCGCAAGACTTCGACGCCGCGTGCCCGCAGCGCATCGTCTCGGTGGATGCCGCACAGCGCACCGCCATGGGCGCGCGCTACTTTCAGCTGCTGGTGGACAAGCGCATCGGCTCGAAAGTCATCACGCAGTTCATCGGCCACATTCCACTGTCCAAAGCGGCCCCGCATCGCCACCTGTACGAAGAGACGATCCTCGTGCTGAACGGCTCGGGTTGCATGTGGACCGAAGATCGCAAGACGGAAGTGCGCGCGGGCGACGTGATCTTTTTGCCGCGCAAGCAGGTACATTCGCTGCAAGCAACCGATGACGACGGTCTGGACGTCGTCGGAGTGATCTGTCCAGGGGATAACCCCAGCATCAACTACTAGCCGTTAGCGGGTATCAAGGGGGAGCCAATGGTTACGCGCTGGAAACTCAATTGCGGCCGTGCCACGACGTTGTTCTGCGCCGCCGCGTGCGTACAGGTGTATGCGGCGGACACTTCGGAGTCGGCCGCCCGCGGGCTCGAAGAAGTGGTGGTCACTGCGACCAAGCGCGGCGAAATCGACGT
>DATEML010000179.1:0-2890 GCA_035275585.1 Steroidobacteraceae bacterium | reverse complement strand
GTGGAGGTGTGGGCAACAGCGACACGCAGCAACGATCGGCGCTTCCGCGAAGTCGATGAAACGGTTGCTGCGACGCTGCGCTTCAAGGACGAGCGGCTCGCCACTTTCACCTGCAGCTTCGGGGCCGCGGACCGCTCGGTCTATTCGATCACCGGCACGAAGGGCAGCGTGACATTGGACCCCGCGTATGAATACGCCGCCGGTCTCGCCTATCGCATGACTGTCGGCGGACGCGAGCGGAAGAAGAAGTTCGCCAAGAGCGACCAGTTCGCGCCGGAGCTGCTGTACTTCTCCGACTGCATTCTCGAAGATCGCGAGCCCGAGCCCTCCGGCGAGGAAGGCCTGGCGGACGTGCAGATCATCGAGGCGATGCTGCAATCGATCGCCACCGGGCGACCCGTGCGGCTGGAACTGCGTCAGCGCAAGCAGCGCCCGACGCTGCGGCAGGAAATCCGCAGCCCCGCCGTACCGAGCGAGCCGAAACTCGTGGACGTGAAGCCGGCGAGTCAGTAGGCGCGCTAGCGGCGGTCCATGGCAATTTCTCTCATTCGAGTAGCGTAGCAAAGCGCTCGGTCCGTATCATTGCGGCCTTCACATCCGAGGAGACCGCTCGATGACCACGAACCGCCGCGATTTCATTGTAGGCACCGGTGCCGCGATCGCCCTGGCCAACCTGCCCGTGCGCGCAGCCGGCGACGCCGACGCTGCGGCGGAAAAAGTCGTTGCAGAGGTTGCCGAGGAGTTGATGGCCGACTATCCGGAGAGCGCGACCAGCCTGGGAATCGACAACGGCAAGCGCGCGGCGCTCAAAGCGAAGCTCTGCGATCGCTCGGCGAAGGGACAACAGGCGATCGCACAGCGCGTCGAGAAGCGCCTGCAGCGGCTCAAGGCTATCGACACCGCACAACTCAGCGAAGCGGCTCGCATCGACGTCGACGTTGCGCGCACGGCGCACGAGTTTGCGGCCGAAGGGTTCAAGCTGCCGTACGGCGACTCGGCGCTGCTCAATTCCAGCTGGTCGTACCGCAATGCGCCCTACGTCGTCGCGCAGAATACCGGCGCGTTCCTCGAAATACCGAGCATGCTCGACGAGCAGCACACTGTCTCGACGCCTGCGGATGCGGACGCATATCTCGCACGCCTCGAAGCCTATGCCGGCCAGCTGGACGGTGAAACCGGGCGTCTGAAGTCGGCGGCCGCGCAGAACGTGATCGCACCCGATTTTCTGCTCGACAAGACGCTGACGCAGATCAAGATCGCGCGCGGCGGCAAGATCGCCGAGTGGTCGCTAGTCACGTCCCTCGCGAAGCGCACGAAGGACATGCCGGGCGACTATGCAGGAAAGGCCGAAAAGATTGCGGCGGACAAAGTAGCGCCGGCGCTCGATCGCCAGATCGCCGAGCTGGAAGCGCATCGCAAGCGCGCGACCAGTGACGCAGGCGTGTGGAAGCTGCCGCACGGCGATCAGTACTACGCGTGGGCGCTCAAGGCCGGCACCACGACGACGATGACGCCGGAGCAGATTCACGCCATGGGTCAGGAACAGCTCCGCGCCCTGCAATCGGAAATGGACGGCATCCTGAAGAAACAGGGCCTCACGCAAGGGACCGTCGGCGAGCGCATGACGGCCCTCGGCAAGGATCCGAAGTACAAGTTCGCGAACAACGACGACGGCCGCAAGAAGGTGATGGAGTATCTCAACGGACGCATCGCCGACATTCGCACGCGGCTGCCGCGAGCGTTCGCGACGCTCGTGCCGGGCTACATGGAGATCAAGCGCATGGCGCCGGAAGTCGAGCCGGGCGCACCGGGCGCGTACGGCGGCCCGGGCACGATCGACGGCAAGGTGCCGGGCAAGTTCTGGATCAACCTCGGCAACATGGACAACTGGACCACGTACAACCTCGCGACGCTCTCGTATCACGAGTCGATTCCCGGCCACGTCTGGCAGGGCGAGTACACGTTCAAGCTGCCGTTGCTGCGGTCCCTGCTCGCTTTCAATGCGTACTCAGAAGGCTGGGCGCTGTACGCCGAGCAGCTCGCCGCGGAGCTCGGCGTCTACGACGGCGATCCGGTCGGTCGCCTCGGCTACCTGCAGTCGATCGCGTTCCGTGCCTGTCGGCTCGTCGTCGACACCGGCCTGCACGTGAAGAAGTGGACGCGACAGCACGCGATCGAGTGGTTCGCTACCACGAACGGCTCGAGCCTCGGCGAAGTCACGAGCGAAGTCGATCGCTATTGCGCGTGGCCGGGCCAGGCATGCGGCTACAAGGTCGGTCACAGCGAGATCAACCGGCTGCGCACCAAGACGCAGCAGGCGCTCGGCGCGAAATTCGACCTACGCAAGTTCGACGACGAAGTGGTGACCGGCGGCGGTGTGCCAATGGTCGTGCTCGCTCGCAATATCGACGCGTTCATCGCCAAGCAGAAGTAACGTCGACAGCGGTCTCGGTCAGGCACGCGGCTTGCAGGAATCTGGTCATGCGCAACGAGCTCTATTCGTTTGTCGTGGTGTCCGCTGCGGTGCTCATTCTACTGTCGCTCATCTCGAGCGGCATCGCGATTGCCGCTCGCGTTCTTTACCGGTCGACGCTGCTGCGCAAGGAAATCGCGACGCGCAGGGTCCTCGGAGCGCGTCGCTCGCACATCGCGCGCATGTTCCTGAGTGAGAACGTGTTCGCGATCGCGGCAGGCATCGCTATAGGTAGCATCGCTATGCTGGCTGCTGGAGAGTCGCGCCACCCCTGGTTCGTGACTGTTGTTTTGATTAGCGCGGCGACGGTGGCTGCGGCCGGTGCTCTTGGCGGGTGGATCGCAGGCCGCCATGCATCGAAAGTGCCGTTCAGCGAGAGCGGACTTTTTCGGACATCCTCGGACACTCGCGGTCACT
>DATEML010000178.1:0-17058 GCA_035275585.1 Steroidobacteraceae bacterium | reverse complement strand
AGGCAGATTCCCAAGCGTTACTCACCCGTCCGCCGCTCGTCAGCATGTATTGCTACACCTGTTACCGCTCGACTTGCATGTGTTAGGCACGCCGCCAGCGTTCAATCTGAGCCAGGATCAAACTCTTCACTTAAAGGCTTTCAGACCATTCAAGTGACGAGAGCATCCAACAAGCTCTACTGGCTAATTGGTTACTCATCGTCGTGTTGCGCTTTGCAACCGACCGACGCGAGTCCCCACACAAATTACCTGTTTCGATTTTTAAAGAGCGATCTGCACGCGGGGCGCAGACAGAAGCGGAATTATAACCTGCATCCACACCCCGTCAACCTCAGTAATGCACTGACTGTTGAGGGAATTTGGGTGTCGGCGACCCGCCATTTTTGTGGCCGAAGTCTTACCGCGAAAGGCCGCGCAGTTTACTCACAGCACCCGGAGAGTCAACACCTGAACTGCAGATTTTTAACTTTTCTTCTGCACGACTTCGATGCGCAGGAATCCACGCTTGCCCACCTGAAACAGACGGGCCACCCCTGGACCAAGGACAGCCCTGGGGTTCTCGACCTTCTCACCGTCAATTTTCACTCCGCCCTGCTCGATCAGGCGGTGCGCGGCCGAGGTGCTTTCCACCAGACCCGCCTGTTTCAGCAGTCGCGCGAGCGAGATGGTCGGCTCATCGATTTCCTCGATGCGTGTCGCAATATCACTCGGCGTCTCGCGCTTCTGACTGCGGCTGCGGAAGGTTTCCTCAGCACGGTCGGCTGCCCCAGAACCGTGAAAGCGCGCAGTGATTTCCTTCGCGAGTTCGACCTTTGCAGCCATCGGATTGCGACCGGCCGCGATCGCGCTGCGCAGCGCGGCCAGCTCGGTATTGGAGCGGAACGACAGCAGATCGAAGTAACGCCACATGAGCTCGTCCGACACTGACATGAGCTTGCCAAACATGTCGTCCGCGGCGTCGGTCACGCCGATGTAGTTGCCCAGTGACTTCGACATCTTGTTGACGCCGTCGAGACCCTCGAGCAGCGGCATCGTGATGACGACCTGCGGCTCCTGACCGAACGCTTCCTGCAGTTGCCGGCCGACCAGCAGATTGAATTTCTGGTCGGTGCCACCCAGCTCGACGTCCGCCTGCAACGCCACGGAGTCGTAGCCTTGCACGAGCGGGTACAGGAATTCGTGGATGGCGATCGGCTGCCCGCCCTTATAACGCTTGGCGAAATCATCGCGTTCGAGCATGCGAGCGACGGTATGTCTGGCCGCGAGCCGGATGAGCCCGACGGAACTCATCTCGTTCATCCACTGCGAATTGAAAACAATGCGCGTCTTCTGCGGATCGAGGATTTTGAAGATCTGCTGCTGATAGGTCGCTGCGTTGGCCTGCACTTCCTCGGCGGTGAGAGCGGGCCGCGTAGCATTGCGGCCGGACGGGTCGCCGATCAGTCCAGTGAAATCGCCGATGAGGAACAGCACCTCGTGCCCGAATTCCTGGAAGCGCCGCATCTTGTTGATGAGCACCGTGTGGCCGAGATGCAGGTCCGGCGCAGTGGGATCGAACCCTGCTTTTACGCGCAACGGCTGGCCGCGGCGCAGCTTCGTCAGCAGCTCCGACTCGAGCAGGATTTCCGCCGTGCCGCGCTTCAGCTCGGCCAGTTGTTCTTCAGCTGTCAGCATAGATTCGCTTCACCAGCAAACGCGCGACTCTAAGGTGTTCGGCGGCGCAACCGCAAATTGCCGCAAGCTGCGGGTTGACGGCAGCGCCGTGCATCTTCTAACTTCGCGGCGCTCGTGCAAATTCACTGATCGCCTCCGGGACTCACTAGGTGTCGCAGCAGCCCAGGATCGCATTCGACTACAAACCCGCCTCGTCGGTGTCGCGCCGCTCCGCGCACGCCCGGTGGTTCGTATCGGGACTGCTGCTGCCGCTCGTGGGCGGCGTCGTTGCGTACCTCGTCGTCAACCGTGATCCGCCGGAACTGGCGCCGCCGCCGCTGGCGTCCGACACACTGGGGCTGGAGATCGCGGCGCTGCCGATCGAGCAACTGGTGCCGGCCGTCCCGCAGCCGATTGGCCAGACCGTCGAGTTCGTCGTCCGCCGCAACGACACGCTCGACCGCATCTTCCGGCAGCTGAAACTGAACCTGACGGACCTGGCGAGTATTCGCGAGCTGCCGGGCGTGCAGGAACAGCTCGATCGCCTGCGACCGGGCGACACGATCAAGCTCGTGCACGATGACGACGGTCTGGTGCAGTCGTTGAGCCGGCGCATCAGCGAGACCGAGGTGCTTTCGGTGACGCGGGTCGAAGAGTCGGGCAGCGGGCCGTTCGCGGCCGAAGTGGTTGCGACCCCGGTCGAGATCCGCGAAAGCCGCGCGCAGGGCACGATCGACTCGTCGCTGTTCGTCGCCGCGCGCGCCGCCGGCGTCAGTCCCGAAATCATTCTGCGGCTGGCCAACGACATCTTCGGTTGGGACATCGACTTCGCGCTCGACATCCAGCCGGGCGATCGCTTCAGCGTCATCTACGAGCAGAAGTTCCGCGACGGCGAGTACATCGGCGACGGCCGCATCCTCGCCGCCGACTTCGTCAACGACGGCACGACTCATCGCGCCCTCTACTACGAATCCGCGGACGGCAAGATCGCGGACTACTTCACGCCGGACGGGCGCAGCATGCGCCGGCAGTTCCTCCGCGCACCGCTCGACTTCACGCGGATCAGCTCGAACTTCGACCCACGGCGGCGTCATCCGATTTTGAACATGATCCGTGCGCACCAGGGCGTGGACTACGCAGCGCCGACCGGCACGATCATCAAGGCCGCGGGCGACGGACGCGTGAGCTTCGTCGGCATCAAGGGCGGCTACGGACGTGCGGTGATCATCGAACATGGCGCCGGCATCTCGACGCTGTACGGCCACATGTCGCGCTTCGCACGCGGCCTGCACAGCGGCGATCGCGTGAAGCAGGGGACTACGGTCGGCTACGTCGGGAGTTCGGGCGCGGCGACCGGTCCGCACCTGCACTACGAATACCGCGTCAACGGCGTCCACAAGAATCCTCGCACCGTCCCCTTGCCCGATGCGGCGCCTATCCCGGAAGGCTATATGGCCGAGTTCAAGTCGCGCAGCGCCCCGGTGCTGGCGCGCCTCGACCGGGCCAATGATGCCGGCGTTGGCGTCGTGGCCACGAACTGAGTTCACAGCCCGAAGCGCTGTAACACAAGCCGAGCGGGTGCGTAGTATCCTCGCCGCACCCCCTCACGGCACCACTGCCATGCTCGACGTGAATCTCAAGGCTCCCGAGCACTACATCAACCGGGAGTTGTCGTTTCTCGATTTCAACCAGCGAGTGCTGGCGCAGGCTCACGATGAGTCGCTGCCGCTGCTGGAGCGTATTCGTTTTCTCGGCATCTCCTGCTCGAATCTCGACGAGTTCTTCGAAATTCGCGTCGCCGGCCTGAAGCAGCGCCAGGAGCTGGGGTCGCTCGGCGGCGGTCCGGATGGCATGACCGTGCCCGACCAGCTCGCGGCGATTCACAAGCGCGCGCTCGCGCTGGTGGAGGATCAGTATGAGCTGCTGAACCAGCTGGTATTCCCTGCTCTCGCCGCACAGGGGATCCAGTTCGTGAACGTCAGGACGGCGAAGGCGAAGCAGCGCGAGTGGCTCGCGGACTACTTCGCAAACGAGGTCGAGCCGGTGCTGACGCCGCTCGGCCTCGATCCGGCGCGGCCCTTCCCGCGCATCCAGAACAAGAGCCTGAACTTCATCGTCCGCCTGTCAGGTAAAGACGCATTCGGGCGCGATGCGGAGCTCGCAGTGGTGCAGGTACCGCGCTCTCTGCCGCGCATCATCCGCCTGCCGCAGTCAGCCGCGGCTTCCGACCAGACGCATTTCGTCTTTCTCTCGACAGTCATCTCGACCTTCGTCGCCCAGCTGTTCAGCGGCATGAAGGTGGAAGGCGCATGGCAGTTCCGCGTGACGCGCAACAGCGACCTGTTCGTCGACGACGAAGAAGTGGACAACCTGCTGCGCGCTGTCGAGGGCGAGCTCGCGCAGCGCCGCTATGGCGCGGCCGTGCGTCTGGAAACCTCGCTCGACTGTCCGCAGGACATCGCCGACTTCCTGTTGCGGCACTTCGCGCTCGACAAAGATGACCTCTATCAGGTCAACGGCCCGGTAAACCTGAATCGGTTGATGGCGATCTACGATCTGGTCGAGCGCCCCGACCTGAAGTATCCGGCGTTCACGCCGAGCGTGCCGAAGCGACTCATGGCCAAGGAGGACATCTTCGCGGTGATGCGCGAGGCCCCGCTGCTGTTGCACCATCCGTTCGAGTCGTTCGCGCCCGTCATCGACTTCCTGCGCCAGGCAGCCAGCGACCCCGACGTCCTCGCAATCAAGCAGACGCTGTACCGCGCCGGCCCACAATCGCCGGTCGTAGACGCACTGGTGGATGCGGCGCGCGCGGGCAAGGAAGTCACCGTGATCATCGAGCTGATGGCGCGCTTCGACGAGGCGGCCAATATCCGGCTCGCGACACGTTTGCAGGAAGCGGGCGCCCACGTGATGTACGGCGTGGTCGGTTACAAGACGCACGCCAAGCTCATCATGGTGGTCCGCCGCGAGAGCGGCAAGCTACGACGCTATTGCCACTGCGGCACCGGCAACTATCACCCCGACACGGCGCGCTTCTACACCGACTACGGCCTGTTCACCTGCGATGAAGCAGTCGGCGAAGATCTGCACGAACTGTTCCTCCAGCTGACAAGCCCGACGCGCGTTGCGACGATGCAGAAGATTTTGCAGTCGCCGTTCACCCTGCACGAAGCACTGCTGGAGAAAACCAAGCGCGAGATCGCCCTGGCGCAGCAAGGCAAGCCCGCGCGCGTCATCGCCAAGCTGAACGCGCTGATCGAGCCGCAGATCATCCAGGCGCTGTACCACGCAGCGATGGCGGGCGTGAAGGTCGACCTGATCGTGCGCGGCATCTGCGCGCTGCGACCGGGCATTCGCGGGATCTCCGAGAACATCACGGTGCGCTCGATCGTCGGGCGGCTGCTCGAGCACTCGCGTGTCTACTACTTCCACAACGACGGCAATCCCGAGATCTACTGCGCGAGCGCCGACTGGATGGAGCGCAACTTCTTCCGGCGCATCGAGGTCTGCTTCCCGATCGAGCGCAACCAGCACCGCGATCGCATCGTCGAGGACCTCGAAACCTACCTCGCCGACAACATGCAAGCCTGGGTGCTCGGTCCGGACGGCACCTACACGCGTGTCGTCGCCGACAATGCACCCGCCGTAAGCGCGCAGGAGACCTTGCTGCGCCGCTACGCCGACTCCTACGACTAGGACCCGCCGCTAGCTGACGCGCAGCCGGAAGTTGCCGCCCTTCAGGTATTCGATCTCGTTCTCCAGATCGGTTGCCGTCAAGGGGTGCGCGTCGAGCCAGCCCTTCGGAAACACGATCTCGAGCGAGCGTCCCTTCGGGTGCAGCTCCAGCTTCGGCAGCGCCGTCGCGCTGCGGCCGCGATGCAGGAGCACCGCGAGACGCAGCAGCACGATCAGATACTCGGCCTTGAGGTGCCACGGCGGCGTCAGGTCCTGTAACGACTGCACGTGGACCTTGCGGCGGTGCGAGCCGACGACGGCCGCAAGGATCCGCTGCTCTTCCTGCGGAAATCCCGGCATGTCCGCGTGCTCGAGCAGATACGCACCGTGCTTGTGATAGTGCGAATGCGAGACGTCGAGGCCAACTTCGTGCAGCCGTGAGGCCCACGACAGCACCAGCTCCGCGAACGGCTCGTCCAGTTGCCACTCGCCCGTCGTCTGCCGCAGAAAATCCAGCGCCGAGGCTTCGACCCGCTCCGCCTGGGCCGTGTCGACGTGGTATCGCGCCTGCATCGCGCGCACGCTGCGCACGCGGGCATCTTCGTCGGTGAAGCGGCCGACCATGTCGTACAACAGTCCCTCGCGCAGCGCGCCGTCCGCCACGCGCATGTTGCGGATGTCGAACGCATCGAGGATCTCGACGAGGATCGACAGCCCGCCTACGAACACAGGCAGTCGCTCCTCGCTCAGCCCCGGTAGCCGCAGCTTGGACACGTCGCCGGCCTTGACTGCGTGCTCGATCAGCGATTCGACTGCGGCGGGAGTGATGGCGCCGTCGCCGTTGTTGCGCGCGCGGATCACGTCCCCGACCGAGCGGATCGTGCCCGACGAACCGACCGCCTGATCCCAGCCGTGGTTGCGGAAACTCGCGCGCACCGGCTCGAGCTCGAGCCGCGCGGCGAGACGAGCACGCTTGACGCGTTTGTCGGTGATACCGCCGTCGTTGAAGTAGCGCGCGCTCATGCTGACGCAGCCCATGTACAGGCTTTCCAGCTTCTTCGCGTGCATCGCCTCGCCGATGATGACCTCGGTGCTGCCACCGCCGATGTCGACGACCAGCCTGCGCCCCGGCTCGCTCGGCATGGTGTGCGCGACGCCGAGATAGATCAGGCGCGCCTCTTCGATACCGGAGATGATTTCGATCGACTGGCCGAGCGCCGCGCGCGCGCGATCCAGGAACGCGCCCTTGCGCCGCGCCCGTCGCAGCGTGTTCGTCCCGACGACGCGCACGCTCTCGGCTCTCATGTCATGCAATCGCTGGCCGAAGCGCTCGAGGCACGCGAGCGCGGCTTCGGTCGCCTCGCGTGTCAGCCGGCCCTGCTCGTCGAGGCCGGCGCCGAGACGCACCATTTCGCGCAGACGATCCAGGATGATGAGCTGCCCGTGCGAGTAGCGGGCGACGACCATGTGGAAACTGTTGGAGCCCAGATCGACCGCGGCGATGACGTCCGGGACTTTGCGGGCCATGGCGGGGCGGCAGACGCTGCTAGATCGCGCTCACGTCGAGAACGATGAGCCGCAGCCACACGTCGTCGCGGCGTTGGGATTGCGGATGACGAACTGGGCGCCTTCGATGTCTTCGCGGTAGTCGATCTCCGCACCCGCGAGATACTGGATGCTCATGGGATCGATCAGCAGCGTGACGCCGCCGTTCTCCACGCGCGTATCGCCCTCCTCGGAATTCTCGTCGAACGTGAACCCGTACTGGAAACCGGAGCAGCCGCCCCCCTGCACGAACACGCGCAGCTTCAGGTTCGGATTGGCTTCCTCGCGGATCAGCTCGCCGACTTTGGCGGCGGCCGCGTTGGTGAATACCAGCGTAGGGGCGAGAGTCGGGGCGGCGGATTCAGGGTTCATAGCGCCAGCATGGGGACAGAACGAGCCGGGATCAAGTCTAGGCCGTCAGCTGCTCGCCGTCTTCTCTTCCGGGGGCGGCGCGGGCTCCTTGCGCGTCTGGGCGCCCTTGCTCGGCTCGTGAATCAACTTGCCGTTGATCTCGGCCCCCATTTCCATCTCGATCAGCGCGTAGTAGACGTTGCCGGTGACGCGCGCCGTGGCGCCGAGCTCGACGCGGTCGTGCGCCAGGATGTCGCCCTTCACTGTCCCGTTCAGCACCACGTTCGGCACGGCGACCGAGCCTTCGACGACGCCGCTGTCGCTGACACTGAGCGTCGCACCGGAGTCCGCCGGGGCATCGACGTTGCCTTTGACGTGGCCGTCGACGTGAAAGCCGCCCGAGAACTGCACGTCGCCGATGATGCGAGTTCCGGCGCCGATGAGCGTGTCGATGCGCTGAAGTTTCGGCTTACTGTTTTTGAACATCGGATTGCTTCGACTCGGTGGCGGACGGCACGGGCACGACCAGGCTCTCGGCCTGGACGCGCCACGGATAGGATTCTCGCACAGCGACGCGGGTCGAGCGCACTTCGACGTTGACGGCGCGCGGCTCGAAGCCCTCCGGCAGGACCACGTCCTGCTCGAACTTCTGGAAGTATCGGAACTTGAACGGCAGTTGCCCGTCCGTGCGCGCCGCGTCGGCAAGCTGGGCCAGCCCGAGCTGCTCGGGTCGGTTGGCGCGCACCCCCTCGATCTGGATGCTGACGGAGCCGGAAACGACCGCATCCTCACGCATCGACTGCTGCAGCACGAGCAGCAGCCGGTAATGCAGCGGCGCGCCGCCGGACTGAATCTGGAAGCCCTGGATACGCAATCCGCCGATACCGTCCTCGGGCGAGACGATGCCGCGGTAGAAGGTGAGCTCCTCGCGCTGCTTGAGGACCTGCGCCTGCAGGTCTTCGAGGTTCTTCTCGACGACGCCGTATGACTTGTTGTCGACTTTGCTCGCCAGCTCGGCCTTGGCGATATCGCCGCGCAGATTCTCGTTCTCCTGCTCGAGCGCGTCGATCTGCGCCACGAGCTCGCGTCGCCGCTGTACCTCGGCGAACTTGTTGTAGCCGCCCGAGAAGCGGCCCCATTCGTAAATCACGTACAGGAGCAGCAGGCCGCCCAGCACGCCGACGATCGCAAGCCCCCGCCGCCGCCACGGGGACTGATAACGGACCACGAGGTGACCGGTGCGCATCGATCGGGAAGTCGCTATGAAGTCGTATACGGACCCTGCGGGACTGGCTTAAATTACAGCACAGGCGCCGCACGGCAATTGAGAGGCGGCGCAAAGAATACGCATTAGCGCCGCAAGAGTCTCGCATGCTGTGGCTGAAGGCCTTTCACATCGTGTTCGTGGTCACCTGGTTTGCCGGGATCTTCTACCTGCCGCGCCTGTTCATGTACCACGCCGCCGCCACCGACGCGCCGGGCATCGAGCGTTTTCAGCAAATGGAGCGGCGCCTGTTCGGGATCATGACGATCGGTGCATCGCTGACGCTGCTGTTCGGCCTGTCGATGATCGTCGTCACGCCGGCGCTGCTCGCAACGGGCTGGCTGCGCGTCAAACTACTGCTGGTGCTGTCCTTGATCGCCTACCACGCATGGTGCTACCGCCTGATGATCGACCTGCGTCTGGGGCGCAATCGGCGCTCGTCGACCTGGTATCGCGTCTTCAACGAGGTACCGTCGCTGCTGCTGATCGCGATCGTGATCCTGGTCGTCGTCAAGCCGTTCTGACCGAGGCACTACTCCCCGCCCGCCTGCTCCTTGCGGCGGTTCGCGATGTTGCGCAGGTTCTTCTCCTGTGCGGACCATTCCGGCAATGCCGGCGGATCGTTCGGAAAGGCACGGCGCGCCAGTTCGTCCAGCGCGCGCGCATACACGGCGCGCTTGAAGTAGATGACTTCGCGGACCGGTGTCCAGTAGTCGACCCAGCGCGAGCTCTCGAATTCGGGCTCCGCAGTGGCATCGAAGCGCACGCGATCCTCGGAGGACGTCAGTCGCAACAGGAACCAGCGCTGCTTCTGGCCGATGCACGGCGGGTCGGTATTGCGCCGGACGTATTGGCGCGGCAGGCGATACCGCAGCCAGTGGCGCGTCGCCGCCAGCATTTCGACGTCGTCGCGCTCGAGCCCGATCTCCTCCTGCAGCTCACGGTACAGCGCCTGCTCTGGCGTCTCGTTCCGCTGCACGCCGCCCTGGGGAAACTGCCAGCCGCGCCCGCCGGTACGACCGCCGAGCAGCACCTGGCGATCGTCGCGGATGAGCACGATCCCCACGTTGGCGCGAAACCCTTCGGCGTCGATGAAATCGGTCATCTGGCCAGGATTGTTCCACAAGCACCCGCCCGCGCGCACGCGTTTGGACGGCGCCGGCAGCGCTGCCGTAACCTTCGCAGCCCATGAGTCGGGATATGAGTCAGTGCAAACCGTCCGCCGAGTGACCGCGGTCTGCTTCGTGCTCGTGCTGGCCGCGGTCGCCGCGTTCCTCGTGTCGCTGATGAGCGGCAGTGTCGAAATGAGCGTGGCGGAACTGTGGCACGGCTTGCGCGTGAACGACGCGCTCTCGCACACGCTGGTCTTCGATCTGCGCCTGCCGCGTACGCTGACGGCGTTCGCGGCGGGCGGCGTGCTCGCACTGGCAGGCGTGCTTATGCAGGTTCTGCTACGCAACCCGCTCGCCGATCCGTTCGTCATGGGGGTTTCCGGAGGCGCGGCGGTTGCAGCGCTGGCGGCGATGCTGCTGGGAATGAACGGCCTCTTCATCGACGTGAGTGCGACACTGGGAGCCCTCGCCACGACCTTGCTGGTTTTCGCGCTGGCGCGCGGCGAAGGCGGCTGGACCGCGGCGCGGCTGCTGCTGACAGGCGTGGTCGTCGCAGCCGGCGCGAGCGCTGTAGTCAGCATGCTGCTCAGTCTCGGCGAAGAGACCCAACTGCGCGGCATGCTGTTCTGGTTGATGGGCGACTTGTCGTTGAGCAGTCGGCCCGGGCCGCTGCTCGCAGTGTTCGCGACTGCTCTGGCGCTGGCCTTTCCGTTCGCACGACATCTCAACCTGCTCGCGCGCAGCGAGCTGCAGGCGCGCGTGCTCGGCGCGCCGGTGGAAAGCCTGCGCATGGGCATGTTTCTCGTGAGCTCGATCCTGACTGCTGCCTGCGTAACGACGACCGGCACGATCGGTTTCGTCGGCCTCGTGACTCCGCACCTGATTCGCCTGATGCTCGGCGCGGATCATCGCCTCGTGCTGCCGGGTTCGGCCTTGCTGGGTGGGACGCTCGTGATGGTCGCCGACGTTTGTGCACGCACGCTGTTCGCGCCGCGCCAGCTGCCAGTGGGAGCGCTGACTGCAATAGCGGGCGTACCGCTGTTTCTCTTGTTGATGCGCCGTAGATCGAGCTGAGCGGCGCGACGCTCACGCAAGCTCGACGCGGTTGCGGCCCTTCTGTTTTGCGCGGTACAGGGCCGAGTCGGCATCGGCCAGCAAGCGCTCGGCGGCAGCTTTCAGATCCGCCTCGTCACGCGCCAGCGTCGTGCCGGCGACGCCGATCGACACGGTCATGCGCAGTTGCACGCCCGGTTGAATCTCCAGCGGCGTCTCACTCACCGCGAGCCTGATGCGCTCGGCTAGCGCCGCGGCCTGCTCCGGCGAAATGCCCGGCGCAAGCACGACGAACTCGTCGCCGCCGAACCGTGCCGCAGCGTCGCTGCCGCGGATGTGCGCATCGACGCGTTGTGCCGCTTCGCGCAGAGCCATGTCGCCCGCGAGATGTCCATGCTGATCGTTGATCTGCTTGAAGCGGTCCAGGTCGATGAGCAGGCAGGTGAGGCTCGTCCCCTGCCGCTGCGCGCGCGCCAGCTCTTCCTTGAGGCGGGCGTTCAGATAGCGGCGGTTGTGCCAGCCGGTGAGGAAGTCCGTGAGACCGCTGCGCACCAGACGCGCCCGATTGATCGTGTTCTCGATGGCGAACGATGCGATGACGCCGAGGTGCGCGAGGAAATCGGTTGCCAGATGGCGCGAAAAGCGCCGCTCGTCCGTGCTGCCGAAGTTCAGGCTGCCCTGCAGCCGATCCTGACGCCGCAGCGGAATCAGCGCGACGCTGCGAATGCCGGCGGTGGCGGGAAACAGCAGCTGGTGATCGCAGCCCATATACGGGCCGAGCCACGGCCGGTGGAAGGAATTGAACTGCGGCGCGAGGCCGATGAGGCTGTCGGTGAACAGCACGTTCGGAAAATCCTCGACCTTCAGATGATCGGCGATCAGCAGATGGCGGATCTCGTGCTGCGGGTCGAGCAGCAACAGCGTCACCGCCTCCAGTGCATACGATTCCTTGAGGCCCCCGCAGATCGCGTCGAAGGTCTGCGCCAGATTCTCCGCCTTGAGCAGCTCCAGCTCGCGCTCCTGGCTGCGCTTGAGCAGGCGCTCGTTGTTGGCCGCCTCGTCGACCAGCGTCGCGATGCGCGCGCGCAGCTCGCGGACTTCGCCCTCGAGATCGCGCGCCGACATCAGGCGCCCTCCGGGCGTGCGCGGCCGGCGAGGTACTCGCGACCTCGCTGCATCATCTCGGCGAACTGGCGGGCGTCGCCCGTCGTGACGGACTGCCATATGAGCTCTACGGCACCGCGCAGCGCCTGCAGCGATTCGCGTCCATAGTCATTGAGATGCTGGATCTCGAAATAGAGTTCCGGGCTTTCGCCGGCGACTTTGCTCGCGACGTCGACCTGCGCGTCGTACGTCGTGCTCGACAACTGCGCCAGGCGCGGCGCGGCTTCACCGCTGCCTGCCAGCGCCGTGAAGAAAGCGATGTTCAACGCGTGCGACAAGCCGAGCACGTAGGCGATCAACCGGTCGTGCTCGTCGAGCGTCATCACGACCTGCTCGGCCATCGTCGAGCCGAACAGCTCGCGCGCCTGCTGGACCGCCTGCGGACAACCGACGTCGATGAAGATGACATGGCGGCCGGACAACAGCTCGGTGTCCGGTCCGAACATCGGATGCACCGAGGTGACGTTGCACCCTGCGCTCTGCAGTGCGCCGATTCCGGCCCGCAGCGGCGTCTTGAGCGAGCCGATGTCGAAAATCGTGCCGCGCGGCCGACGAGCTGCCAGCTCCTGCAGGATGACGTCGGCAATCTGCAGCGGCGTCGCGACGACGATGAGATCTTCGTCGAGAGCGCTGTCGCGCCAGTCACGCAGCGAACGTGCGATCTCCACACCTTCGCGCTCCGTGGCGACTGCCGGATCTGCGACAGTCACGGCGTAGCCCTGCGAAGACAGGAATTCGCAGAACCACCGACCCATCTTGCCGGCGCCGCCGATGACAAGTGCAGTGCGTCCGCTGCCACGTCCGCCGGCAGCGACACGAATACGCTCTTGCGCAGTCAGCGAGCCGCGTATCAGCAACCTCAGCACCGCTTCGGCGAGCGCGGGCGAGACACCGAGCGACTCCGCCGCTGCACGCGCCTGCAACAGCACGTCGCGCTCGCGCTGGAAGTCGCGCGTGGGCCGCCCCTCCGAGCGCTTCACTTCGGCAACCTGACGGCTGAGCGCCTGCCGCTCGGCGACGAGCACCAGTAGCTGCCGGTCGAGCGCGGTCAAACGTTCGCGTAGCTCATCCAGAGTCATGCGCGGGCGGTTCCCGGTTGTATGCAAAATTCGCCTCAGCTTTGTACTAAGGCTGCGCGACCCCCGCAAGCGCGGATGCCCGTCGTGCGGCGTACGGCGATTCCGCTAACCTCGCGGGGAAGGGCTAGCGGGATGATTGCGCTGCAATTTGCGCCAAGGGGCATAATTGCGGCATGTCTTCCGAACTGTCATTGCCCGAACCCTTGCCGGTCGATCCGATGCCGCTGTTCCACGAGTGGTTCCGGGAAGCGCTCGCGCGTCGCACGCAACCCAATCCGGATGCGATGGTCGTCGCGACGGCCGCGAGCAACGGCGACCCATCGGCGCGAGTGCTTCTGTGCAAGCGCGTCGTCGTCGATGCCGGCTACATCGTCTTCTTCACGAACTACCAGTCGCGCAAGGGGCAGGAGCTCGCGGCGCGGCCGCGCGCAGCTGCAGTGTTCCACTGGGACGCCCTGCACCGGCAGGTGCGCATCGAAGGCCCGATCCTGCGTTCGCCCGCCGGCGAGAGCGACGAGTATTTCGCAAGCCGTGCGCTCGAGAGCCGGGTTGCCGCATGGGCCAGCGCACAGAGCGAACCGCTCGCCTCGCGTGAAGCGCTCCAGCAGCGTGTCCGCGAGGTGGCCGCGCGCTTCGGCATCGCTCCGGGCGCCACGAGCGGCACGGTGCCGAGACCGCCGCACTGGGGCGGTCATCGCCTGTGGGTGGAAAGGATCGAGCTGTGGGCGGAGGGTGCGAACCGTGTACACGATCGCGCGGTCTGGACGCGCCAAGTGCAGCCTGCGGGCGAGTACGCGTTCACGGGCGGCCCCTGGAGCAGCACGCGGCTCAATCCCTGAGCTCGACCGGCGTACGCGCCTACCTGATCACGCTTATTTGATCACTTTGAGCGTCGGCTTGGCGCGCTTGCTTTCGCCAGTGGTCGGCGCCGGCTCGCTCGGCGGCGTGGGCGGCTGCGGCGGCGTGTCGGCTTCGGAGAAGATCATCCCCTGTCCCGTCTCGCGCGCGTAGATGCCGAGCACTGCGCCGATCGGCACGCTGACGTCGTACGTCGCCGCGCCGAAGCGCGCGCGAAAGCGCACGATGTCGTTGCCCAGACTGAGCATGCTCGTGGCATTGCTGCTGACGTTGAGGATGATCTTGCCGCCCTGCACGTACTGCCGCGGCACTTCCACGCCTTCCATCGACGCGTCGACCACGATGTGCGGGGTCTGATTGCTGTCGCTGATCCATTCGTGCATGGCGCGCAGCAGGTACGGGCGCCGTGATCTAACAGGTGTATCCGCCATGGTCGTTATGGACGCATCTCCTGCTCGACGCGTGACAGGCTATGGCGGAACGCCGGACGCGAGAACACCAGGTTGGCATATTTCGTGATCACCTGCGCCTGCGGCGGCAGGTCGATCTCCCAGCCGGGCAACCGCCACAGGATCGGCGCGATCGAGGCGTCCACCAGCGAGAACTCGTCGGAGAGGAAATACGGCTTCGCCTTGAACACGTCGGTGCTGGCGAGAATGCTGTCGCGCAGGATCTTGCGCGCCCGCTGGCCTTGCTTGCGGTCGGCAACGTCGTCGATCTGCTGCGCCAGGCTGTACCAGTCACGCTCTATGCGATAGAGCGCGAGCCGGAACTGCGCGCGCGCGACCGGATCGACCGGCATGAGCGGCGGATGCGGGAAACGCTCATCCAGGTATTCGATGATGACGCGCGAGTCGTACAGCACGAGGTCGCGATCCACCAGCGTCGGCACCGTGTGGTACGGGTTCAGGTCGAGCAGATCCTCGGGGAGATTGCCTCCCTGCACGTCGATCGTCTCGACGTGAATGCTCTTCTCCGCCAGGACGATGCGCGTGCGGTGGCTCCACGGATCGTCGGCCCTGGAGAAGAGCGTCATCACGGCGGTGTTTTGCTGGGGGACGTGCGCTCGCGCGCTACTTCACGTCCTTCCAGTACTCCTTCTTGAGGAAATAGGCGAAGAGAAAAAAGACCAGCAGGAACGCCAGTACTCGGAAACCAATGCTACGCCTTTCCAGTTGCATGGGTTCCCCGATGTAGTCGAGGAAGTTCACAGTATCGCGCACGAACTCGTCGTATTCCTTCGGCGTCAGGGTGCCGGGCCGGATCGGCCGGAACTCCTTGAAGCGCTTGTGGACCGCGTTATGCTCGGCGTCGCTCTCGCCCTCGTACACGGCCTCTTGCACGCCCTGCAACTCCCACAAGACGTCTGGCATCGCCGTCTGCGGCATGACCCGATTGTTCACGCCGGTCGGCCGGCTCGGATCCACGTAGAACGACTTCAGGAACGAGTAAATGTAGTCCGTGCCGCGGCTGCGAGCGATCAGCGACAGGTCGGGCGGCGTTACGCCGAACCAGCGCGCCGCATCCTCGGGACGCATGCTGATCTTCATCGTGTCGTGAATGCGCTCACCGGTGAACATCAGGTTGTCGATGACCTGCTGTTCCGACAGGCCGAGGTCCTCGCCGAGGCGGCCGTAGCGCACGTAGCGCGCCGAGTGACAGCCCATGCAATAGTTGACGAAGTTGCGCGCGCCGCGCTGGAGCGACGCGACGTTGGTGATGTCGTTGTGCGCCGGCTCGATGACGCCGCCACCGTGTTCGGCGGCTGAACTCGCACCCGAGACGCCCAGCGCCAGGGCAAGCACGACCACGCGCCATCCGCTAGCCGCCATCCGCTTGTTCTTCTCAGTGGGCATGGTAATTCACCCGCTCCGGCACCGGCTTGGTCTGATCGGCCTTCGTGTACCACGGCATCAGGATAAAGAAGAAGAAGTACACGACGGTGAAGACGCGCGCCGCGTTGGTGTAGAGCGGCGTGGCCGGCTTGAGCCCGAGGTAGCCGAGCGCAAGGAAACTGATGGCGAACGCGATGAGCCAGCCGCGATACAGCCAGCCGCGATAGCGGATCGACTTCACGCGCGAGCGGTCCAGCCACGGCACGAAGAAGAACGCCAGCACCGCGGTGCCCATCAGCAGCACGCCGAACAGCTTGCTCGGCACGGCGCGCAGGATCGCGTAGTACGGCGTGAAGTACCACACCGGCGCGATGTGCTCGGGCGTCTGCAGCGCATTGGCCGGCTCGAAGTTGGCGTGCTCGAGGAAGTAGCCGCCCATCGTCGGCGCGAAGAACATCACGGCGGAGAACAGCGCCGCGAACACGATGACTGCCACGAGGTCGTGCACCGTGTAATACGGATGGAATGGGATGCCATCCACCGGGTGACCGTCGGGACCCTTGACCTTCTTGATCTCGACGCCGTCCGGGTTGTTCGAACCGACTTCGTGCAGCGCCAGGATGTGCGCGATGACCAGGAAGATCAGCGCTATCGGCAGCGCCACGACGTGCAGCGCAAAGAAACGGTTCAGCGTGATGTCGGAGATGAAGTAGTCGCCGCGGATCCAATCGACCAGCGACTCGCCGATGCCGGGAATCGCGCCGAACAGCGACACGATCACCTGCGCGCCCCAGTACGACATGTTGCCCCACGGCAGCAGGTAGCCGAAGAAGGCTTCGGCCATCAGGCACAGGTAGATCAGCATGCCGAAGATCCACACCAGCTCGCGCGGATTCTTGAACGAGCCGTACATCAGGCCGCGGAACATGTGCAGGTAGACGACGATGAAGAACGCCGACGCGCCGGTGGAATGCATGTAGCGGATCAGCCAGCCCCACTCCACGTCGCGCATGATGTACTCGACCGACGCGAACGCGTCCGTGGCCGAGGGCTTGTAGTTCATCGTCAGGAAAATACCGGTGACGATCTGCAGCACCAGCACCACCGACGCGAGCACGCCGAAGTAGTACCAGAAATTGAAGTTCTTCGGCGCGTAATACTCGCTAGCGTGCTCCTTCCACAGGCGGGTCATCGGGAAGCGCGCATCGATCCAGTCGGCGAGCGCGCCGAGCCGCGAGCGTTCGTCGACCTCGGGAGTGGCGCTCATCAGGAAACCTCCGCGTCGACGCCGATCTGCACCAGGCCTTCGTTGATGAAGCGATACGGCGGCACTTTCAGGTTCAGCGGTGCGGGAACGTCCTTGAATACCCGGCCCGACAGATCGAATTTCGAGCCGTGGCACGGGCAGTAGAAGCCACCCGGCCAGTCGGCGCCCAACTCGGCGTCGCCGGGCTGGAAGCGGTTCA
>DATEML010000177.1:0-3355 GCA_035275585.1 Steroidobacteraceae bacterium | reverse complement strand
ATAGCGCCGCATGTCTTCCTTCAGCTTGCGGCCGTAGCCGCCGGCGAAATCCGCCATCGAGCCCATCGAGCCGACGCTCGGCATGCGCCGGCCGCTGCCCATCTCGATGTGATAGCCGCGTGCGAAGCCGAGCTTGCCGGCCTCCTTGTACAACCACCACGGCGAATAGACGTGGATGCCGCCGGCGCCGTCCTCGTTGTGCGGCGGCAGATTCTCCAGCACCGGGATCTGACCGCTCACGGGCGAGCCCACCGTGTCCATCAGGTACTTGCCGACCTTGCCGCTCGAGTTCGCGAGGCCCTGCGGGAATTTCGTCGATTTCGAATTGAGCAGGATGCGCACGCTCTCGCAGGCGCTCGCGGCGAGCACGACGACGCGCGCCTTCGCGCGCTGCTCCTTGCCGGTCGTCTTGTCGATGAACACGACGCCGGATGCGAGGCCGCGCTTGTCGAGCTCGACTTCGCGCACCATCGCGTGCGTCAGGATGTCGAGATTGCCGGTCGCCATCGCCGGCGGCAGATGCACCGTCGTCGACTGGTAGGTGGCTTTGATCGAGCAGCCGCGGCCGCAATCCGTCGCCCAGAAGCACGCCGCGCGGCTGCGCATGTGCTCGGCGAGAATTTTCTGCGCGCGCTCGTTGCCCGGATGCAGCAACGGCGGCAGGCGCTTGTGATCGAGTTGCTGCGTGAGCACGGCACGATGAGCCGCAACGACCGGCACGCCGAGCGTCTTCGCATGCTTGCGGATCAGCAGTTCACCGGCGCGCGGCTTCGGCGGCGGCAACAGGCAGCCCGGCGACGAGTTCGGCGTGTTCTCCATGCCGTCGTTGTCGCCGTACACACCGATCAGCATTTCCACTTTGTCGTAGTACGGCGCGACGTCCTCGTAGCCGATCGGCCAGTCGAAGCCCAGCCCGTCGCGGGTGTGCGGCTTGAAATCGTACGGACCGTTGCGCAGCGAGATGCGGCCCCAGTGATTGGTGCGTCCGCCGAGCATGCGTGCACGCCACCACCAGAAGCGCTGCTCAGGGTCGTTCGACGCGCTCGAATAGGGCTCGCCCGGCATCTCCCAGCCGCCGTCGATCGTGGAATCGTAGAAGCCGAATTCCTTGTCCGGGGTCGAGGTGCCCCGCAGCGGCGCCTGGTCGGGCGTCTGGAACATCGGCGTCTCGGTCTCGGGCACGTAGTTGCGGCCCGCTTCCAGCATCAGCACCTTCGCGCCGTCCATCGTCAGCGTGTACGCCGTCTGGCCGCCGGCCGCGCCGGAGCCGACGACGATCACGTCGTACTCTTTCTGCAGGCCACCGACCTGAATCATCGCCATGGCTGTTACTTCAACTTCTTGATGCTGATTTCACGAAACAGCACCACGTCCTTGTCGTTGTGATTCTGCAAGCCGATGTAGCCGGCGGCCGCGCGTCGGCCGCGATCCGGCTCCGACGACGCCTTCTTTTCCGGCACCGGATCGCCTTCCTTGTAGTCCGTGATCTTCTCGCCATTGAGCGTGACGACCGTGCGATCGTCCGTCAGCGTGATTTCCATCGTGTTCCATTCCTTCGGCTCCGGCTTCGCCAGTGCCTTGGTGAGCGAATACAACACGCCGGTGCGGTGATAGTCGTTCTCGCTGAAATCGATCTGCACCTCGTAGCCCTTGTTCACCGGCATCCACGGCTCGGTCGGCTCGGTCGGGATGCGAATGAAGATACCGGAGTTGCCGCCCTTCGTCGGCTCGGGCACGCGGAATACGACGCGCACGACGGAGTTGCTGATCTTCTCTTTCGTGTACCACAACAGGCCCATGCCGCCTGTCGTCTTGAGCTCGCCATTCTCGATCACGAATTCGCCCGGGCCGACATGCTGCCAGCCGTCGAGGTTCTTGCCGTTGAACAATGGCTGCCACTGACCGTATTCCTTCGCGCTGACGGTCATGGCTGCGAATCCTGCGAGCGCTACGGCGCAACCGAGAAAAAACGATCGAAGCATGGTCCACTCCTCACAAGTTCACCCACGCCGCATCTTTGCGGCTCGATTCAACCGCGGCCTGCACGAACTGCACGCCACGCAACCCATCTTTTGCCGTCGGCACGAGCAACGCACCGGCCGGCGGCGCAATCTTCGCATCATACGCGGCGATCAGATCCGCGATGTCGCGGTACACCTGCGCGAAGCCTTCCAGGTAGCCTTCCGGATGTCCGGCAGGAATGCGCGCAGCGTTCGCGGCAATCGGCGCCAGGCCCGGCCCGCCGCGCGCGATGACGCGCGGTTGCTGACCGTACGGCGCGTGCCGCATGTGATTCGGTTCTTCCTGCGACCACTCGAGTCCGCCCTTGGCGCCGTAGATCCGCAGGCGCAGACCGTTTTCATTGCCCGGCGCGATCTGGGTGCACCAGAGCGCGCCGCGCGCTCCGTTCGCGAAACGCAGCAGCATCTGCGCGTCGTCGTCCAGCTTGCGGCCCGCGACGTGCGTCGAGAGATCCGCTCCAATCTGCGTCACGCGCAAGCCACTGACGAACTCGGCTAGATGGAACGCGTGCGTGCCGATATCGCCGACGGATCCTGCAGCTCCGGCCTTTTGCGGGTCCGTGCGCCACGACGCTTGCTTCTGACCTTCGACTTCCAGCGGCGTCGTCAGCCAATCCTGCGCGTATTCGACCTGTACCAGGCGCACCTCGCCCAGCTCGCCCGCCGCGATCATTTCCTTCGCCTGTCGCACCAGCGGATAACCGCTGTAGTTGTAGGTGACCGCCAGCACGCGCTGCGCGCGCTCGGCCGCGCTGACCAGATCGTCGGCATCCGCGACGCTCGTCGTCATCGGCTTGTCGCAGATCACGTGACAGCCGGCATCGAGAAACTTCCTGGCGCCGGCGTGATGCAGATGATTCGGCGTCACGATCGCGACCACGTCGATGCGATCCGCGCGTGCGCTTTCCGCCCGGATCATTTCATCCACGGACGCATAGCAGCGGCCAGGATCGAGCAGCAGCTCGGCGCCGCTCTCGCGCGAGCGTTGCGGATCCGAGGAGAACACGCCGGCGACGAGCTCGTAGCGATCGTCGAGGCGCGCGGCGATGCGATGCACGGCGCCGATGAACGCGCCGCGACCGCCGCCGATCATCCCCAGGCGCAGCCGTCGTCGCATTGACACTCAGCGCTCCTGCGTGCCGAGCCCGCGAAGGTAGTCGAAGCTGATCTTCACCGATTCGAGCGGCAGGCGGTCGAAGTTCTCCTGCTCGACGAAGTAGTGCGCGATGCGCTTCGGCTCCATGGCCTTGAACACGCGCTTCCAGTCGACCTTGCCGCTGCCGACTTCGGTGGTCTGCGCCTGCAGAAGGTCGGTGGTCACGCGCAGATTCTTG
>DATEML010000176.1:0-7408 GCA_035275585.1 Steroidobacteraceae bacterium | reverse complement strand
ACGGACATTCTGTTTCCGAGCGGCGTGGCGACGCTGTCGCCCCCGGCGGAGCAGGTGCTGACGCAGCTCGCCGAGACATTGAAGCCGTTCCCGAACGCGATCCGCGTCGAGGGGCACACGGACAACCGGCCGATCAACAAGCCGGCGTTTCCGTCGAACTGGGAGCTTTCGTCGGCACGTGCAGCGAGTGTCGTGCACTTGTTCACGCGCGCTGGGATGGATCCCGCGCGATTGGCCGTGGTCGGCCTGGGCGAGAACCGACCGGTGGAGAGCAATGCGACGCCGGAGGGCCGCAATGCCAATCGCCGCGTCGTGCTCGTGATTCTCGGTGGGAGCAGTCGTCCGGAAGGCGACTACGCAGGCGAGCGCGGACACAACGAGGAGGCGCCGACAGTGCCGACTGCGTTGCCGCAGCCGGCCACTACCGAAGCGTCCCTGCCGCCGGCCAGCACGAGCAGGACGTTACCGTAGAGGGTCAGGCCAAGACCTGACCCGCCGAAGAGCGTCGGACTGCGGGGATTACCAGCGGCCGCCGCCGCCGCCACCACCGCCATAGCCGCCGCCGCCGCCACGACCACCGCCGTAACCGCCACCGCCGCCGCCACGACCGCCGCCCTTGGGCTTGTCCTGCGCTTCGTTGACTTTCAGCGGACGGCCGCCCATGTCCTTGCCATTCAGGGCCTGGATCGCGCGGGCCGCGTCGGCACTGGGCATCTCGACGAAGCCGAATCCACGGGGACGGCCGGTCTCGCGATCGTTGATCAGGCTGACCGATTCGACCGTGCCGTGCTGTTCGAACAGCGCGCGCACCGCGGCTTCATCGGCGCTAAAGGGCAGATTGCCCACGTAAATCTTGCTCATTGAAAAAGACCCTTTTTAGAGACGTTCTGCAGGCTAAACGGCAAACCACGGGCGCGTGCCTCCACTGCGGGCGCGAATATACATGTTTTACGCCCTGATCGGCTCGGCTTCTGCAGTGGCGGACCTACTGTGACTTGCGGCGCAGCAGCGTCTGGGTCCCTTCCCACCGGATCCCGTCGCTGCTGCTGCCGCCTCCGCCGCTCTCCATGTCGGCCCAGGGCTCCGAGGCGATCTCCTGTGAAACCCTCTGAAACGCCTCGTGGGACTCCCCGATCGGGCCACTGGCCTTGATCTCGCAGAACGTCGTTTTGCAGGCGATGTCGAGGCGCTCGACGGGGTGTTTCGCCAACTTCGCGGTCAGGTGCTGGCGGAGCAGCTGTTCCATCGGGTCGGCCCAGCCCGCGTCCCGCGGCTCCGCATCGCGGGCAGCGAGCTCGCGCTCCGATTGCAGGCTGGCCAGCTTCATACACGCCAGCTGTTCCGCCGTGACCGGTTCGGGCGCCGTCGCGCGCTCCTGCTTACGCTTCACCTGAGCGAAGTGCAGTGTCTTACCCGCCTCCTCGGTGTGCCACACGGACATACCCTGGAAATCGCCCCGCCGTTCCAGCCCGAGGGCATCGATCACTCTGTTGAACTCCGCCGCCGTGTCGGGTGCGAAACCTTGCGCCGTGACATCACAGAAGGTCGTCTTGCAATCGATGCTGGTCACTTCGATCGGAATCGACTGGAAGCGCTTCGAGGTGTACTCGCGCAGCTTGGCCTCCATTTGGTAAGCCCAGGCAGGATCCTTCTGTTCGGCGTCGCGCGCAGCCTGCTCGAGCTTCGTCTTGCGTTGCCACGCCGCGTCGCATGCTGCCAGCTGTTGTAGTTCTTGTTTCGTGAGTCTCGTGACCGCCCGACGCGGATCTCCGTCGTCAACCGGCGTGTCTGTTTGCGGCGCGCCTGTACGCGCCTGCGTCGGCGTAGCCTGCGGCCTTGGTTCGACAGATGCAGTGTGATCTTGACGAGGTGCCGCCTCGTGCATGGGCGCGTGAGATTGCACAGGATTGATTGCGGCAGGGAGCGTCGTCTCGGCGGAATGGCCGAAGTAGATAACGATGGCGATAACCGCGATGACAGCGATCGCGACGGCGACGAGCTTCTTCATCGACCTTCCCCTGGTACGGCCCGGTTGGCGCGTGGTTATGCTAGCCGATCCGACTGTGGTCAGGCTAAAGCCTGACTCTTGCTAACATGTGCTCATGCACGTCCTCGAAACCGACCGGCTCACGCTGCGCCGCTTCGCGCTGAGCGATGCTGAATTCATCTTCCGACTCGTCAACGACCCGTCCTGGCTGCGCTTCATCGGCGACAAGAACGTGCACAGTCTCGACGACGCGCGTCGCTACCTGCGCGAGGGGCCGCTCGACATGTACGAGCGTTACGGCTACGGCATGTATCGCGTCGAAGAACGCGACAGCGGCGCGGTGGTCGGCATGTGCGGGCTGATCAAGCGCGACACACTGCCGGACGCGGATGTCGGCTACGCATTCCTGCCCGAGTTCCGTGGCAAGGGCTACGCGTACGAGGCTGCCGCCGCAGTGCTCGATCACGGCAATCGCATCTTCGGCCTCAAGCGCATTCTCGCGATCGTGTCGCCCGACAACGCAAACTCGATCCGCGTGCTGGAAAAAGCGGGTATGAAGTTCGAGCGCCAGCAGGAATTCCGGCCCGGCGATCCGGTGAAGGTGTTCGCGCGCGAGTGGCTGTAGGTCCTGGACCTTGGCACGCATCCTGCTTTCTCCTCTGTAGGGCCGTCATTCCGGCGTCGGATTCCTGACGCAGTGTGACGGCCGTCACAGGAGCTGGCGATGTTCGAGATCCTCCCCAATCCGTCTCTCGAGACGATGCTGATGATCGGTCGCGCTGCGCTGCTGCTAGGCGCGTTCTGGATCTTCACCTTGGCGTTCAGCCGCTGGCGCCGTTCGGACGAGCGGCACATGCAGCAGCTGCGTGTCGACTTGCAGCGTACGTTTGCGGAGGTCCGCAGCCTGCACGAGACCATCGCGGTCATGAATGCCCGCATGGAGTCGCTGAGCGAGCGCGCGGAATCGGATTCGAGGCTCGCCCCGGCGGGTGCGGTCAGCTCCCAGCGCGGGTACGACCTGGCGGCGCGGCTCGTCAAGAACGGCGCCGGCGTCGAGGAGTTGGTCGCGAGCTGTGGCATCACCCGGCACGAAGCCGAGCTGCTGAGCCGTTTGCATCCGACGAAGAATACGCGGCCGAAGTTCGAAGCGCCGGCACCCGCACCGCAGCCTGCGGCTGGTCGGAAACGCGGTTCGCTGCTCAGCGTCGTCGGCTAGTGGTGTGGGTCAGGCTAAAGCCTGACCCACACAGCCCGCTAGCCTCTGTTCTTACCCGCTCTTACCCGCGATCGACCAGGCGAAGGCGAGCACGTGCGCGACGGCGACATACAGTTCGCGCGGAATCTCGCGTCCGAGGTCGATGCGCGAAAGCGCGGCGGCGAGCGCCGAGTCCTGCTGCAAGGGCACGTTGTGATCGCGCGCCGTCTCCACGATGCGCTCGGCAACGAGCCCACCGCCCTTGGCAACGACGCGCGGTGCGCCGGAACCACTGTAGTGAAGCGCGACAGCCAGCGGTGGACGATTGCGCTCGTTCATGCGCGCACATCCAGCAATCGCGCCGCCCGCACGCCGAGATCGCCCGCCGGCATGCCGTGCAGGCATACGACGCGATCCACGTCGAGACCGGATTCCGCGAGCATCGCTTCGAGCTCGTCCGCGCGCTGTGACAGCGCGGCGACGATTGCAGGCGACTCCGCACGCAGCTGTACGCCGATGCGTTTGCCAATCAGTGTGACTTTCGCGTGCAGCGCGCCGATGGCGCCAAGGTCCACAGCGGCCTCGACCGTCCAGGATTCCGCCCCGTCGCCATCGCGGCGACGTGAGCCGTCCCGTTCGATCTTCAATCGCAAGACGGCTGCGCGATCTTCATGCCGCACGGGCAAGTCGATCAGCATCGATTGCACGGCCGGGTCGGGCGCGCTGTTCGAAATCTGCACAGTCGTCAGACGGGCAAGCGTCCCGTCGGCCTGCCGCGCCAGCTCATTGAGCTGTTGCGTCGGCTCGTCGAGCACAGCCAACGTCGCCGGCGCGCCGGGCAGGGCGGTGAGCGGCGCACGCGCATTCGGAACGGGAGCGTGCATGACGTCGTCGCCGTGCACGGACGAAGGCTTTGCGCCCTGCGTCTGCAGCGTGCGAGTGAGCGCGAGCAAGAGCGTCTTGAGATCGGATGCGATGCGCGGGTCGGGCGGTCCGCGATGCGCAGCGAGATTCGATTCGAGGAACACGCCGGAGCGCGCGATCGCGGCTTCCAGCGTGGCAGGATCCGCGAGCGACTCGGCCTCCGGCAGTGCATGCCACAAATGTGCGGCCGCCTGCACGACGCTGCGAGGCAGAGTTTCGACTCCGCCCTTGCGTTGGGCGATCCAGGCGAGGTTTGCGAGCAGCAGTGCGGGACTTTGCTGCCGCGGCACGAACTTGCGCAGCGCGTCGGCGATGACCGCGCTTTGCGCCGACGACTCGGTCGCCTGCGTCGAGATCGTTTCGAGCGCGAGCACCGGGCTGTTGCGCAACACGCGCAACTGCAGACGCTCACCGTCCTTCGGTCCGGTGGCGTCGCCGGAGGCGAGGCGGGCCGGATGGCGCTGGCCGGCAATCTCCAGCCACAGCTGTCCGCCACGGATGTCGCGGACCGCGATGGCTTCGAGAATGGCGCCGACGCGCCATTCCGCTAGCCCGCCCGGGCTCGGGCTGCTGCCCGATCCGAGGAGATTGACCAGGTCGACACGCATCGTCTTGGACCGATATTCACTGTTCCGCTGTGAACTGCTTCAACAATTTAGCGGCAGCTGCGCCCGGACCTTGAGCAGCTCTGCGATCCCCTAAAGACGCTAGGCCAAATGCCGATAGCGCAAGGGAATCTGTGAAATCCGTCCGAACGAAACCGATGAGTACCAAGAAGGCGAAACGGAAGCGCGCAACGGCGCAGCCCATGATCGTGCTTGCCAGCAACTGCAGCGTAAAGGACGCCGCGGAGCTGAAGCAGTCGCTGTGCCTCCATCTCGAGCAGGCCGCGCCGGTGACACTCGATGTTGGCAGCGTCGAACGCGTCGACACTTCCACGGTGCAGGTGCTGTGCGCATTCGTGCGTGATCGGTCCGCGCAGCAACGCAAGGTCGAGTGGCTCGGCGACTCGAGCGTCGTGCGCGAAGCCGCGCGTCTGCTCGGCGTCGAACCGTTGCTGTGCCTGCCGCAGGCCGAGGTGACGCGATGATGCGCATCCTGGCCGCGGACGATTCGCCGTCGATGCGCGACATGGTGCGGATGTCGCTCGGCAGTGCCGGTTTCGAAGTGACCTCGGCAGAAGATGGCGATGAGGCACTGCGTCTCGCCGCACAGACCGCGTTCGACCTGGTGCTGCTCGACGTGAACATGCCGGTCCGCGACGGCTTCGAAGTGATTCGCGCACTGCGCGCCGAACCGCAGTATCGCCATACGCCGATCCTGATGCTGACGACCGAGAACTCCGCGGATCGCAAGCGCGAGGGCAAGACCGCGGGCGCGACCGGCTGGATCGTCAAGCCGTTCGATCCGGCGCAGCTGATCGCGACCGTGCACCGGGTGCTGCTGAGGTAGTCATGGCACTCGACCTGGCACAATTCCACGACGCCTTCTTCGACGAGAGCTTCGAAGCGCTCGATACCATGGAGGCGGCGCTGCTCAAGCTGAACGTCGGCGCGCCGGATGCGGAAACGATCAACACGATCTTCCGCGTCGCGCACTCGATCAAGGGTGGTAGCGCCACCTTCGGCTTCGCCGAGGTCGCGTCGTTCACGCACACCTGCGAGACGATGCTCGACGAGCTGCGCGGCAACCGCATGCAGGTGACGCGTTACATCACCGATCTCCTGTTGAAGTCGGTCGACATCATGCGCGAGATGCTGCGCGCCGTGCAGCACAAGACGCCGATCGACGCGCAGCGAGTGGCCGATCTGCAGTTCGACCTCGAGCTGGCGATCGTGCAGAAGAATTCCCCGCCGACCGTTGCAGTTGCCGCCGCGCCGGCACCTGCCCGCAACGCGCATCGCTGGCGCATCAGCTTCCGTCCGTACGCGCAATTGTTCGTGCACGGCAACGATCCGCTGCGCATGTTGCGTGAGCTGGCGGATCTGGGCGACCTCAACGTCACCGTCGCTGCTCAGAACCTGCCCGCGCTGCGCGACCTCGATCCCGAGTCCTGCTACCTCTCCTGGGACCTGACGGTCGACACCGACGCCACGCGCGAAGTGATCGACCAGGTCTTCGATTGGGCGGAAGGCGACTGCGACCTGAAGATTCACGACGAGAACGCCGCCGCTGCTGCAGCGAGCGCCAAGCCCGCGCTGGTCGTCGTGGAGACGAAAGCGCCCGAGGCCGCGCGGCAGGTAGCGACCGAATCCGCGGATGCGCCGAAGCAGGGCCTGGGCGATGGCAGCTCGATCCGCGTCAGCACGGAGAAGATCGACGAGCTGATGAACACCGTCGGTGAGCTCGTCATCACGCAGTCGATGCTCACGCAGCTCGGCACGAAGATCACCGGCGGTCTGGCCGAGCAGCTGCGCGCCGGACTCGCGCAACTCGAGCGCAACGTGCGCGAGCTGCAGGAAAGCGTCATGCGCGTGCGCATGCTGCCGATCAGTTTCGTATTCAGCCGCTTCCCGCGCATGCTGCGCGACCTGAGTCAGCGGCTCGGCAAGCAAGTCGAGCTGAAGGTCATCGGCGACCAGACCGAGCTCGACAAGACGGTGCTGGAGAAGATCGGCGATCCGCTCGTGCACCTGGTGCGCAACAGCGTCGATCACGGCATCGAGCTGCCGCAGGCGCGCGTCGCGGCCGGCAAGCCGGCGACTGGCGTCATTTCGCTCGAGGCGTATCACAAGGGCGGCAACATCGTCGTGGAAGTGTGCGACGACGGCGGCGGTCTGCAGCGCGAGCGCATCCTGGCAAAGGCGCGCGAGCGCGGACTGGTCGGCGCGAACGAAGAGCTGAGCGACGAGCAGATCTGCGACGTCATTTTCATGGCCGGCTTCTCTACCGCGGATCAGGCGACTGATATCTCGGGACGCGGTGTCGGCATGGACGTCGTACGGCGGAACATCAAGGAGCTCGGCGGCAGTATCGAAGTGCGCTCGACGGCCGGCCGCGGCTCGCGATTCATCATCACTCTGCCGCTGACGCTCGCGATCGTCGATGGCCAGTCCGTGTCGGTCGGCAGCGAGACCTACATCGTGCCGCTGATCACGATCATCGAATCGCTCCAGCTCGGAGCCGGCGGCGTCAACCGTATCGCCGGTCACCAGGAAGTTTTCTGGTTCCGCGACGGCTACGTGCCGATCGTGCGCCTGCACGAGGTGTTCGGCGTGCGGCCGCGCGCGACCGAGCTGCACGAGGGCCTGATCATGGTCGTGGAAGGCGACGGCCGCCGCGTCGGCCTGTTCGTCGACGAC
>DATEML010000175.1:0-3887 GCA_035275585.1 Steroidobacteraceae bacterium | reverse complement strand
GGCGGGGGATCGAGCATGGCCGTGAATCCGCAACGCCTGCTGGCGCTGGAGCTGCCCGAGCACGAGTGCGTCTGGACCCAGCGCGACTGCCAGCTGTATGCGCTGGCGACCGGCTTCGGCCAGGACCCGCTCGACGAGCAGGAACTGCGCTATCTGCTGGAAGGTCCGGGATTTCTCGTCAGCCCGACCGCGGCTATCACGCTGTACTACGACGACCGCTGGATGCGCGAGAGCGGCGTGGATCTGGCGATGTCGCTGCACGGCGAGCAACGCAACATCTTCCACCGGCCGATCCCGCCCGACGGCCGCGGCCGTGTCTCCTCGCGCATCACCGGCATCTACGACAAGGGTCCCGGGCGCGGGCTGCTCGTCGTCTGCGAGCAGGTTTTACGCGATGCGGCCAGCGGCGAGCCGATCGCCACCAACATCATCACCAATTTCGCGCGCGCGGACGGCGGTATCGGCTTCTCCAGCGGCAGCGCGCCGGCGCCGCACGCGATACCGACACGTCCGCCCGATGCCGTCGTCGAAGGCGTCACTCGGCCCGAGCAAGCCCTCGCCTATCGGCTGTGCGGCGATCGCAATCCCTTGCACGCTGATCCTGCGACGGCGCGCGCCGCGGGCTTCTCGCGACCCATCCTGCATGGCATGTGCACGTACGGATTTGCAGCTCGTGCGGTGCTGCGCGCAGCGTGTGGATACGACCCGCGACGTCTGCGCGGTTTCGGCGCGCGCATCAGCTCTCCCGTCTACCCGGGTGACGTACTGCGCACCGAGATCTGGCAGGATGGCGATGTGGTCTCATTCCGCACGACCGTGCCAGCTCGCGATAACGTCGTGGTGATCAACAACGGACGCGCCGATGTCGTTGCCGGCGGCTGAACAGGCCGCGCCTGCGGCGCTGGCGCCCGAGCAGAGCGGGGTCAATCCCGCCTACGCGTGGTTCGTGGTCATCGTGCTCACGCTCGCGTACACCTGCTCGTTCATCGACCGGCAGATCCTGACGCTGCTGATCGGGCCGATTCGCCGCGACCTGCACATCAGCGACACGGAAGTGAGCCTGCTCGGCGGCCTCGCGTTCTCGATCTTCTACACGACGCTCGGCATTCCGATCGCGCGCCTCGCGGACCAGACCCATCGTCGCAACCTGATGGCGGCAGGCCTCGCGTTCTGGAGCATGATGACGGCCGCCTGCGGCCTCGCGCGCAGCTTCTGGGGCCTGTTCGGCGCACGAGTCGGGGTTGGAGTGGGCGAGGCAGCGCTCTCTCCCGCCGCGTTCTCGCTGTTGGCCGACTATTTCCCGCCACGCAAGGTCGCGCTGGCCGTGAGCGTGTACTCGATGGGGCTGTATTTCGGTGCGGGCCTGGCCCTGATGATCGGCGGCTCGGTCGTGAAGGCAGTCTCGAACGCGCCGATGCACGAACTGCCGCTGGTCGGCGAAGTATTTCCGTGGCAACTCACGTTCTTCATCGTTGCCTCGCTCGGTCTGCCCGTGTTGCTGCTGATGTTCCTGATTCGCGAGCCGGTGCGGCGCGCCCACGCCCGCAAGGTCGCGACGACCGATGCCGCGCCGAGCAGCTGGCGGGCTTTGCGAGCTTTCATGGGCGAGAACGTGCGCACGCTCGTCTGCCACATCGCGGCATTCACGTTGTTCGGGGTCGGGATCAACTGCTATCTGTTCTGGGCGCCGGAGCTGATGATGCGTACGCACGGATGGGATGCGCCGCGCGCGGGCTTCGTCATCGGCGCGATGCTGTTCGTGCTGGGCACCGCCGGTGTGTACAGCGGCGGCTGGATCGCCGGTCGGCTTGCCGCAGCGGGACGGCGCGATGCCATCCTGCGCGCTGCGTTCGGCGGCATGCTGGCCGGCATCCCGTTCCTGCTCGTCACGCCGTTGTTGGACGACGCATGGCTTGCCACCATCACGCTCGGCGGAGCGGTGTTCTTCATGGCATACCCACAGGGACTGCCAGCAGCCGCGTTGCAGGTGATCACGCCGAATCCGCTGCGCGCGCAGATGACGGCGATCTATTTCTTCATCGGCAATCTCATTGCCAGCGGCCTCGGCCCGACCGTGCCCGCACTGCTGAACGACTACGTCTTCCGCGACCCGGCGCAACTGCGCTATGCGCTGTTCAGCGTCGAAGCGGTCGTGCTGCCCGTGAGCATGCTGTTCCTGTATTTCGGCCTGCGTCCGTACGCCGCCAGCGTCGAGCGGGCGGAATGACGCGCGCGTTCGCATTCGTCCCGCCGAAAAACCCGCAGCCGCTGGGTCAGATGCTCGATGTGCAGGCCGCGCGCGATCCGCAGCGGCCGGCGCTGACCTGCGCGACAACGACGCTTTCGCGAGGCGAGCTGGCATTTCGCGCCCGTGCGCGTGGGCATGCGTTGCAGAAGGCGGGCGTGCAGGAAGGCGACTTCGTCGCGCTCGCGTTGCCGACCGGTCCGGCGGTGCTGGAACTTGCATTCGGTTGCTGGATGCTCGGCGCTACGCCGACACCGTTGTCGCATCGCCTGCCGCCGCTCGAGTTGCAAGCGATGCTCGACGTACTGCGCCCGCGGATCGCCGTCGTCGACGAGCAATCATTTTTCGACGCAGCGAGCGCGGACACGCCGCTCCCGCCGCGCATCTCGGCGCACGTCAAGGCCATCGCAAGCGGCGGCAGCACCGGACGCCCGAAGATCATCGTCGATCACACGCGAGCGGTGCTCGATCCCGACGCTCCGTCGGTCGGCATGCGCGCGACCGACACCGTGATCATTCCCGGCCCGATGTATCACTCGGCGCCGTTCGGGCTCGCCTACCAGGCGCTCGGCTGGGGCTGTCACGTCGTGATCATGCCGCGGTTCGATGCCGCCGAGACGCTGCGCCTCGTCGAAGCACATCGCGCAGAGTGGCTGTACCAGGTGCCGACGATGATGCATCGGATCTGGCGCCTCGACGCGGCGCGCTCCAACTACGACGTCTCCTCGCTCGAGCTCGCGTGTCACATCGCGGCTGCGTGTCCGCCGTGGCTCAAGGAAAAATGGATCGAGTGGCTCGGCCCCGATCGCGTGTGGGAGGTGTACTCCGGCACGGAGGCGATCGGCGCCACAGTCATCGGCGGGCGCGAGTGGCTCGAGCACCGCGGCTCGGTCGGACGTGTCGCGTCCGGTGCGAACGTGCGGATTCTCGACGAGGCCGGCAACGACGTCGCACCGGGCGAGATCGGGGAGATTTATTTCCGGCCGGTCGGCGGTCTCGGCTCCACTTATCACTACCTCGGCGCGCAGCCGCGTGCGCGCGGCGAGTGGGAGACGTTCGGCGATCTCGGGCGCATCGACGCCGAGGGCTATCTCTATCTCGCCGATCGTCGCACCGACCTCATCATCAGCGGCGGCGCGAACATCTATCCCGCTGAGATCGAGGCCGCTGTCGATGCATTTCCGGGCGTGCTGGCGAGCTTGGCCATCGGTCTGCCGGATGAAGATCTCGGTCAGCGCGTGCACGCGATCATCGAAGTGCGTCGCGATGCGCCCTTCGACGTCGACGCGCTGCGCGATTTCCTGGCGCAGCGCCTGGTGACCTACAAGCTGCCGCGCAGCTTCGAAACGACGTTCGAACGGCTGCGCGACGACTCCGGCAAAGTGCGGCGCACTGCGCTGCGCGAAGCTAGACTTCGGCCGTGACGACGAGCTTTCCGAGTGCGCGGCGCGCTGCGACTTCGGCAATCGCCCGCCCGCCCTCAGCGAGTGGGAATCGCGCCGAAACGTACGGCTCGATCGCGCCGCGCGCGTAAAGATCGAACAGCTCGCGCGTCTCTTCCTGTACGGCCTTTGGATCACGCTGTGCGTGCGCGCCGAACAACGCGCCCTGGATGTCGCATTGCTTGAGCAGCGGCAGGTTC
>DATEML010000174.1:0-3118 GCA_035275585.1 Steroidobacteraceae bacterium | reverse complement strand
GAAACTCAATTGCGGCCGTGCCACGACGTTGTTCTGCGCCGCCGCGTGCGTACAGGTGTATGCGGCGGACACTTCGGAGTCGGCCGCCCGCGGGCTCGAAGAAGTGGTGGTCACTGCGACCAAGCGCGGCGAAATCGACGTGCAAAAGACCGCCGAATCGATTTACGCGGTCGGCGGCACCGATCTCACGCTGAAACGCGAGACGACGTTCGAAGCGTTCGCCGGCAGCGTTCCTGGCCTGCAGTTCCAGAACCTCGGTCCCGGCGATTCCGAATACATCATCCGTGGCATCAACGGCAGCGGACCGTCCGTCGTCGGCGCGTATCTCGACGAGTACGTCATCACTGCGAGCGACCAGCAGGACGGCGGCGGCAAGAATGCTCCGGTCCAACTCGTGGATGTTGAGCGTGTCGAAGTGCTGAACGGCCCGCAGGGAACTCTGTACGGGTCGAACTCGATGGCAGGCAACATCCGTTTCATCACGAACAAGCCGGACGCCTCGAAGTTCGACGCCTACGCCGATGGCGACTGGAGCTCTATCGAAGACGGGGGCACCGGCTATGGCCTCACGGCCGTGATCAACGTGCCCTTGTCGGCCGACAAATTCGCGATCCGCCTCGTGGGCTATCGCGAGGACCGCGACGGCTGGATCGATCAGACGCGCCTCGAACGCACCTCGGGCGGAACGACGCTCTTCGACGGCAGGAACGAGGACATCAACTCGACCGAGATCACCGGCGGCCGTCTGAGCGCGCGCTGGACACCCAGTGACGCTCTCTCGGTGGACCTCATGTACGTGAAGCAGAATCTGGACAGCGACGGCTCACCGCGCTTCACGAGCAAAGGCGTGCCCGCCTATCCGGACCAGCCGCCGGAAATCGCCTCGCTGCCCGGCAACACGGGCTTCACACCGCTGCCGGGACTCGCGTCGTTCACGCCCGACAGAGATTTCATCAACACCGATATCACGAAGAGCCCGCGCAAGGACGACTTCGATCTGTTCGGAGGGACGCTGCGCTATGACGTCGGGCGCGGCAACATTTCGCTTGCCGCCTCGCAGTACGAGCACGACATCGATTTCACGTTCGACAGCACTCCGATCCTGCTGTTCTTCGGCGTACCGATCGCGGGCATCACGCAGCAGCCGCAGGAGTACAAGACCAAGATGGCGGAGCTGCGCTTCGCTTCGGACTTCGACTTGCCGTTCAACTTCGTGACCGGCGCCTACTATCAGAAGGACGAGAACGAGTTCAACGTGCACGTCGTCACCACCGACGGCAGCGGCGGGCCGATGCCGTTCAATGCGCTGAACTCGGACGATGCGCTGCTGAATGGCGGCAACACTTTCTTCGGCCGCACGCGCTCGGATGAGGTGGAACAGAAGGCGGTTTTCGGGGAAGCCACCTTCAAGTTCGCGGAGCGCTGGACACTGCTCGCCGGCTTGCGCTGGTCGGATGCGGATCTGCAGTCGATCCAGGCGACTCTGCACTCCTTCGCGCCCACGGGGCCGGCGCCAGTCGCAGGCGAACAGATCGGCACAACGGTGAACGGCAACGCGGTCGGCCTGCTCAAGCAGGACGGCAGCGCGACGTTGCCCAAGGTCAGCCTGTCGCTGCAGGCCACCGACGATGTGCTGTTCTACGCGCTGTACTCGGAAGGCTTCCGTGTCGGTGGCATCAACAACGGCAATCAGCCGTTCGCGCCGGGCATCCCGGACACCTTCAAATCCGACGATCTGAAGAACTACGAGATGGGCATCAAGTCGCGCTGGCTGGAGAATCGGCTGCAGCTCAATGCGACCGTGTTCCACGTCAAGTGGAACGACATCCAGGTCGAGCCGCGCGATCCGGTCGGCAACATCCCGTTCACGACCAATGGCGGCGCCGCCGACGTGACCGGCATCGAGTGGTCGCTGGACTCTCTGCTCACCGATCGCCTGTCGCTGACGTTCACGGGCACGTACTTCTTCGAGCACGAGCTCTCGGAGGACCAGCCGGTGTTGCCGGGCGCCTCGCCGTTCGTGATCGTCGGACGCAAGGGCGACGAAATCCCGAACACGCCGGATGTCCAGCTCTACGGCCAGCTGCGCTACGAGGTGCCGATCTTCGGCAGGTCGACCACGTTCTCGCTGGATGCGACCTACCGCGGCGAGACGAACACCGAGTTCGTTCCGAGCAGTCCGTTCAACATCACGCTCGACTCGTACACGATCATGAACGCCGTGGCGCGCATGGATCTGACAGAGCGCGTGCAGGTCGGCGTGTTCGTGAAGAACATCACCGACGAGCTCGCGCTCTACGATGGCGTAGGCACGTTCCAGGATCCCGAAGCCGTCGTAGCTGCTCAGCCGCGCACGATCGGCGTCAATGCACGGATCAGCTTCTGACCGAGGGGCAGCAATGAGCAGCGCGAATTGTTCCCCGGGAAATCCCGCGGGATGAGTATTCGATGAGTGTTTGAAGCCGTCGGCACCGCGGAGATCGAGAGCGCACGCGCTCGGCTCGGCGGTGTCGTCGTGCGCACACCTGCCGTGCTGTGTGCGGGCGCGACCCCCGACAAGCGTGTTCATCTGAAATTGGAGAACCTGCAGCCCTCGGGCTCATTCAAGCTGCGCCCGATCGCCAATGCGATCTTGACCCGGCCGCCGGGCACGCTGCGGGCTGGCGTGCACACGCTCAGCTCCGGCAACAGTGCCGTCGCGATGGCCTGGATGGCGAACCGCATCCGTATTCCTGCGACGGCAGTAGTGCCGGAGGAGGGCGCGGCGGAATCCAAGCTCGAGCAACTGCGCGCACTCGGTGCACGCATCGTCAGGCAGCCTTTCGCGCAGTGGTGGAGTGCCGTCACGAGCGGTCATCATCCGCAGTTCGACAGCGTGTACATCGACGCCGTACGCGATCCCGCTGCGTTTGCCGGGAACGGTACGGTTGCGCTGGAGATTATCGAGGACCTGCCGGACGTCGACGCGATCTTCGTGCCGTTCGGCGGCGGCGGCCTGGCGTGCGGGGTCGCGAACGCCGTGCGAGCGTTGCGGCCTGCCGTAAAGGTGATCGCCTGCGAATTGGAGACTGCGCATCCATTGAAGTCTGCGCGCGCAGCCGGCGGCCCCGTCGACTCT
>DATEML010000173.1:0-32896 GCA_035275585.1 Steroidobacteraceae bacterium | reverse complement strand
TCGAGGAACTCCTGCGCGGAGCCGAATGTCTCCACCGCGTGGCCGACCGAGCGCAGCAGCAGCTTGAGCGCGTCGCGGACTGCAGCGTCGTCATCCACCACGAAGATGGTCGGCCGTGCAAGGTTGGAAGGTCCTCTCATTATCAACTCCCTGCTGACGCCGGAACCGCCGGCAACGTGAAAAAGAAGCGCGCTCCGCCGCCCGAATTGGCGCCGCACCACAGCTTGCCGCCGTGCGCGCGCACGATCGAGCGACTGATCGACAGACCCAGGCCGGTGCCGCCGGGCTTGGTCGTGAAGAACGGGTTGAACAGCTCCGCCATCGTCGTGGCGTCGACGCCGACGCCGCGGTCGGCGACCATGAACTCGACGTCGCCCTCGCTGTCGACCAGCGTGCGCAGCACAATCTCGCGGCGCGCCTCCGGTACTTCGACCATCGCGTCGATGCTGTTGCGGACGAGATTGAGGATCACCTGCTGAATCTGCACCGCGTCGGCCTGCACCAACGGCGCCTGCGGCGCCGGCTCGAGCAGTATGCGCACACCATTGTGTCGCGCATCGGTCTGCGCGAGCGTCAGTACATCCTCGAGCAAGCGGTTCGCCTCCACCAGCTCGCGCCGCACTTCGCGATTCTTCACGAACGTGCGCAGCCGTCGGATCACTTCGCCGGCGCGCAACGCCTGCGCGCCGATGTGATGCAGCGCCGTCTCGACTTCAGCCTTGCTCGCATCGTCCTGTCCGATCAGGCGCTGGCACGCCTGCGCGTACGTGGCGATTGCGGTGAGCGGCTGATTCACCTCGTGCGCGATGCCAGCCGCCATCTCGCCCATCGTCGAGATGCGACCGAAGTGCGCGATGCGATCCTGCATCTGCCGCGCTTCGTCCTCGGCGCGGCGCCGGTCGGTGATGTCGTGCAGCGTGCCGACCTGGCGCAGCGGACGTCCGTCCGCCGCGCGCGTCGTCTGCGCCAGGTGATGCACGTAGCGCAGCGAGCCGTCGGGATGAATCACGCGATACTCGGTATCCATCTGTCGTCCGCTCGCATCCAACTCCGCGCGCGCCTGTTGCCAGCGCGCCCGGTCCGCTGGATGCACCATTGGCTCTAGGTATTCGTACACCGCGATGTAGGGCTCGCCGTAACGGCGCCCGAGCACGCGGTACAGGTGCGGCGACCAATAATCCTCGTACTTGCCGTCGAAGTGCACGACGTAGTTGCCGAGATTGGCGATCTCCTGCGCGATCGTCAGCTGCGCCTCGCTCCGGCGCAGCGCTTCCTCCGCGTTGCGCCGCACGGTGATGTCGCGGATGAAGCCGACGAAACGCGGCGGCTCCGTGCCCTGCACGCGGCCGACTGCCAGCTCCGCGGAGAACTCGCTGCCGTCGCGCCGCTTGGCGATGAGCTCGCGGCCGATGCCGATGATGCGCGGCTCGCCGGCCTCGATGTAGTGGCGCAGGTAGTCCTCGTGCTGCGAGCGATACGGCTCGGGCAGCAATATGTTCACCTTGAGGCCGATGACTTCCTGCTCGTTGTAGCCGAACATGCGCTCGCCGGCGTGATTCAGCAGCTCGATGCGTCCCTCGTGATCGAACAGCACGACCGCGTCCACTGCCGCGTCCAGTACCGCCTGAAACTCCCGTTCCAGCCGGTGCGCCCGCTCCTCCTGAAGCTCCGCGACTCGCAGTAGGGTCATGAGTCGAATTCTATATACTTCCGCCCGGCATGGCTCATGCGAACGTTCTGCTGATCGACGCGAACGCGGAAGACGAGCGTTTATTCCGTGAAGAATTCGCGCAGTTGCGCGACCAGCCATTCGCGCTCGACGTCGCGCGCAGCCTCACCGAGGGCCTCGCGCGGCTGCGCGAGCGGACCTTCGACGTCATCCTGCTCGATCTCGACTTGCCGGACAGCCTCGGGCTCACCACGTTTCTGCGTCTGCAACCGAAGGCGGGCCTGCAGCCGATCATCGTGCTCGTCGGCCAGGCGGACGAGGACGTCGGCGTGGAAGCCGTCGAGCGCGGCGCGCTCGATTTCCTGATCAAGCAGCAGATCGTCAGCACGCTGCTGGCCAAGGCGCTGCGCTACGCGACCGAGCGTACGCACACGTTGCTCGCGCTCAAGGCGTCGGAAAGCCGCTATCGCGAGCTGTACGAAAACGTCGTGGCGGGCGTGTTCCAGACCACACCCGACGGCAAATTCATGGCCGCCAACCCGGCGCTGGTGCGGCTGCTCGGCTACGCCTCCGAAGACGAATTGCTGGAGCTCAACATCGGTGAGGATTTATACGTACACGCCGAGGACCGCGCCAACTGGCTGCACAACATGGCGACGGCGGGCGAGATCCGCAATGCCGAACTGGTGCTCCGGCGCAAGGACGGCCGCAAGATCGTCGTGCTGGAAAACTCGCGCACGGTGCGCGACGAGCACGGACGGATTCTCTACTACGAAGGCACGCTGACCGACATCACCGAGGCGCACGAGCTGTCGCGGCAGCTCTCGTACGAAGCGAGCCACGACGCGCTGTCCGGCCTGATCAATCGTCGCGAGTTCGAGATCCGGCTGCAGCGCGCGCTCGATTCCGCGCAGGCAACCGGCGCGACTCACGCGGTGTGTTACCTCGACCTCGATCAGTTCAAGGTCATCAACGATACCTGCGGTCACATTGCGGGCGACGAGCTGCTGCGACAGCTGGCGCAGGTGTTGCAGAGCCGCGTGCGCAGCAACGACGCGCTCGCGCGGCTCGGCGGCGACGAGTTCGGCTTGCTGCTGCACGAGTGCCCCGTGGCCGACGCGACCAACATTGCGAACGCATTGCTCAAGGCGGTCGAGCAGTATCAGTTCGTGTGGGGCGCGAGCACGTTCACCGTCGGCGCGAGCATCGGCCTCGTGCCGCTGACCGGCGCCTTCCGGCGCATTACGCAAGTCTTACAAGCGGTGGATGCGGCGTGCTATGCGGCCAAGGACCAGGGCCGCAATCGCGTGCATGTCTACCAGGAGGACGATTCGATCGTCGCGCAGCGCCACGGTGAGATGCAATGGGTGGCGCGCGTCAAGCGGGCGCTGAACGAGAACCGCTTCCTGCTCGAAGCGCAGCCGATCGTCGCGATCGCCGACGACGACGCACCTGCGGCCGCGCGCTCCTACGAGCTGCTGCTGCGCATGCGCGACGAGCACGGCAAGATCGTGCCGCCGGGGGCGTTCCTGCCCGCGGTCGAGCGCTACAACCTGTCGCAACGCGTGGACCGCTGGGTGATCTCGACGGCGCTGCACTGGCTCGCGGCGAATCCGGCGCCGACCGCGCGCATCGCACGCGTCTACGTGAATCTGTCCGGCGACTCGGTCGGCGATCCGCAGCTGCACGAGTTCATCCGCGCGATGCTCGACGAGACGCGCGTGACGCCCGCGAAGATCGGCTTCGAGATCACCGAGACCGCGGCGATCGGCAACCTGACGCGCGCCAACCAGCTGATCGCGGACCTGCGCCGCCTCGGCTGCTCGTTCAGCCTCGACGACTTCGGCAGCGGCGTCTCGTCGTTCGCATATCTCAAGGCGCTCACGGTCGACTGGCTGAAGATCGACGGGTTGTTCGTCGGCAACATCGTGCACGACCGCATCGACTACGAGATGGTGCGCTCGATCACCGACATCGGGCACGTGATGGGCAAGAAGGTGGTCGCGGAGTCGGTCGAGAGCGCGGCCGTGCTGGCGCGCCTGAAAGAGATCGGCATCGACTACGCGCAGGGCCTGGCGCTCGGCGCGCCCGCGCCATTGGAGAAGATAGGCCTGTAGGTCGGGATGAATCCCGACCTACGCCAGCACCACCAGCAAATCCTTCGAGTCGATCGGCTCGCCGGCATGCGTGACGACTTCCGCAATGGTGGCGTCGCGGTCGGCGCGTACGGTCGTCTCCATCTTCATCGCTTCTATCGTCACCAGCACGTCGCCGCGCGACACGCGCCCGCCCTGGCTGACCGGCACGGTCGCGACCGTCCCGGGCATCGGGGCAGCGACGTGGTTGGCGTTGGTCGGATCGGCCTTGCGCCGCGGCGGCTTGAGAGCGACATGGCTGCGATCCGGCACTTTCACGGACCGCGGCTGGCCGTTGAGCTCGAAGAACACGGTGCGCGTGCCGTCTTCCTGCCCGTCGCTGACTGCGACGAAGCGCACGATCAGCGTCTTGCCGCGCTCGATGTCGACGCTGACCTCGTCGCCCGGCTCGAGGCCGTAGAAGAACATGGGCGTCGGCAACACGGTGACCTGGCCGTAGGTCTGTCTGGCCTGCATGTAGTCGAGGAAGACCTTCGGATACATCAGATAGGAAGCGAACTCCTCCTCGGTCGTCTCGCGCCAGGTCTTGCGGTTGAGCTCGGCGTGCGTTTGCGCCAGATCGATCGCCGGCAGCACCTCCCCGGGCCGCACGTTCAGCGGCTGCGCGCCCTTGAGTACTTTCTTCTGCAGCGCCGGCGGAAAGCCGCCGTACGGCTGGCCGAGGTCGCCGCGGAACAGCGCGACCACGGATTCCGGGAACGCGATCTGCGTGTGCGGATCGAGCACCTGCTCGGGCGTGAGTCCGCTGGTCACCATCAGCAGCGCCAGGTCGCCCACGACTTTCGAGGTCGGCGTGACCTTGACGATGTCGCCGAACATCTCGTTCACCTGCGCGTAGGCGCGCGCCACTTCCGGCCAGCGCGTGTCGTCGATGCCGAGCGAGCGCGCCTGCTCGCGCAGGTTCGTGAACTGCCCGCCAGGCATACCGTGCACGTACACCTCGGACGCACCCGAGCGCAGATCGCTCTCGAACGCCGCGTAGCAGTGACGCACCTGCTCCCAGTAGCCCGACAGGATGCGGAGGTTCTCTGCGTTGACGCCGCAGTCGTGCGGACCGTGCCGCAGGGCTTCCACGATCGAGCCGAGGTTCGGCTGCGAGGTCAGCCCGCTCATCGAGTCCAGAGCGCCGTCGACCGCGTCCGCACCTGCGTCGATCGCCGCGAGCACGCTCGCCGCGGCGATGCCGCTGGTGTCGTGCGTATGGAAATGGATCGGCAGACCGGTCTCTTCCTTCAGCGCCTTGACCAGCGTGTACGCTGCGCGCGGCTGACACAGCCCCGCCATGTCCTTGATGCCGAGGATGTGCGCGCCGGCGCTCTGCAGGTCGCGCGCGAGCGTGACGTAGTAGTTCAGGTCGTACTTGGTCTGGCGCGGATCGCTGAGATTGCCGGTGTAGCAGATCGCCGCCTCGCAGAGCTTGCCGGACTCGCGCACGGCGTCGATCGCGACGCGCATGTTCTCGACCCAGTTGAGCGAGTCGAAGATGCGGAACAGGTCGATGCCGCCGCGCGCTGCCTGCTGCACGAAATAGCGCACGACATTGTCCGGATAGTTCGTATAGCCGACCGCATTCGCGGAGCGCAGCAGCATCTGCAGCAGCAGGTTCGGCATTGCAGCGCGCAACTCGTGCAGGCGCTGCCAGGGACACTCCTGCAGAAAGCGCATCGCCACGTCGAAGGTCGCACCGCCCCAGCATTCGACCGAGAACAGATTCGGCACGAGGCTCGCGTAGCACGGCGCGATCGCGGCCAGATCGTGCGTGCGGAAACGCGTGGCGAGCAGCGACTGATGCGCATCGCGCATGGTCGTGTCCGTCAGCAGCACGCGGCGCTGATCGAGCATCCATACGGCGAAACGTTCGGCGCCCAGCTCGTCGAGCTTCTGCTTCGTGCCGGGCGCGGGCGGCGGCAGTTCCAGCTTCGGTAACCGCGGATTCGTCACCCGCGCCGGCCGCGCCCGCCCCTTCACCTCGTCGTTGCCGTTGACGATGACCTCGCCGATGAAATTCAGCAGCCGCGTCGCGCGGTCGCGCTTGCGCGGGAAGCGGAACAGTTCCGGCGTCTGGTCGATGAACTTCGTGGTGTAGTCGGCCTGCGCGAAGCGCGGATGCATGATCAGCTGGTCGAGGAAGCGCAGGTTCGTCGCCACACCGCGCACGCGGAACTCCCATAGCGCACGGTGCATGCGCATGATCGTGTCCTGCGGGGTCTGCGCCCAGGCCGTGACCTTGACGAGCAGCGAGTCATAGGAAGGCGTGATGATCGCGCCGGAATACGCAGTGCCGGCATCGAGGCGGATGCCGAAGCCGGCCGGGCTGCGATAGGCCGAGATGCGCCCGTAGTCGGGAATGAAATTGTTCTCGGGATCTTCCGAAGTCACCCGGCACTGCATCGCGTAGCCGTTGAGCCGGATGTCTTCCTGCCGCGGCACGCCGCTCTCAGGCGTGCCGATCGCCGCGCCCTCGGCGATGCGGATCTGCGCGCGCACGATATCGATACCGGTGACGGCCTCGGTCACCGTGTGCTCGACCTGCACGCGCGGATTGACTTCGATGAAGTAGAACTTGCCGCTGTCCGCGTCCTGCAGGAATTCCACCGTGCCGGCGTTCAGGTACTGCACGGCGCGGCCGATCTTCAGTGCCTGCTCGCACAGGTCCCGCCGCTGCTGCTCGTCGAAGAACGTCGCTGGCGCGCGCTCCACCACTTTCTGATTGCGCCGCTGCACGGTGCAATCGCGCTCGAACAGGTGCACGAGGTTGCCGTGCGAGTCGCCCAGCAGCTGGACCTCGATGTGCCGCGCGCGCTGCACGAGTTTTTCGAGATAGACCTCGTCGTTACCGAACGCGGCCTTCGCTTCGCGACGCGCGACGGCGATGTTCTCGGCGAGCTCGGACTCGCTCGCAATCACGCGCATGCCGCGGCCGCCGCCACCCCAGCTCGCCTTGAGCATCACGGGATAGCCGACTTCGGCTGCAAGCCGCGCCGCGGCGGCATCATCGCGCGGCAGCGGTGGCGTGGCTGGCATCACCGGAACACCCGCGGAGACCGCCAACTCGCGCGCGCTGACCTTGTTGCCGAGCCGGCGCATGATCTGCGGCGTCGGCCCGACGAAGATCAGCGCTGCGGCGGCGCAAGCTTCGGCGAACGCGGGGTTCTCGGAAAGGAAGCCGTAACCCGGATGGATGGCGTCGACCTGCGCGGCCTGGGCAATGCGCACGATGTCGGCGATATCAAGGTAGGCATCGACGGGCGTGCGTCCGGCGCCAACCAGGTAGCTCTCGTCCGCCTTCATCCGATGCAGCGAGAAGCGGTCTTCCTGGGAGTAGATCGCGACCGTGCGGATGCCCAGCTCGGTCGCGGCGCGCATCACGCGGATGGCGATCTCGCCGCGATTGGCAACCAGGAGACTGCGGATGCGCTGGGACATGGCGCGAGCATAACAAAGGGGACATTCCTCATTTCGCCCGCGCCGATCGCAATTCGCGATGGAGCGATCGAAATGAGGAATGTCCCCTTTTCTAGAGCCGGCCGACGACGTCGAGCGGCGGCGACGCGGCACCCTTGCGAAACTCGCCGGTGTGCAGCTGCTCGTATTCCTTGTCCATGATCACGACGCAGTTGCGGCCGCGTTCCTTCGCGTCGTACAGCGCTTCGTCGGCCAGCTGGATCAGACCGTACTGGGTCCGGCCGGGCTTCGGCACGATGCACGCAGCGCCGATGCTCACCGTCAGCCGCTTGCTGGTCGCGGGCGATGCCGCGTGCACGATGCCCAGCGATTCGATCTCCATCTGGATGCGGCGCGCCGCGGCTTCGACGTGACCACGGTCGGCCTCGAACAGCACGATGGCGAATTCCTCGCCGCCGTAGCGCGCGGTGATGTCGAGCGGCCGGCGCGCGCACCGGCTCAGACACCACGCCACCTGACGCAGGCATTCATCGCCAGCCTGGTGCCCGTAATAGTCGTTGTATGCCTTGAAGTGGTCGATATCGATCAGCAGCAGGCCAAGCGCTGCGTTGGCGCGGGTCGCTTGCGGCCAGATGCGGTCGACGTGCTCGTCGAACAGCCGGCGGTTGTGAATCCCCGTCAGGCCATCGCGACTCGCGGTCTCGATCAGCAGGCGCTCCTCGAGATAGTTGGTGCGCGTCGCACGCTCCAGCGTGTAGCACACCATCGCGCCGATCACGTTGGTGAAGATCAGCACGCCTGCGTCGATCACCTGGACCGAGGCGGGAAGGCCGAGCACGGCCGCACTGATGAGATACGAAGCGAACACCAGCACGGAGGAGCCGAGCGCCGCGTAGAACGTCATGCCGAGCATGAAATAGATGTAGATCGACACCAGCACGACGGTCGCGATCAGGCTGACGCCGTGCGATGCGGCGATCACGGCCAGCACGGTGACGCCAATGCCGAACGTCGGCGCGCCGATCAGGGACACGAGCGGATACAGCCGGTCGTACAGACGCGAGTACACGACGGCGAGACCGATGATGAGGATCGGCGCGAACAGCGCGACGCGGATCACGTCGAGCAGCCGGTTGACGCCGGCGTCCAGCACCAGGTGCGTGAGCGCGGAGAAAGCCACGACGAACGCGATCGCCAGCCACAGGTTGCGGCGGATCTGCGGCAGCGTTTCGGCGAGGTGGACTTCCCGGAATTCCGCTTCGAGCGGCGCCGTAAATCTCAGGCGCGGAAAGCCGCGCTGCAGCTGCAGAGCGTGCGGAGACTGCGGGGGCGCGCCGGGGGGTCGACGCGGGCCCGGCTCATTCCGGGTGCTGGCGACGGTCTCGGGCGTCCTTGATGAATCGGCGCCAGACTTCATAGGCATCCCAGCCGGCGAGAGGCTCGGTGCGGCCCGCTGCGGGGACGGCGGCTCGCTCGCCCAAGTGGTCGGCGTTCGCGGCCGAACCGGAGGCAATGGCATGGGCGGGCAGAGAGGGTGAAACGCTGTTCATATATTTGCCGGACAAGTCGGCCGGCGATCCCGGGGGAACAAAAACGGTGTTCATCGTAGTGGCCGGCGCCGCCGCTTAGGCGTGCGCAGTTCTCAGTTTGCGGAGTTTCAGTCGGCGACTGACGGCGATTTCGCCTTTCGGATGCTCGACGGATGCCCCAGACCCGCGGCAATTGCCCCATTATGTTCAAGCAGTTGCGTCGTCACTGCGGCCAGGCGAGCAAGATTAGCTCTCGTCGTCACGGTTGGCCAGAGCCTGGGGCGCAAGCGCGCGAAAAAATCACCGCGCCCTGGACTCCTGGTCGACTCCGACTCTACGACCGGAAGTAATTCGACAGAAACTGGTCGAAAGTCACGCGGTCCGCGGCCTCCACCGAAAGTTGCCGCTCGAGCGATTCCGCAGCTTCGGCGGCGAACTCCGCGAGGCGCTGCTCGTTCGGCGGGTACAGGTCCAGGAAATACGCCTTGTGCACGCGGGACATGCGCAGTGCGAGCTGCGCGAACGACTCGCCGGTGGAGCGCAGCTCCTCCAGGCTCCGCGCCGAAGGCGTCAGTCGGGGATCGTCGATCTTCGCCTGCTGCAGGTCGAGCGCGGCGGCGTACGGCCGCTGCGCGTCGCCGTTGTCGAGCAACTCGCAGATCCCGCGCATCGAATCGATCAGCTCCAGCGCCCATGCACGCAACTCTATCGGCCTTCCGTTGCGGTTGAGTGTCAGGCCCGGCTCACGCCCGCGATGCGCGACCAGCGCGTGATTCGCGTCGAGCTGCTGCCACTCGGCCGCGTCGATCGGCTCGCTCGGCTTCACCACGCACAACGCGGCGAACGCCTCGAGGAAGCGCAGCTTGTTCTGATTCACGCCGACCGGATCGAACGCGCTGACGTCGAGGGCGCGGAACTCCACGTACTCGACGCCGCCGCGGCGCAAGGCGTTCGTCGGGCGCTCGCCGGAGCGCGCGACCCGCTTCGGGCGAATGTAGCTGTAGTACTCGTTCTCGATCTGCAGGAGGTTGGCGTTGAGCTGGCGATACTCGCCGTCGACCTTCACGCCGATGCGCTCGTACTCGGGATGCGGCGTACTCACCGCGGCCGACAAGTCGCGCACATACTCATCGAGGCTGTTGACCGAGATCTGCACGCCGGCCTGGCTCTTGTTGCGATAGCCGAGATCGCTCATGCGCAGCGAAGTCGCATACGGCTCGTACAACGTGCCGGGTGCGAACTCCTGGAGCGTGTGCTCGCGCCCCTTGACGAACGACGCGCACAACGCCGGCGAATTGCCGAACAGGTACAGGATCAGCCAGCCGTAGCGTCGATAGTTGCGCAGCAGGCCGAAGTACTGCGCGGAGACGAAGTTCTGATCGGCACTCTTCGACTGCAGAGTCGCGGCGAGCACCGGCCAGAAATGCGCCGGAAACGAGTAGTTGTAGTGCACACCGGAGATCGCCTGCATCATCCGGCCGTAGCGCCAGCCGAGGCCGCGGCGGTACACCTCTTTCATCTTGCCGATGTTGGAGCGGCCGAAGCGCGCGATCGGGATGCTCGGATCGCCGTCGATGATGCAAGGCATGCTGGTCGCCCACAGCAGCTGCTCGCCGAGATGGCGATAGACGAACTGGTGCAGATCGCACAGGTACTGCAACAGCTCCCAGGATTCGCGAAACGCCGGCGTCACCAGCTCGATCAGCGCCTCGGAGTAGTCGGTGGTGATGTGCTCGTGCGTGAGCGCGGAGCCGAGCTCGCGCGGATGATCGCTCTGCTCGATGTAACCGTCGGGCGAGACGCGCAACGATTCCTTCTCGACGCCCTTCAACCCGCCCTGCAAGACGCCTGGTTCGCGGGCGTTGATCAGCGCGGCCAGCCGCCGCTCGAACGCGCGATCGATGCCGGAGCTCATGCTGCTCAGAACCGGATGCGGCCGAACAGCATGTCGCGGAACAGGATGAAATCCGCCGCCAGGCTGTACCAGGGATGCGTGAAAGTCGCGGGACGGTTGTGCTCGAAGAAGAAGTGACCGACCCACGCGAACCCGTAGCCGGCGAGCGGCGCGGCCAGCAACCACAACGTTGCGCCGGTGATCGCAGCCGCGAGCAGCGCCGCGAGCACGAGCGCAGTGCCGATGAAATGCAGCCGGCGGCACACTGGATGGCTGTGCTCGGACAGGTAGAACGGATAGAACTCCGCGAAGCTGCGGAAACGGCCCTGCGAGGCGGAAGGCGCGGCGGGATTCATGGCGGGCCGGTCTGTATCGATTGGGCGCCCAGTTTCCTCAGCCGCATCAAAGGCGTCAAGCAAGAGCCTGAGGGAGATTGCTACCTTTGCATCATTTCAGTCGTGACCGGGACGCGCACCGCTCGTCGCTGTGCGCGGGCGTTTCGTCAAGTCACGCCCTGCGGGCGGGCAACGTGTGCGACGCTTCCGGGCCACCATGTCAGGCTTCGAACTCGCGATTGTTTCCCTGCTCGCCGCGACGGTCGCCGGCGTGCTCGCGCGCGTCCTGTTCTTGCACGCGCGGGTCGCGCGACGCACACGCGAGCTGGAAATCGAGCTGGCGCGACGTCGCGATGTCGAGACCGAGCTCGACGCGGCATATCGCGATCTGCAGCGCCGCTTCGCTGTGCGCACGCATGCACTCGAAGCGCGCAACGAAGAGCTGACACGCCTGCGGTTCGCACTGGAGACGGCGAACCGGCGCCTCAAGCACCTAGTCGGCGTCGACGCGCTCACCGGTATCGCGAACCGCCGTCACTTCGATCGCGCGCTCGAGCGCGAGGTGCGCCGCGCCCGTCGCGACGGACAGCCGTTGTCGCTCGTGTTCCTCGATCTCGACGAGTTCAAGCTGTTCAACGACAGCTACGGCCACACGCGCGGCGACGAAGTGCTGCGCAAGGTCGCGCAGACGCTCGACGAAACGTTCCGGCGCGGCGGCGACCTGGTCGCGCGCTATGGCGGCGAGGAATTTGCCGTCGTGCTGCCGGGGGTCGATGGGCGCCGCGCGGGCCTCTATGCAGAACGGCTGCGCCGGCGCATCTGGCGTCTGGCGATCCCGTACAACGCCTCGCAGCTGACGGACCGGGTCACGATCAGCGGGGGCGTCGCGACCATCTATCCGCCGGCGATCGCGGGGCCCGACGAGCTGCTGTTCGCCGCGGACAAGGCCCTCTACCGCGCGAAGTGCCTGGGCCGCAACCGCATCGCCTCTGCCGAAGTGCAGTCCGAACAGCACGCCATCGCAGGTCAGGCTTCGGCCTGACAGGCGGACGGCGCCTCCTCTCTGTCCGATCCGTTGCCCGGGCGTATAGTGCCCGGGCTCAACGCTCGATCGGCAAGAACAACGGGGAGAGTCGCATGACTGACAAGAAAACCGTCGGCAGCGTCACGTACCAGAATGCCGGCAAAGACTACTTCGAGAAGCGCGGGCTGCGGCGGCACGCGCGGGTGTGGTCGCTGTGGGCGCTCGGCGTCGGCGCGGTGATCTCCGGCCACTTCTCCGGCTGGAACCTCGGCATCGGGGTCGGCGGCTGGGGCGGCCTGTTCATCGCGGCGATCATCATCGCCATCATGTATCTCGGCCTGATCTTCAGCCTCGCGGAGATGTCGCCCGCCCTGCCGCACACCGGCGGCGCGTATTCGTTCGCGCGCAGCGCGCTCGGACCGTGGGGCGGCTTCATCACCGGCCTCGCCGAGAGCATCGAGTACATCATGACGCCGGCCGTCATCGTGTTCTTCATCGGCTCGTACCTGACGAGCATCTTCGAGACGCCGCCGGCGATGCAACCGCTGTGGTGGATCGGCTGCTACCTGCTGTTCGTCGCGCTCAACTACTGGGGCGTCGAGCTGTCGTTCAAGATCTCCGTGACCGTGACGCTGCTGGCGCTCGGCGTGCTGATCGTGTTCTGGATCAGCGCGATTCCTTACGCGGACTTCGGGCGCTGGGCGCTGAACGTCGCGGTCGGTCCGGACGGCGCGCTGGTGGAGCTGCCCGAAGGCGGCGGCGCGTTCCTGCCGAAGGGCTGGACCGGAGTGCTGGCGGCATTGCCTTTCGCGGTGTGGCTGTTCCTGGCGATCGAGGAGCTGCCGCTCGCCGCCGAGGAATCGGTCGATCCGAAACGCGACATGCCGAAAGGCCTGATCTTCGGCATGTTCACGCTGATCGTCTCGGCGCTGATGATCATGCTGCTGAACGCATCGATCGGCACGCCGGAGCAAGGCCGCCTGCACGGCTCGTTCTCGCTCGCGACCTCGGCCGAGCCGCTGCTCGACGGCTTCCGCGTCATCTATCCCGAGCAGTTCGCCAAGCTGCTGTCGCTGTTCGCGGTGATCGGCCTGATCGCGAGCTTCCATACGATCATCTTCGCGTACGGCCGGCAGATCTTCTCGCTGTCGCGCGCCGGGTACTATCCGGCGATGATGTCGGTGACGCACGGCTCGCGCAAAACGCCGCACATTGCGCTGTTCACCGGTACTGCGATGGGTCTCGCGATCATCATGGCCGTCTGGTACGCGCTCGGCGCCGAGAAGGGCGGCGCAGTGATCGGTGCGACGCTGCTCAACATGGCGGTGTTCGGCGCGATGATCTCCTACGCGTTCCAGGGCATCTCGTTCATTCAGCTGCGACGCAAGATGCCGAATATCGAGCGGCCGTATCGCAGCCCGCTCGGCATTCCGGGTGCGGCAGCCACGGTGCTGATTGCGCTGGTGACGCTCTACTATCAGCTGCAGGATCCGGTGTACCGCAACGGGGTCTATGCCGCAGTTGCCTGGTACGTGCTCGGCGTTCTGTACTTCGCCTTCGTCGGCCGGCACCGGCTGGTGCTCTCGCCCGAGGAAGAGTTCGCGATCACGGGCGGCCAGCACGGCCATCCGGAGCGCGAAGGCTACGGCACGACCAAGGTGTGACAATGCTCGAACCGCGGCAAGTGAAGACGATCGCCGACGCGAAGGCGATCGTCGAGCAGCGCAAGCTCGCGCACGTCAAGGTCGGCGTGTTCGACGTCGACGGCATCATGCGCGGCAAATACATGTCGCGCGCGAAGTTCCTGTCGGCGCTCGAGAGCGGCTACGGCTTTTGCGACGTCGTGCTCGGCTGGGACTGCCAGGACCAGCTGTACGACAACGTGCAGTTCACCGGCTGGCACACGGGGTATCCGGACGCGCCGGTGCGGATCTTGCCGGACTCGTGCCGGCCATTGCCGTTCGAGGACGACAACCTGCTGTTCCTCAGCGAGTTCGCCCCGCCGGCCGAGCAGGTTTGCCCACGCGGCGTCCTGCGGCGCGTGCTGGAGCGTGCACGTACGATGGGCTTCGAGCCGTACGCCGGCTTCGAGTACGAAGTGTTCTTCTTCAACGAGACGCCGCAGTCGATCCGGCAAAAAAATTACCGCGACCTGCAACCGATGGCGCCCGGCTGGTTCGGCTACTCGGTGATTCGCAACAGCGTCGGTGCGGAGTTCTACCGGCAGATGCTCGCGATGTGCGAGACGATGGACTTCGGCATCGAAGGGCTGCACGAAGAAACCGGCCCCGGCGTCATCGAAGCGGCGATCGGCTACGACGACGCGCTCGCCTCGGCCGACAAGGCCGCACTGTTCAAGACCTTCATCAAGGTGCTGGCCCAGCGCAACGCGATGATGGCGACGTTCATGGCGAAATGGTCGCGCGACTGGCCCGGGCAGAGCGGGCACATTCACCTGTCGCTGCGCTCGCGCGACGGCAAGCCGGTGTTCCACGACCCGGCGCAGCCGCACTCGATGAGCACGACCATGCGCCACTTCGTCGGCGGCCAGCAGCGGCTGATGCCCGAGCTGCTCGCGATGATCGCGCCGACCGTCAATTCCTACACGCGCCTGATCCCGGGATTCTGGGCGCCGACCGACGCGACCGTAGGCGTCGAGAACCGCACGTGCGCCTTGCGCATCATCCCGGGTAGCGCCAAGGCGCAGCGCGTCGAGTACCGGGTCGCGGCGGCCGATGCCAATCCGTACGTGATCCTCGCCGCCGCACTGGCCTCGGGGCTGTACGGCATCGAGCAGCGCATCGAGCCCGAGCCGCTGGTGGACGGCAACGCGTACGACCACAAGTTTCCGGAAACGCTGGCGCTGCCGCGCACGCTGTGGGAAGCGGCGCAGCGGCTGAAGCAGTCGCGGGTGGCGCGCGAATATTTCGGCGACGCCTTCGTGCAGCATTTCGCGGCGACCCGCGAATGGGAAGAGCGCGAGTTCCGCAAGCACATCACGGATTGGGAACTCGCGCGGTATTTCGAGATTATCTAGAGATGATCAAGGTCGTCTCCCCGGTAGACAACCGCGTCTACGTCGAGCGCCCGCTGGCAAAGGCGGCGGAGATCGACAGCGCGCTCGACCGCGCGCGAATCGCGCAACGCGCATGGCGCACGGTTACCGTTGCCGAGCGTGCGCGCATCCTCGAGCGGTTCTGCGATCTGTTCGAAGCGAAGCGCGAGGAGATCGCGAGCGAGCTGACGTGGCAGATGGGCCGCCCGAGCCGCTACGCTCCGAACGAGGTCCGCGGCACGCTCGAGCGCGCGCGCCACATGATCGCGATCGCGCCGCAGGCGCTCGCCGACATCGACGCCGGACCGAAAGAGCACTTCAAACGCTTCATCCGCCGCGAGCCGCTCGGCGTCGTGTTGACGATCGCCGCGTGGAACTATCCCTATCTCATTGCGGTGAACAGCGTCGTGCCGGCGCTCATGGCCGGCAACGTAGTCATCCTGAAGCACTCGGCGCAGACGCCGCTGTGTGCGGAGCGGTTCGCCGCCGCGCTCCAGGAAGCGGGCCTGCCGCACGGCGTCTTCCAGGCGCTGCACATGAGCCACGAGGATACCGAGCGCGCGATTCGCGATCCGCGCGTCGATTTCGTCGCGTTCACCGGGTCGGTCGCCGGCGGTCATGCCGTGCAGCGCGCAGCGGCCGAGCGCTTCATCGGCACGGGGCTCGAGCTCGGCGGCTGCGATCCGGTTTACGTGCGCAACGATGCAAACCTCGCGCATGCAGTCGAGAACATCGTCGACGGCGCGTACTTCAACAGCGGCCAGTCCTGTTGCGGCCTGCAACGCATTTACGTGCACGAGCGCGTGTACGGCGCCTTCATCGACGGTTTCGTGGAGCTGACGCGCAAATACGTGCTGGGCAACCCGCTCGAAGCAGCGACCACGCTCGGTCCGGTCGTGCGCACCGCTGCCGCCGACACGATTCGCGCGCAGATCGCTGCTTCGATCGATGCCGGGGGCAAGGGCGCGATTCGCGAAGAGGACTTTCCCGCGAGCCGCGCCGGCACAGCATACCTCGCGCCGCAGGTGCTGCTCGACGTCGACCACTCGACGCCGGTGATGCGCGAGGAAATCTTCGGCCCGGTCGCTGGCATCATGAAAGTGCAGTCGGACGAGCAGGCCATCGCGCTGATGAACGACAGCGCCTACGGCCTGACCGCCGCGATCTGGACCTCGGACGCGGACGCTGCGCTGTCGATCGGCGCGCGCGTCGAAACCGGCACGTGGTTCATGAACCGCTGCGATTACCTCGATCCGGCACTTGCCTGGGTGGGCGTCAAGGATTCAGGCCGCGGCTGCACGCTTTCCGTCGTCGGCTACGAGCACCTGACGCGGCCGAAGTCGTTTCATCTGCGAACACACGTATGACTACCCTGCGCGGCAACTGGAACTATCCGACACTGATTCGCTTCGGCGCCGGCCGCATCGCCGAGCTGCCCGATGCGTGCAAGACGCTGCACATCTCGCGTCCGCTGCTCGTCACCGATCCCGCGCTCGCCGCGTTGCCGATGATCGCGAACGCGGTCGAGTCGTGCCGCGCCGCCGGGCTCGGGTGCGAAGTGTTCTCCGACCTGCAAGCGAACCCGGTCGAGGCCAACGTCACGAACGGAGTCGCTGCCTATCGGCGCGGCGCGCACGACGGCGTGATCGCGTTCGGCGGCGGCAGCGCGCTCGACACCGGCAAGGCGATCGCGCTGATGGTCGGGCAGACGCGGCCGATCTGGGATTTCGAGGATCGCGAGGACTGGTACACGCGCGTCAACGTCGCCGGCATGGCCCCGACGATCGGCGTACCCACAACGTCAGGCACCGGCTCGGAAGTCGGGCGTGCCTCGGTCATTACCGATCTGCGCGATCACACGAAGAAGATCATTTTCCATCCGCGCATGCAGCCGGCGCTGGTGATCGCCGATCCGGAGCTGACGATCGGGCTGCCACCGAAGGTGACCGCGGCCGTCGGCATGGACGCGCTGTCGCACAATCTCGAAGCTTACTGCGCACCGTTCCATCACCCGATGGCCGACGGTATCGCAGTAGAGGGCATGCGGCTGATCAGAGAATGGTTGCCGGTCGCGGTCGCAGACGGCAAGAACATCGAAGCCCGTGCGCAGATGATGGTCGCGTCGGCGATGGGCGCAACCGCTTTCCAGAAAGGTCTCGGCGCGATGCACAGCCTGAGCCACCCGTGCTCCGCGAATCTCAATACGCATCACGGGCTGACCAACGGCGTCGTGATGCCGTACGTGCTGGCGTGGAATCGCAGCGCACTGGAAGAGAAGATGACGCGACTGGCGGCGTACCTGGATCTGCCGCGGCCGTCGTTCGGCGCAGTGCAGGCCTGGATCCTGGCGTTGCGCGAGCAGATCGGCATTCCCGCCACGCTCGCGGATCTCGGCATGCAGGCCGCGCATGTACCGGTTTTCGCGCAGCAAGCGTTCGACGACCCCTCGACCGGCGGCAACCCGCTGCCGATGACGCCGCCCAAATTCGCGCAGCTGTATCAGAATTGCATCGAAGGCAAAGGTCTATAGAACTGTGTCCGACTGAACGCGGACCTACAGGTACATTCCGTTTACATTCTGTTCATTGGCAATTCAGTCCCTGAGGGGCATAGTGACCTCATGCGCGTTCTCGTTTCAGCTGCTCTCGCTGCCCTGCTCCTGGCCCTCGCGCTGCCGGCCGCCGCCGATGGCCTGCGCTGTGGCAGCAAACTCATGACTACTGGCGATCCGCGTTCCAAGGTGCGGCAGTTCTGCGGCGAGCCCACGGACATCCAGACGCGCTCGATCCTGCGCCGCCCGACGTTCAACTTCGGCGGTCGCATCCTGAGCTACGGCGACGGCTATGTCGAAATCCCGGTCGAGATCTGGACCTATAACTTCGGCCCTTACAAGCTGATGCGAGAAATCCGTTTCGTCGACGGCAGAATCGAGAACATCGAGACGCTCGGCTACGGCTATCACAGCGCGCCGGCTGCCAGCGCCGAAGACGACAGCGCGCGCCGCGACACATACAGATAACGGCTGACGAGCAGCACGGCGCTGACCGTGAGGCCCGCGATGAAGCCGATCCACACATAGCGCGGTCCGCCGCCGTTGTACACGCCGAACGTGTAAGCGAGCGGAAAGCCGACCACCCAGTACGAGAAGATGCACATCGCCATCGGGATCGCGGTGTCCTTGAAGCCGCGCAGCGCGCCCTGCGCACCGACCTGCACACCGTCGGACAGCTGAAAAATTGCTGCCATCAACAGCAATGCAGCAGCAACCTCGCGCACTGCGCGATCGCCGGTGTAGACACTCGCGATAGCGTCGTTGAACACGACGATCGCAATGCCCGATAGCGCCATCACGCTGGCGCACATGCCGATGCCCAGCATGCCGACGAAACGGCCGCGCTCGCGATCGCCGCGACCGAGCGTGTGACCGACGTGAATGGTGGTCGCTGAGCTGATCGCCAGCGGCACCATGAACATGAACGACGCGTAGTTCAGCGCGATCTGGTGACCGGCGGTCAGCGTCGCGCCCATGCCCCCGATCATCAACGCCGCGCAGACGAACAAGCCGCCCTCGGCGAGCACGCTGCCGGCGATCGGTGCGCCGATGCGCGTCAGCTCACGCAACACGCGCCAGTCCGGCGGATCGATGCGCGAGAAGAAGTCGAACTCGCGATAGACTCGCTGGCGCCGCATGTAGATGAACATTGCGGAGAACATCAACCACTCGGAGATCGCAGTCGCCACGCCGCAGCCGACCGCGCCGAGCCGCGGCATGCCGAACTTGCCGTACATGAAGATCCAGTTGCCGATGACGTTGGCCGTCAGGCCGAGGAAGCCGAAGAACATGATCGGTTTGGTGCGTCCCAGGCCCTCGCTCGTGTAGCGCAGGGACAGGAACGCGAGCAGCGCCGGCATGCCGAACGACATGGCGTGCACGTAGCCGATCGAGGTCGGCAGAATTTCCGGCGCAATGCCCAGCGCCGGCAACACGCGGCCGACTTGCCACAGGCCGCTCACCAGGACCACTGCCAGTGCGAGCGCGAGCCACCACGCCTGGCGGCAATAGCGCGTCACGCCCTGCGTGTCGCTCGCGCCGAACGCATGCGCGACGCTCGGCGAGACGGCCATCAGCACGCCGAGCCCGGACAGCAGAAACAGGTGGTAATAGCCGACGCCGACCGAGAGCGCGGCCAGATCGCGCGCGCCGAGCTGCCCCGCCATCACCGTGTCGGCGAATTGCATGCCCATGATGGACAGGTTGTTGCCGAGCAGCGGCAGCCCGAGAGCGCAAATGGCCCGGGCGTCCGCTGCGAAGCGGCTGGGAGTAGTGGAGGAAGTCATCGCTTTGACCGCGCGACTGGCGCGCTGGCATGCTCGCCGGAGGTCGCCATTCTCTCACAGCGAGGCCGTCATGCTCGTCGGATCTTCCGTGCGCCGGGTCGCGATCGTCGGCGGCCTGCGCATTCCATTCGCGCGCTCGATGGGCGTGTACGCCGAAGCGAGCAACCAGGAGATGCTGACCGCGACGCTCGCTGCCCTGGTCGAGCGCTATCGGCTGAAGGGCGCGACGCTCGGCGACGTCGGCGCCGGGGCGGTGCTCAAGCACTCCCGCGACTTCGGTCTGACGCGCGAATGCGTGCTCGACTGCGGGCTGGCCCGCGAAACGCCCGCCTTCGATCTGCAGCGCGCCTGCGGAACGAGCCTCGACACGGCGATCGTCATCGGCCTGAAGATCGCGATGGGCCAGATCGATTCGGGCATCGCTGCGGGCGTCGACACGGCCAGCGACGTGCCGATGGTTTACCCGGATGCCTATCGGCGGATCCTGTTGCGCAGCTCGCGCGGCAAATCGCTCGGCGCGCGCCTCGCGCCGTGGCTCGGATTGCGGCCGAGCCACTTCAAGCCGCAACTGCCCGCGGTAGCCGAGCCGCACACCGGGATGTCGATGGGCCAGCACTGCGAGCAGATGGCCAAGACCTGGCAGATCCCGCGCATCGAACAGGACCAGCTGGCGCTGGAGAGCCATCGCAAGGCCGCTGCGGCGTACGACGAAGGTTTCTTCGACGACCTGGTCGTCGAGTTTCGCGGCCTGAAGCGCGACAACAACGTGCGGCGCGACACCTCGATGGAAAAGCTCGCCGCGCTCAAGCCGTCGTTCGACCGGCAAGGCACGCTCACCGCGGGCAATTCCACGCCGATGACGGACGGCGCGGCGGCGGTACTGCTCGCGAGCGAGGAATGGGCGCAGGCGCGTGGCTTACCGGTGCTCGCATACCTGCGCTTCGGCAAGTACGCAGCCGTCGACTTCATCGACAAGGAAGGTCTGCTGATGGCGCCCGCCTACGCCGTGCCGCGCATGCTCGCCGACGCCGGCCTGAAGCTGCAGGAGTTCGACTTCTACGAGATCCACGAAGCGTTCGAGGCACAGGTGTTGTGCACGCTCAAGGCGTGGCAGTCGCCGGAGTTCTGCCGCGAGCGGCTCGGGCTCGCGGAGCCGCTCGGAACGATCGATCGCGGCAAGATGAACGTGAAGGGCGGCAGTGTGGCGATCGGGCATCCCTTCGCCGCAACTGGCGCACGCATTCTCGCAACGCTGGCCAAGCTGCTCGCGGCGCGGGGCAGCGGACGCGGCCTGATCTCGATTTGCACGGCCGGTGGAATGGGCGTGACCGCGATCGTGGAGAGGTGAGTTGGAAAGCGGCCGGCAGCATCAGGGTCGCAGCTTACTGCGACCTTGACACTGCCGACCGCCGTCCAGGGCGCTGCAGGGTAGGAGTTCCTTGCAGCATGCCGCCGTTCGAAGCTGACGCGATCCCGGGGAGGGGGCAGTAACGATCGCGAACCTCGATCCAGCGGGCAACTCGACTCGAGACCTGACTCGCGAACCCCATTCCGTTTTCAGAAATGGCGATTCAGGCCGACGATGGGCTTCCCTGCCCGGTCGCGTGCCGCAGTCTTGCGGGTCCGTGTGAAGGCCTCCCTGATCACGCGCACGCACTTCCTACTATTACTAAGCGACAAATCCGGGCAATTTCCCTCACAGCGGGGCGCGCCTTTCGCTGAAGACCCCGATTGTGGAATTCCACGATTGAGATGCAGTTCTCGTTTCTTTTCGGCCACACTACCGCCCACCTTCGCAGCGACTCGGGCGTGCATGGCTTCCTACCTGGGCGAACCCGCTTACGAACACGGCAGCGCCGCGACGACCGGCGCATTGCTCGTGAACCTCGGCACGCCCGATGCCGCGACGCCGGCCGCGATCCGGCGCTTTCTCGCCGAGTTCCTCTGGGACCCGCGCGTCGTCGAGGCTCCTCGCTGGCTCTGGTGGCTCGCGCTGCACGGCGTGATCCTGCGAACCCGGCCGGCGCGCAGCGCTCATGCGTATCGCCAGATCTGGACGCCGGAAGGCTCGCCGCTCCTGCTGCACACTCGGGCTCTCGTCGACCGCGTCAGCGGCGCATTGCAGCGGCAGCTGCCCGCGACCGTCACGCTCGGCATGTCATACGGCTCGCCGGGAATTCCCGATGCGCTCGAGCAGCTGCGCGGCGCGGGCATGCGCCGACTCGTCGTGCTGCCGCTCTACCCGCAGTACTCCAGTACGACTACCGCGTCGGTGTTCGACCGCGTCACGGCGCAGCTGCAACGCTGGCGCTGGGTGCCCGAGCTGCGCTTCATCGGCAACTATCACGATGAGCCCGCCTACATCGAAGCGATCGCTGCGAGCATCCGCGAGCATTGGCGTACGCACGAGCGCGGCCACCTGTTGTTCTCGTTCCATGGCGTGCCGCGCCGCTATCTGCTGGCGGGCGATCCCTACCACTGCCAATGCCTGAAGACCGCACGGCTCGTCGCGGACCGCCTCGGCCTCGACGCCGGCGCGTGGAGCGTCAGTTTCCAGTCGCAGGTCGGACGCGATGAATGGCTGAGGCCCTATACCGATGAGACGTTGCTGCGCATGGCGCGCGCAGATCAGCGACGCGTCAGCATCGTGTGTCCGGGCTTCGCGACGGACTGCCTGGAAACGCTGGAAGAAATCGCGATCCGCAACCGCGCGCTGTTCATGGCGAACGGCGGGGAGTTCTACGATTACATCCCCGCACTCAATGCCAGCGACGCGCACGCCGGTTTGCTTGCCGATCTCATCAGCCGGCACGCGCGCGGCTGGCCGGGGGCCGAGACCGTCGCGGCCAGCGAGTTGGACGAATCGCGGCGGCGCGCGCTGCGCCAGGGTGCCGCGCGCTAGCGCGGATCGACGCTTGCCAAGCGCACCTCTCGGCCGGTTTCTCGAGATCAGCATCCGCACGCCGGTCATCCGCGAGTCGCTCGATTTCTACGAATCGCTCGGCTTCGTCCAGGCGGCCGTCGGGGAAACGTGGCCGCATCCCTACGCAGTGGTGACCGACGGACACCTGTTCATCGGCCTGCACGGCCGCGATATCCCGTCACCGTCGCTGACGTTCGTGCTGCCGGAGCTGCAGCTCGGCGTCGGCCGGCTCAAGGAGCGCGGCGTGACGTTCGCGGAAGAGCGCTTCGGCGACGAGATGTTCAACCAGGCGCAGTTGCGCGATCCGGGCGGGCTGAGCGTTACCTTGCTCGAAGCGCGCACGTTCTCGCCGCCGCAGCTCGACACGCCGATCGAGTCGGCGTGCGGCTACTTCAGCGAGCTCGGCATTCCGGCGCGCGGCGCGGCCGAGGCCCGCGCGTTCTGGGAATCGATCGGGTTCGTTGCGCTCGACGAGGAAGCACAGCCGTTTCCGCGCACGCCGCTGGTGAGCGACGGCGTCGACCTGGCCTTGTACCGCACGCGGGCGCTGCGGCAGCCGGTGCTGACGTTCGAGGACCGCGACATGTCGCAGCGGCTGACGCGCCTGCGGGCGCGCGGCGTCCAGGTGTCCGACGAGATGCCGGACACTTTGGACGAATCGCGCAACGGAGTGCTGATAGCGCCAGAAGGCACGCGCCTGCTGCTGCTGAGCGCGGCGGATTGACGCGAAAAATAGCAACGTAAGACTCCCGGCCCGACCGCGCCGCGCCTTACATTGACGTCACAACTCTTCTCGACGGGGATCTCGCCTATGAAGCGCTTCTGCCTGCTGTTGCTCGCCGGCTTTGCCTCCGCCGCCGTCGCGGACGAAGGCATGTGGACGTTCGACAATTTCCCGAAGGCGACGGTCAAGCAGCAGTACGGCGTCGACATCGACGATGCCTGGCTCGGCCGTCTGCAGCGCTCGATCGCCCGCCTGGAAGGCGGCTGCACCGGCTCGTTCGTCTCGCCCGACGGCCTGGTGTTGACCAATCATCACTGCGCGATGGAATGCGTCGGCGACCTGTCCAGCGCCGGCGACAACTTCGTCGAGAACGGCTTCAACTCGGGGAGCCGCGCCGGCGAGCGCCAGTGTCCGAGCGGGATCGTCTCGGTGCTGGTCGCCGTCGAGGACATTACCGCGAAGGTCAACGCCGCGACCGCCGGTCTGGCGGACGCCAAGGCGAACGAAGTGCGCAAGCAGACGCTGAGCCGCCTCGAGTCGGCCTGCACCGGCGCATCCGGCAAGAGCCGCAAGGGCGCGCTCGCCTGCGAATCCGTCTCGCTGTACCAGGGCGGCCAGTACTTCCTCTACAAATACAAGCGCTATGACGACGTGCGCCTGGTGTTTGCGCCCGAGCAATCGATCGCCGCTTTCGGCGGCGATCCCGACAACTTCAACTTCCCGCGCTGGTCTCTCGACTTCAGCCTGATGCGCGTCTACGAGAACGGCAAGCCGGCACGCACGCCCGACCATCTGCGCTGGCGCGTCGAAGGGCCGCGCGCGGGCGAGCCAGTATTCCTTGCGGGTCATCCCGGCACCACCGCTCGCCTGCTCACCGCCGAGCAGCTGAAGTTCCAGCGCAGCGTCAGCCAGGCCGCCTACATCGCGCGCAACTCCGAGCTGCGCGGCCGCATGATCCAGTGGGGCAAGACGGGCGACGAGCCGCAGCGCATCGTGCAGGAAACACTGCTGGGCCTCGAGAATGGACTGAAGGTGTATCGCGGCTTGCAGTCCGCGCTGCTCGACGACGCACTCATGCAGCAGAAGGCGACGCAGGAGCGCGACTTGCGCGCGCGGGTCGCCGCCGATCCGAAGCTCGCCCAACAGACAGGCACCGCCTGGGACGACATCGCCAAGGCGCAGACTCGTTATCGCGAGATCTACGACCGCTACGCCTACCTGGAGAGCGGCACGGGCTTCAACAGCAAGCTGTTCGGCTATGCACGCCAGCTCGTGCGTGGGGCCGCCGAGCGAGCCAAGCCGAACGAGCAGCGCCTGCGCGAGTACGCGGACTCGAATCTGCCGAAAGTGAGCGCGGGACTGCTCGCGACGGTGCCGATCCATCCGGAGTTCGAGCAGCTGACGTTCTCGTTCTCGCTCGACAAGATGCGCGAGGTGCTCGGCCCCGACGACGTGGTCGTGCGTCGCCTGTTGAGCAAGGACTCGCCCGAGTCGCTCGCCGCGAAGCTCATCCGCGAGACGAAGCTCGCCGATCCCGCGGTACGCAAGGCGCTGTGGGAAGGCGGCGCTGCGGCCGTCGAGGCATCGTCGGATCCGATGATCGCGCTGGCACGCGCGATCGATCCGGATGCGCGCGCGGTGCGCAAGATCTACGAGGACGAAGTGCAGGCGCCCGTCGCTGCCGGGCAGGAGAAGCTCGCCAAGGCGCGCTTCGCAGTCCTCGGCACGAAGGTGTACCCCGACGCGACGTTCACGTTGCGACTGAGCTACGGCGACGTGCGCGGCTGGGAGGAGAAGGGACAGCCGGTCGAGCCGTTCACGAAGCTTGCGCGGTTGTATGAGCGGACAACGGGCCAGGATCCGTTCCGCCTGCCGCAGCGCTGGCTCGATGCGCGCGGCAGGCTCGATCCGAATACGCCGTTCGATTACGTCACGACCCACGACATCGTCGGCGGCAATTCCGGCAGCCCGATCGTGGACGCGCAGGGCCGGCTGGTCGGCCTCGCCTTCGACGGCAACATCCACTCGATCGCGGGCAACTACTGGTACGACGAGCGCGTGAACCGCGCGGTCGCGGTGCATCCGGCCATCATCTTGACGGCGCTGCGCGAGATTTACGGCGCCAAGGAGATCGTGGCGGAGATTCTCGGATCGGGGACGTGATTAGCGCTTCTCGGCGACGATGTTGAACTTGAGGTGCAGGCGGTCCTGCACCTCGAGCGCGCCGAGCGCCACGCTGAACGGCTTCATGCCGAACTGCGTCTGCAGGATGTCGAACTCGCCGCTCGCAGTGAGCTTCGCGCCCTCGATTGCAATCTTGACCGGCACCTCGACCTCGCGGCTCTGGTCCTTGATGGTGATGCTCGCCGTCACCTGCGGCGCCTGCAGCGTCCCGCCGACGCGCGCGGAGCGCAGTTTCACCTCCGGGTAGTGCTCGCCGTCCAGCACCTCGGGCTTCAGCATGTTCTTGCGCGTGCCGTCCTTATCCGATTGCGGGATGTCCGGCGGAAAGTCGCTGCCGGCGGCCTGTCGCGCTTGCGCATCGTCGACGACGAGTTGTGCGACCGGGAACGACAGCTCGAAGCCCGAGCGCGCAAACTCCGGATGCACCCAGGCGCGTCCCGTCAGCTGCTGCGACGTCATCACGTGATTGTGGCCGAGGCGGGAAAACTTGCCGCCGCGGAACACGTAGATGCTGACCTGCGAGCTCTGCGGGCTGACCTCGTACACCGTCGCGCCGCGCGTGTCGGCGGCAGACGGAGTCGCGGGCTGCGTCGGTGCAGGCGGCTCTGTGGGTGTGGGCGGAGGCGGACGCACCGGGCGAGGGCATGCTGCCAGCAACAGGCTCAGGCAGATCAGACCCCCCACTCGAGTTACCTTGCGCATGCTCTCTCCTGTATGTATGCGGTTCAGGTTAGTCGCTTAAACTACCGGCTGTCTGCCCGGTACTCATGCCCATGCACCTGAAGAACACCCTGACGCGGTATGGCGCTGTGGCGCAGCTGTTCCACTGGGCAATCGTCGCACTGGTCATCACGCAGTTCGTGCTCGCCAGGCGCGCCGAAGGTTTATCGCCGGTTGCCAAGATCGGCGTCCTGGCCACGCACAAGTCCGTCGGCATCACGATCCTGGGGCTGGCGCTGCTGCGGCTCACGTGGCGGCTGCTCAATCCGGTCCCGCCGCTGCCGGCCGGCACGCCGCGCTGGCAGGACCGCGCCGCGCACGTCTCGCATTTCCTGCTGTACGCGCTGCTTTTCATCACGCCGGTGCTCGGCTGGCTCATGTCCTCGGCGCGGAACTTCAGCGTCAGCTGGTTCGGTCTCGTGCAGCTGCCGGACTTCATCGCGCCGAACCGGGCGACCTACGAGACGCTGCACGAAGCGCACGAGATCATGGCGTACAGCCTCGCGAGCATCGCAATCGTGCACGCCGCGGCGGCGCTCAAGCATCATTTCTTCGATCGCAACGACGTCCTGCGGCGGATGCTGCCGGTCAGCGATCGCACTCCTCGATCGTAATCCGACCTGACGTTCCATCATGCGCAAACACCCGCAACTCTCCTACCTGTTCGTTCTGGTCCTGGTCTGCGGCAGCGTGGCGCTCGCCGCCACGCAGTGGACCCTGCAGCCGAAGGAAAGCAAACTGACTTTCGTCGGTATCCAGGCCGACGCGCAGTTCGAAGGCGCGTTCGAGCGCTTCACCGCCGACATCAAGTTCGACCCGAAAGACCTCGCCGGCAGCCGCTTCGACGTGAAGATCGACATGGCGTCGGTCGATTCGCAGGACAGCGAGCGCGACGACACGATGAAGAGCGATGACTTGTTCGCCGTCAAGCAGTTCCCGACGGCGCACTACGTGGCGGACAAGTTCATTGCCAAGGGCGGCAACAAGTTCACGGGCGCCGGCAAGCTGACCCTGCGCAACGTGACGCGCGCAGTGCCGATCGAGTTCACGTTCGAGCACAAGAACGGCAGCGCCTGGCTCAAGGGCTCGGCCCAACTGAAGCGGCTGGACTTCGGCGTCGGCCAGGGCGACTGGAAGGAGACCAAGGAAGTCGGCAACGACGTGAAAGTGAGCTTCGTGCTGCTGCTCAAGTAGGTCTTCCCACGCAAAACCTACAACTCCCGCGCGCGGCGAGCGCGCGGCGCGAATTGCGGTTACCCTTCGCTCCGGCATACCAGGGAATTTCAATGACGGCATGAATCAGCCGGCGCCGGTTCGCTACACCAGTCCCGAAGAATGCGTCGAAGCCACCCTGGGCCGCGTCGGCAAGCACGTGGTGCTCGGGTTGCCCGTCGCAATCGGCAAACCCAACGGGCTGGTCAACTCGTTCGTCGCGCGCGCGCTCGCTGATCCTTCGATCCGTCTGACGATCATCACGGCGCTGTCGCTGCGCAAGCCGCGCGGACGCAGCGATCTCGAGCGGCGCCTGGTCGAGCCGCTCGCGCAGCGGATCTTCGGCGGCTATCCCGAGCTCGAATACGTGCGGCTGATCGAGCAGGGCCGGCTGCCGGCCAACATCGAGATCGTGGAATTCTTTCTGGAGCCCGGAGCGTGGCTCGACTGCGAACCGCTCCAGCAGCATTATCTCAGCGCGAACTACACGCACGTGGCGCGCGATGTCCTGCGGCGCGGCCTGAACGTGCTCGCGCAGCTGGTCGCGCGTCCGCCGGCGGGCGAAGCGCCTGCGGGCCTGCTGAGTCTCGGCGCCAATCCCGACCTCACCGCGGACCTGCTGCCGCAGATCGCACAGATGCGGGCCAAGGGCGAGCCATTCGCGCTGATCGGCCAGGTGCACAGCGAGCTGCCCTTCATGTACGGCGACGCGCTGGTCGCCGCGGACACGTTCGACTTCCTGCTCGACGATCCCGGTACGCGCCTGTTCTGTCCGCCAAACGCGCCGATTCCGCGCGCCGAGTACTCGATCGCACTGAACGTGAGCACGCTGATCCGCGACGGCGGCACGCTGCAACTCGGCATCGGCGAGCTCGGCGACGCGATCGTCTATGCGCTGCAGCTGCGTCATCAGCAGCCGGCGATCTATCGCGACGTCGTCGAGTCCTTCGGGCTGCTCGCGCGACATCGCCGCCTGATCGAGACCGAGGGCGGCACTGCGCCGTTCGACCGCGGCCTGTATGGCTGTTCCGAGATGCTCGCCGACGGGTTCCTGGATCTGTATCGCAGCGGCGTGCTGAAACGCCGCGTCTACGCGAGCGCGAAGGTGCAGCGGCTGCTCGATGAAGGTCACATCGACGAGCAGGTCGGCGAACGCACGCTGGCGGCGCTGCACGAAGGCGGCATGCGCCGCATGTCGTTCGTCGACTTCCATGAGTTCCGCGACGTCGGCCTGTTCCGCGACGACGTCGAGTACGACCGCGGCATGCTCGTCACCCCCGATGGCACGCAGCTGCGCGCCAACTTCGACGATCCGGAGCAGCGGCGGCAGATCGCGCGGACTTGCCTGGGCGAGCGGTTGCGCAACGGCGTGGTCGCCGACGCCGGATTCTTCTTCGGCCCGAAAGGATTCTACGAGGCGCTGCGCACGCTGCCGGTCGCCGAGCGTCGCTTGTTCGCGATGCGCGCCATCAGTTTCGTCAACGAGCTGTACGGCCACGAATGGGAGTTGAAGGTGGCGCAGCGCCGTCATGCGCGCTTCGTCAATACGACCATGATGGTCAGCGGTCTCGGCGCCGCGATCTCGGACACGCTCGACAGCGGCAGGGTCGTGAGCGGCGTCGGCGGCCAGTACAACTTCGTCGCGATGGCGCACGCACTACCCGAAGCGCGCTCGATCCTGTGCCTGCGCGCGACCCGCTCATCGCGCGGCGAGCTGTCGTCGAGCATGCCGTGGAGCTACGGCAACACGACCATTCCGCGTCACCTGCGCGACATCGTCGTCACCGAGTACGGCATCGCCGACCTGCGCGGCCGCACGGATCGCGAAGTCGTCGAAGCGCTGGTGGCGATCATGGACTCCCGCTTCCAGGAGGGCTTCGTCGCGAATGCGCAGCGCGCGGGCAAGCTGCCACGCGACTACCGCATTCCGGATGCGGCCCGCAACAACCATCCGCAGTACCTCGACCAGCGCTTTGCGCCGTGGCGCACGCGCGGCCTGTTCACGGATCTTCCGTTCGGCAGCGACCTCACCCGGGAGGAGGTCGTGCTCGCCAAGGCGCTGCGTGGTCTGCAGGCCGCGACCCATTCGTGGACCGGCAAGATCGGCGCGATGCTGCGCGCGCTGCTTGCGGACGCGGCTGCGCCGCAGCTGCGGCCCTACTTGACGCGTATGGGGCTGGCGGAGCCGCGCTCGTTCGGCGAACGGCTGCAGCGGGGGCTCGTGGCCACTGCGCTGGCAGAGGTATTGGGAAAAGAGTCAGGCTAAAGCCTGACTCCGGTCTCGCAACCTTTCCGAGCGCCTTCGCGTCCAACCCGGCATCCGTAGCTGGAAGGATTCGCCATGAACAACAAGATTGCGGCTGCTGCCGCTGGCTCCGCCCTCCTCGCCTGCGCCCTGGCCGCCCCCGCGCATGCGAACGACTGCAATCACACCACCCACCGCACCGCGAACTCCGCGGGTCCCGACATCAAGCGGGTCGTGGTCGAGGCAGGAGCCGGCGACCTGGTGATACGCGGCGGCGGGAGCGGCGACGTGAAGGTCGACGGCAGGGCGTGTGCTTCCACGCCCGAGCTGCTCGAGCAGATCAAGCTGGAAATCCGCCGCGACGGCGACACGGTGTACCTGCGCACCGTGCTGCCGGATATCTCGGACGGCCTGTTCGGCTTCTCGCGCTATGCGTACATCGACGTGACGGTCGACGTGCCGAAGACCGCAACCCTCAAGGTCGACGACTCGAGCGGCGATATGCGCGTAAGCAACGTGCAAGGCGCGACGATCTCCGACAGTTCCGGCGATCAGACGCTCGAGCACATCGCCGGCGACCTCGACGTCAGCGACAGCTCGGGCGAGATCAACATCACCGAGGTCAGCGGCGGGCTGCGCCTGCGCGACAGCTCCGGTGACGTCGACGTGAACGGCGTGCAGGGCGACGTGGTCGTCACTGTCGACACGTCAGGCGACCTGGACATCAGTCACGTCACGGGCGGCGTGCACATCATGAGCGACAGCTCGGGCGACATCGAAGTCCAGGACGTCAAGCGCGACGTCATCATCGATGAGGACAGCTCGGGCGGCATCGCCGTGCGGGACGTCGGCGGCAACTTCACGGTGGGCAGCGACGGCAGCGGCGGCATCCACTACGACCGCGTGGCCGGCACGGTACACCTGCCCTCCGACTGAGCCGGAGCCGGGGCTAGTGACCGAGCTCGGCCAGCAGGCGATCGGTCATCGCTTCGGCCTGGGTCAGATAGTCGCCGCCGAACAGGTTGAAGTGGTTCAGCACGTGGTAGAGGTTGTAGAGCGTGCTGCGCGTGCCGGCCGCTTGATCGAGCGGCCACGTCGATTGATAGGTCGTGTAGAACGCGTGCCCGAAGCCGCCGAACAACCGCGTCATCGCGATGTCGGCTTCGCGATCGCCGTAGTACACCGCCGGATCGAAGATCACCGGCAACCCGTCGTCGTCCGTGCCCCAATTACCGCCCCAGAGGTCGCCGTGCAGGAGCGACGGCACCGGGCGATAGCTGGAGAAGAACGCGTCGAGCAGATCGCACAGCTTGCGGCCGCGCTCGAGTACGCGCGCCTGCGCGCCCTTGGCCTCGGCGAGACCGAGCTGGTGCAGTAGACGTCGCTCGCGCAGGAACGTCACCCATTGCTCGCACCAGGCGTTCGGTTGCGCAGTCGCGCCGATCGTGTTGTCGCGCTCCCAGCCGAACTGCGCGCTCGTCTGACGATGCTGCCACGCCAGCTGCTCGCCCAGCAGCGCCTCGCTCGCCTTGGTCGGCGAGCCGAGCGTGATCCATTCGAGCGCAAGATAGGCGCCTTCGTCGCTGGTCCCGCACACGACGACCTTCGGCACGCGGACGGCTTCGGAGCGCGCCAGCGCGTTCAGTCCGGCGGCCTCGCACTCCAGCGCAACGGCCGAATTGGCCGGGGCGGTCTTGACGAACAACGGACCGCGCGCCGTCTCGTAGCGCCAGCATTGACTGATCGAGCCGCCGGAAACTGCCCGCCTGGAGCGGTCGTCGATTGGCGCGCCGACCGCTCGCGACAGCGCCCCAGCGATGGTCTTGTCCTTCAAGGCACTCTCCGAAGGTGCGCCCGTGCCCTAGAGCAACGAGCGGGCCTGCTCCTGCAGGCTCGCGATCGTCGTCCGGATTTCTTCGCGACCGCTGCCGTTCGCAAGAATCGCGCGCGAAACGTTCGGCAGCACGCGACCGCGGCCGGCCGGCATGCGCGCGAGCACGTCCCGCATCGTCGCGCCCTGCGCGCCGACACCGGGGGCGAGCACGAACGAGTGAGGCAGCGCAGCGACTGTCACATCCGCGTCCTCGCAGGTCGCACCGACCACGGCGCCGATCGGACCGAGGCCTTCCTGCCGCTGCCGCAGATTGCGCGCGGTGATCTCACGGCACAGGCTCTGTGCCACGGTCTCACCGCTGGCAAGGCGCGCAGTCTGCAACGCCTGGCCTTCGGGGTTGGATGAGCGCACGACTACGAACACACCGCCGTCGGCGGCGATTGCCGCTGCGAAAAACGGCTCGAGTGCGGCGAGTCCCAGGTAGCAATGCGTCGTAATCGCATCGACGCGCAATGTCGTCGTCGCGGAAAAGTAACCCTCGGCATAGGCCGCCGCAGTCGTGTCGATGTCGCCGCGCTTGCCGTCCAGCAGCACGAGCACTTCGCGCGAGCGGGCCAGTCGCACCAGATCTTCGAGCGCGCGGAAGCCGGAGCTGCCGAAGCGCTCGAAGAACGCCGATTGCGGTTTCAGCACGCCGATGCGGAAGTCAGCCGCCTCGAGCACGCGCTTGCCGAAGTCGAGCGCGCCTTCCGCCGAATCCGGCAGCCCGCAGGATTTCAGCAGTGCTGCGGACGGATCGATCCCGACGCACAGCGGACTGTGCTCGCGGATTTTCTGCTGCAGGCGGTCGGCGAACGTGGGCATGGCGTCATTGTACGACCGACTCCGGCGCTTGGAAGCTGTCGGCGCGAAACGTCAGCACCAGCGTGTCGCGAACGCCGTGCGGACCGGCTTTCTGGATCGGGGTCGTCTCGTGTACGACTTGCGCGTCGTCCAGCAGCAACGCTGTCCAGGGCTCGGCCATCGTGAACCGCACGCCGGCCGGGCCGTCCGCGTCGAACACGCGCGTTTCGCCGCCGCTCACGTCGCTGCGCTTCACCAGGATCACGGCGACATAATCGACGCCGTCGCGATGTGCACCTTCGGGAGTAGGCCGGCCGATGCCTTCCGCGGTGTCGATGCGGAATTGATGCGCCTCCACATACCAGCGCCGCACGGGCCGGATGGCCGCGAAAATGTTACCGAGAGCGCGCACCAACCCGCCCCACGCAGGGGCGTCGAGCACGGCGCTTTCGATCGGCTCGAACCAGCGCTCCAGGCCGCCGTGCAAAGCGTTGTAGTCGCGCGGTTGCCAATGCGCACGATGCGGCACGAGCTGCAGTGAATCTGCCGCAACCTCATGCACGAAACAGCTGTGACGGCGAAACCGGTAGCGGCCGCCGTCGAGCAGGTACGTATCGCGCGGCAAGCGTTCCCAGCTGACGCGTAACGCATCGAGATCGCCGAGTTGGACGGCGCAGGCGCTTTGCAGCTGCTGGGGTGCAAGCAGCGAACAGCCGCATTCGCGCAATGCCCGCGCGACATCGGCGCTGCGCGCGTTCATATCGAGGTTGGCGACCGATTTCGACAGGGCGGACATGATTGATTTT
>DATEML010000172.1:0-8570 GCA_035275585.1 Steroidobacteraceae bacterium | reverse complement strand
GGCACGGTGCAGGGCCAGGGCAGCATCACGAAGCAGGAGGCCGCCGTGATTCTCGGCTTGCCCGGCGTGCGCAAAGATGCAAAGGGCGACCCGATCGTCGTCTTCGCGTCGATGGTTCCCATCGAGGGCCGGCGCCGCTCGACTGACAAGCGCATCTACTTTCCGCTCGTCGGGGTGACCGGGAAGATGCGTGAGCTGGCACCGGACCTGCGCTTCACGGCGGGACGCACGTTCGAGCCGGGGCTGCACGAGCTCGTTGCGAGCAATGCCTGCCGTCGCCAGTTCGTCGGTTTCGAGCTGGGCGATCGACGCCTGATTCGCGGCAGCGACTGGACCGTCGTCGGCCATTTCGACGAGGGGCGCGCGCAGAATTGCGTCGTGCATGCCGATGCCGACACGGTCATGAGCGCGCTCGGCAGTACCACGTATTCGTCGGCTACGTTGTTGCTGCAGTCAGCAGCGGATTACGCAACGCTGCGCGCAGCCGTCACCGGAAATCCGGCGTTACGCCTCGATGTCCAGCACGAGAAAGACGCAGTCGAAGTGGCATTCAAGCCGCTGAACGCGATCCTCAATTTCGTGAGCTTTTTCGTCGGCACGATCATGGCGGTCGGCGCGACGCTCGGCGCAGTCAATTCGCTCTATGCGATCGTCGATTCGCGCCAGCGCGAGATCGGCACGTTACGGGCCATCGGATTCAGCTCCGGCGCAGTCGTGCTCGCGGTGTTGCTGGAGTCCATGTTGCTCGCCTTGCCCGGCGCCCTGCTCGGCTGTGCCTTGGCGTGGTTGCTGTTCAACGGACTCGCGGCCAGTCCTTTCGGCTACAGCTTTCAGCTTTCGGTGACGCCTTCGCTGGCGATACTGGGCATCGAATGGGCGCTGGCGATGGGATTGCTCGGCGGTCTGCTGCCGGCGCTGCGCGCTGCCCGGATGCCGGTGGTGACGGCGCTCCGCGCGATTTGATTACATCGTGTGAGTCGGCTTGTCGCCGCCGAGAGCGCCGGCCAGGTAGCTCTCGATCTTGCGCTGGGTGTTGCCGCGATCCTGCTCGCTGAACTGCACGCCGATGCCGGCGGTGCGCTTGCCCTGCGCGCCCTTCGGCGTCATCCAGATCACGCGGCCGGCGACCGGCAGCTTCTCGTCCTCGCCCATCAGGTTCAGCAGCATGAACACTTCGTCGCCGAGCCGGTAGTTGCTGTTCGTCGGAATGAACAGGCCGCCGTTCTTCACGAACGGCATGTACGCCAGATACAAGGCGCTCTTGTCCTTGATCGTGAGCGTCAGCAAACCGGGCTTGCTGCTGGGCTGGCGCATGACCATTCGTTGGGTACCGTCAGGCTCTCTGCTTTGCGGGTTCGGATCCAAATACGTCCAGCAATGCGATCAGCCACGACTCCACGGCCAACTCGCGCTGGAGCGCCGTGCGGGCCAGTTGCGACTTCAGGGCCCGCGCACGATCCACCATGCTGTAGACGCCGCTTATGTTCAACGGCCGGGACGGACTTGGCAAGTGCACAGAGCGCCCGGGGAACGTGATCAGGTCGGCACTTCCCGCAAGTAGCGCACGCGCCAGCGAAGTGAGCCACAGGTCGAGCCAGGTCAGCCGCTCGTTCAGCCCGTCTTTCTCCCACTCCGCGGCGACCTGCGTCACATCGGCCTGGCCTGCGAGCAGCGCGCCGAGCGACTTCTGCATGTGCTCGTTCAGCGCATCGAAACGGCCATCCGCGTAGGCCAGCGCGCGCAGCGGCGCACCGCCAGCGAACTCGAGCAGCGCCGAATCCACGGCGCGCCCGGTCGTCTCGCGCAGCCACGCGACCGCCTGTTCGCGCGACGGGCGCGGGATAGTCACCTTCTGACAGCGGCTGCGCACCGTTGGCAGCAGCATCGAGGGCTGCGATGTGATCAGCATGAGCAGCGTGCGCGACGACGGTTCCTCGAGAGTCTTGAGCACACTGTTGGCGGCGCTCGGCGTCATGAGGTGCGCAGGATCCACGATCGCGACCTTGTAGCCCTGCCGGTAGCTCGTCTTGGTCAGCCGCTCCGTTGCCGCACGCACCTGGTCGATGGAGATCTGCTGCTTGTCCTCTTCCGGCACGACCCAGAGCAGGTCGGGATGAGAGCCGGCCACGAACAGCGCGCAGCTCGCGCACTCGCCGCAACACTTGAGCGTCGAGCCTGTCGACTTGTCGCACAGAACCGCGCAAGCGAGCCACGCTGCGAAAGATTGCTTGCCGACGCCCTCCGCCCCCTGCAGTAACAGCGCGTGCGACAGGCGGTTGGCAGACCATGCCTTGCGCAACTGGGCCGCGGCATCTTCGTGCCACGGCAGCAGCCTGGGGAGCTTTCGTTCGTTCGTATCGGTCATGGACGCATGAGCAACCGGATTTCCACTTCGGCGCGGATCGCCTGCTGCACGCTTTCGCGATCGGCGGTCGCATCGATGACGGCGATGCGGCCCGGCTGGCTGCGCGCGCGTTCGAGGTAGCAGGCGCGCACGCGCTCGAAGAAATCCCGCCGCTCCTGCTCGAAACGGTCACGCACCCCGCCCTCCCCGTCGCGTGCTGCCGCGCGCGCCGCGCCAATCTCGATCGGCGCATCGAGCAGCAGCGTGAGGTCGGGACGCAGCTCGGCCTGCACGAAGCGTTCGAGCGAGGCGATCTCCTCGCGCCGCACGCCACGACCTTCGCCCTGGTAGGCGTAGGTCGCATCGGTAAAGCGGTCGCAGACGACCCACGCGCCGCGCTCCAGCGCCGGCCGGATGAGGTTCTCGATGTGCGTCGCGCGCGCTGCGAACATCAGCAGCAGCTCGCAGGTGATCGGCATCGCCTCCTCGGTCGGCGTCAGCAGCAGCTCGCGGATACGCTCGGCGCGCGGTGTGCCGCCGGGCTCGCGCGTGACGATGACTTCCAGCCCGCGGGCCTGCAGCGAGTCGCGCAACGCAGCGATCTGCGTCGTCTTGCCGACGCCTTCGCTGCCCTCGATGGTGATGAACTTGCCGCGATTCATCGTCGACGCAATTCCCTCAGATAGCGCTTCACGGCGAGGTTGTGCTCGGCGAGCGTCTTGGAGAAGTAGTGGCTGCCATCCCCCGCCCCGGTCGCGACGAAGAATAGCGCGCCCGAGACGTCCGGTTGAACTGCGGCCTGCAACGATTCCAGGCCGGGCATCGCGATGGGTGTCGGCGGCAGCCCCGTCCGCGTGTACGTGTTGTAGGGCGTGTCGCGCGACAGATCGGTGCGGCGGATGTTGCCGGCGTAGGTCATGCCCATGCCGTAGATGACCGTCGGATCGGTCTGCAGGCGCATGCCGCGCCGCAGGCGTTCCACGAACACGCCGGCGATCTGCGCGCGCTCGCGCTCGAGCGCCGTCTCCTTTTCGACGATCGAAGCCAGGATCAGCGCCTCGTACGAGCTCGCCAGCGGCAGGTCCGCCGCGCGTTTGTCCCACGCCTTGCGCAGCTCGTCCTGCATCCGCCGATGGGCGATCGTCAGCAGCTCCAGGTCGGTCGTGCCGCGCGGGAAGCGGTAAGTATCCGGAAAGAACTGTCCCTCCGGATGCAGCTCCGGCTCGCCGAGGGCGCGCATGATGTCGCTATCGCTGCGCCCGGCGTTCTCGTTGCCGACCGCCTCGTTGGCGACCAGCGCGTTGCGTACGTCCGCGAAGGTGGAGCCTTCGATGAAGGTGATGCTGTGGAGCAGAACCTGCCCGGAGCTCAGCAATGCCAGCAGACCCTTCGGAGTCAGCCCGGGCTGCAGCTCATACTCTCCCGCTTTCAATGCGCTGTCGCGGCGCATGAGCCGCGACCACACGATCCATACGTCAGGTTGATCGAGCAGACCGCGTGCGTGCAGGGCAGCAGCGACGCTGCGCATGTGCGAGCCGCGAGGAACTTCGAAAGTCGTCCGTTCCTGCAGGCCCGCGATCGGCTGCTGCAGCCACTCGTTGCCCCACCAGGCGAGACCGCCCACGGCGAGCGCGCCGAGGACGATGAGGATTGCGAGCACTCGCAACAGGCGTCGCATCAGAGATCCAGGGCTTTGCGCAACCGATCCGCGACGGGCGCGCTGGTCCAATGCAATGAGCCGAGCTCGGTGACGGAGCGAATGCCGCGCACGGCGTTGGTGAGGAACACTTCGCTCGCCGCGTCCACGTCGTGTGGCCACAACGGCTCTTCGCTGACGGCGATGCCCAGCTCCTTCGCCACGCGCAGCACTTCGGCCCGCATGATCCCTAGCACTCCGCAATAACGCAGGTCCGGCGTGACCAGCACACCTTCGCGGACCAGGAACACGTTGTTTGCGGTCCCGCTGACCAGCTCGCCTTCGGTGTCGCGCATCAGGCCGTCGACAATCGCGTCGTCATGCCACTCGGCCTGCGCAAGCACCTGCTCGAGTCGATTGAGGTGCTTGATCCCTGCGAGGCGTGCGTTGCGTCCGAGTCGCGTTTCGCACCAACGCAACGCAAGCCGCGTGGTTGGAGGTGGCAGCGGCGCGGGATACAGAGCGACGACGCGCGTCGTCTTGGCACGCAACGAAGGCCGATAGCTGCGCGGGCCGACACCGCGCGACACGACGATCTTCAGCACGGCGCGTTCGGCCGATCCGCTCAACCGTTGCACATCCGAACGCAGCGCTGCTGCGTCCGGCGCGAGAATGCCAAGGCGCTCGCAGCCGAGCGCCAGCCGCCGCAGATGCTGTTCGAGCCAGCGCACGCGGCCGTGCGTGAGCAGTGCGGTCTCGAACACACCGTCGCCGTAGTGAAACCCGCGATCCTCGACGGCGAGCGCCTGCAACGGGTTCGCCGGACTGATGCCATTGACGAGGACTGCGGCGGTCATGCTTCGACACCCACGGCTCGCAGCACGCCGCGCGCCTTGGCCCGCGTCTCTTCGAGCTCTCGTTCCGGAATCGAGTCGGCGACGATACCGGCGCCGGCGCGCACGGTGAGATCGCGGCCGTGGAGCTGCAACGTACGGATGAGAATGTTCATGTCCATGGTGCCGTCGCGATTCAGGTAACCGAGCGATCCCGTGTATGCGCCGCGCGCGGCGCCTTCCAGCTCGGCGATGATCTCCATGCAGCGCACCTTCGGGCAGCCGGTGATCGTGCCGCCGGGGAACACCGCCGCGAGCACATTGCCGGGGGTGACGTCCGCGCGCAAGCGGCCACGCACGTTCGAGACGATGTGATGCACGTGCGAATACGACTCGATCGTCATGAACTCGTCGACGCGTACGCTGCCTGCCTCGCACACGCGGCCGAGATCGTTACGCTCGAGGTCGATCAGCATGACGTGCTCCGCCCGTTCCTTCGGATGCGCATGCAGCTCTCGCGCCAGCGCAAGGTCCGCCGCCGGATCTGCGCCGCGCGGCCGCGTGCCCGCGATGGGGCGCGTCGTCACGACGCCGTCGCGCACGCTCACCAGGCGCTCGGGCGACGAGCTGATCACGGCGATGCCGTCCAGTTGCGCCACGCCACTGAACGGTCCGGGATTCGTCTCGCGCAACCGTTGATAGACGTGGTGCGGTTGAGCGCCCGGCCGCAACTTCGCGCGCCAGCCGCGGGAAAGGTTGGCCTGATAGACGTCGCCGGCACCGATGTATTCGAGCGCCCGCTCCACTGCGCGCAGGTAGTGCTGCGGGTCATCCTCCGCGACCGGCGACTCCACCAGCGGCTCGCGCGACTCCGACAGGCGTCCGACGCGGTTCAGATCGGCAGCAATGCGCGGAATCAGGTCAGCCGCTTCGGCTTCGGCAACGATCCAGCAGCGAGCCGTGCCATGTTCATGAACTACGGCGGCAGGAATGCGCACTGCTTGAGCGATCGGACCGGCGGCCGGTTGCGGCAGGCGCAGGCGCGGCTCGATCTGGCCGGCGAGCTCGTAGCCCAGGTAGAGCAGCCACCCGCCGGTGAAAGGCACTGCGGGTCCGGTCGCGGGCGGCGACACCGCGACGCGCTCGCGTTGCCAGCAGCGATCCAGCGCCGGCAGAAAAGCCTCCGCGGCTGACCCTGCGAGCAAACTCCCGCAGGGATGGGCGAACAGGATGTCGAAGCGCCCGAGCGGCTCGCCGGCCGCGGCGCTCTCGAACAGCGCGGGATACAGGTCTGGAGAGGCGGCGTGAAGTGCGAGCAGCGCCGCCGGATCGATGTCGACGGGGTGAAGGACGCTCAATCCAGGGCGCGGAAGATCAGCGACCCGTTCGTCCCGCCGAAGCCGAACGAGTTCGACAGCGCGACGCGGATCGGCATGCGCCGGGCCACTTTCGGCACGTAGTCGAGGTCGCAGCCTTCGCCGGGGTTGTCGAGATTGATCGTCGGCGGCGCGACCTGGTCGCGGATCGCCAGGATCGAGAAGATCGCCTCGACGGCGCCGGCCGCGCCGAGCAGGTGTCCCGTCATCGACTTCGTGGAGCTCACGGCGAGCTTGAACGCATGGTCGCCGAAGCAACGCTTCACCGCGATCGTCTCGGCCCGGTCGCCGAGCTCCGTGGAAGTGGCATGCGCATTCACGTACTGCACGTCGCCCGGATTCAGCTTGGCGTCCTTGAGCGCGTTCGCCATTGCAAGGCGCGCGCCCTCGCCGTCTTCGGGCGGCGCCGTGATGTGATGCGCGTCGCCGCTCATGCCGAAGCCGACGACCTCCGCATAGATCTTCGCGCCGCGCGCTTTCGCGTGCTCGTACTCCTCGAGCATGACTGCGCCCGCGCCATCCGAAAGCACGAAGCCGTCGCGATCGCGATCCCACGGCCGGCTGGCGCGCTGCGGATCGTCATTGCGCGTGGAGAGCGCCCGCGCCTGGCAGAAGCTGCCGAGGCCGAGCGGCGTAGTCGCCATTTCGGCGCCGCCCGCGATCATTGCGTCTGCGTCGCCGTACTGGATGAGTCGCATCGCCAGGCCGATGGCGTGCGTCGAAGTCGTGCACGCGGTCACCGTCGCGAGATTCGGACCGGTGAGCTTGAACTGGATCGAGATGTGGCCGGAGATCATGTTGATGATGCTGCCCGGCACGAAGAACGGCGAGATGCGCTTCGGACTGTGCGTCTCGGCGTACTTGCGATAGTTCTCTTCGATCGTATCCAGGCCGCCGATGCCTGCGCCCATCGTGATGCCGATGCGGTGCGCATTGTCCGGCGTCACCTGGATGCCGGAGTCCTTCAGAGCGTCCGCCGCCGCTCCGTAGCCGTAGTGCATGAACGGATCCATCTTGCGCAGCTCTTTCGGCGACAGGTACGCCTCCGCGTTGAAGTCCGCGACCGGGCCATGGAAGCGCACGGGCCAGGCGCTCACGTCGAAGCGCGTGATCGGGCCGATACCGCTCTTGCCTTCGAGCACGTTGCGCCACGCCGTGTCGACGGTGCTGCCGACGGGCGAGACGATACCGAGGCCAGTGATGACGACGCGCCGCTTCGACAAGCGATTACCTCTGGATGCAAGTCATGAGTTGGAGAGTTGCGGACAATGCGGTCGACCCGCCTTCCCTGGCCGGGGACTCGAAAGCGCAGGCGTCACATATATCAGGGGGCGCCTGCGTGCGAAGTGTCAGGCCTGATTGCGGCGCTCGGTGATGTAATCGATCGCCTGCTGAACGGTCGTGATCTTCTCAGCGTCCTCGTCCGGGATCTCGGTCTCGAATTCTTCCTCCAGCGCCATCACCAACTCGACCGTGTCGAGCGAGTCGGCGCCGAGGTCGTCGACGAAGGAAGCGTCGTTCGTGACTTCTTCCTCTTTCACCCCCAGTTGCTCGGCGACGATGGCTTTAACCTGCTGTTCGATACTGCTCATTGGTGTACGAGTCCTCTATGAGGCTTTTGAACCCTTCAAAACCGACCCTTAGTAGTTCGTTGGGGCGGGTCGCAGGGGGCGTATTCTAGTTTAAGACCCCGACAGGTCCAACATTTCCAAAAACCGAAAGTAATAAGGCACTTGACAGCGATTCAGACCATGTACATGCCGCCGTTGACGTGCAATGTCTCGCCGGTGATGTAGCCCGCCTGTGGCGACGCAAGAAACGCCACTGCTGCCGCGATGTCCTCCACCGCACCGAGCCGACCGAGCGCGATTTGCGCCGTCAACGCCGCCTGCTGCTCGGCCGGAAGCTTCGCCGTCATGTCGGTCGCGATGAAACCGGGCGCTACCACGTTCACTGTGATGCCGCGCGAGCCCACCTCGCGCGCCAATGACTTCGTGAAGCCGATGATGCCTGCCTTCGCCGCGGCATAGTTCGTCTGTCCCGCGTTGCCCATCACGCCGACGACCGACGCGATGCTGATGATGCGCCCACGCCGCGCCTTCATCATTCCACGCAGCACGCCCTTCGACAGGCGGAACACCGAGCCGAGATTGGTCGCGACGATGTCGTTCCACTCTTCTTCCTTCATCCGCAGCAGCAGGTTGTCGCGTGTAATTCCTGCATTGTTCACCAGAACAGTTGGCGCGCCTTCGTGCGCCTCGATGTCCTTCAGTGCTGCGTCGATCGACTGCACGTCCGCGACGTTCAACACGATGCCGCGCACCTTGCCCGCCTCGGCGAGTTGCTGGGTGATTCCCTGCGCGCCCGCTTCTGACGTCGCA
>DATEML010000171.1:0-5650 GCA_035275585.1 Steroidobacteraceae bacterium | reverse complement strand
GCCAGCTACGCAGTCGGCCTGGTGATGTCCAACCTGCTGTTCTTCTCGCCGACTGACATGAACGTGTACTTCACTACCGAGAATCGCGCGGCGGCACTGCCGATGGACCGGATCTTCAACCCGTTCATGTACGGTCTGGGGGCGAAGGCGGGGTTCACCCCACAGCCGCATTTCGGATTCAACGTTCACAATCGAATGGAAGTCCACACGTCGGTGCTGCTGATCGCGCAGTGGTTCGTCCTGCTGGCATACGGCTACGTGCAGGCGCGCCGCGGCGTTGTTGCCGCGAACCCGGATACGCAGCCGCGCGCCCTCGTGCTCGGCTTCATCGTGCTCACTGCGCTGTACCTGTATGTGGTGTCGACGACTATCGAGCTCGGCGAGAACTATCGCTACCGCTTCAGCATCGAGCCGCTGTTCCTGGTGCTGATGGTGACGGCAATCACGGACCTCGTGCGCAGGATCCGCGCCCGCGTTGCGAAATCGGCATGAAGGCGAAGCAGTCCGATCGCACGGTGACAATGGCTGTCCTCGTCGTGCTGGTCGTGGCCGAGTGGGTCTTCGTAGGCCCGCGCGTATTCGCAATTCTTTCGAGCGACGCCGTCGACTCAGCGTGGCGGCTGCTGCCGTTGTTGGGCCTGCCGCGCTTGATGGTCGGACTTTGCGCGGGGCTGGTTCTCGCAGTCGTCGATAGCCGCGCCATGCGCGTCGTCGCGTTCGGCGCGTACGCCACGTTGCTGCTGTGGAGTTTCGCTCGTCGCGAAGTCTATGTGCATTGGTCCGACGTCTATGCTGTCGCGCAAGCGGTCATTCCCTATGTCGCCGGACTCGTAGGAATGGGCGTGGGCTTCGCGTTGCGTCGTGTCGTTCGCCGGCGGCTGAATCTGAGACCGGACAAGTAAGCGGCTCGACAGGTGCGTGGCTACTTCGCCGCCTCGATGAGTTCGATGTCGCGCTTCAGCAGCTCGTTGACGAGCTGGTCGACCTCGATGCCCTTGGCTTTGGCGTGAGCCGCCAGGTAATCGCGCACTTGCGGTTCAAGATAGACCGGCAGCTCCAGTACGCCCTCCTTGCGATGGAACTTGCCGCGCTCAGCGTTCGAAAAGTCGTACTCGTCTTGCATGATGGCTGCGCCGTGAGGCGTGAGAGTTGTCAGCTGCTCTGATACTGCCGCCGCTCACGTGCCGTGGCGTATCGGGCTGAGATGATCCGTATCCGTGCTTCTGCGGCGAGCTCCTCAAATGTGTGAACCACTACTATGAGCTGCCCAGTTTCGGCCTGGCCGAGTGTAATCCAGCGCTCCTCGCTTTGGCTATGTTCGAAGTCGTAGCGACTCAAGGCGAGCGGATCACGGAAGACTGTGGCTGCCAATCTGAAGCTCACACCGTGCTTGTGCCAGTTGGTCATCGCCTTGCTGATGTTCCAGTCGAACCGATAGATGAAGCGCTCAGTCATGTGACTTTCGCGCTCCAATCTCGGGCGGGAGACTATCAGTCGTTCGTCCGTGTCGCATCTCGGAGTCCGTCCCGCACGTCGCATCCGTGCGGGGAGGGTAGGGGATGCGCGTCCCTCCACTCACGTACAAAACTCGCGATTCATCGGCTCTGTCGGTAGCTACGACTGTGACGGCGATCGTCTCCGGCAACCCGATGGACAAGTACGATTTGCGGAGGAATGACCAGCGAGGCGAGCGAAGATGCGAGAGCTGTGGACGGCAATGATTGCGGTCGCAGTGGCATCGAGCGCACAGGCTGAATCTGTCGACCGGCAAGGGTGCTTCTCAGCGCCGATCTGCGTAACGGTCAGCCGCACGAAGTCGACTCTGGATTTCAATTACGAACGGCTCACCGACCAGCCGTACACCGTCGCTGTGAGTAGCAGTCAGCACGGTCTGGGCGGCATCAATCATTCGATCAACTTCAAGACGAGCGCCTTGCCGCGCGCGCAGACGCTGTTCAGCTACAACATTCCGCAGCGCGGCCGCTGGAACTATGAGTGGCACATTGCCACGCACCCTGGCGAACAGACTGCGCAGCACGATCCGACCACCGTCTACGCGTTACCGTTCAAGAGCGGCAGATGGGGGTGGGTCGTCCAGGCTTATGACGATCCGCGTTCACATACAGGCTCGCAGCGTTTTGCGATCGACTTTGGGGTGCCAGTCGGCACCGAGGTGCTTGCGGCGCGCGACGGAGTCGTCATCGGCGTGAACGCTGCTTCCAACGAGTCGAGCCGCAATGGTGTCAAGTTTGCGCGAGCCAACTACGTTTGGGTGAGACATCGCGACAGCACGATCGGCTTCTATCTGCACCTGCGTCAGGGCGGAGTCGCAGTGGCGGTGGGGCAGGCCGTCAAGACCGGACAGTTGCTCGGCTACTCCGGCTGCACCGGACAATGCAGTGGGCCGCATCTGCACTTCCACGTGTCGACGCCGTTGCAGGCGCGCGATGACCACAAGTTCGAGGCATACAAGACGTTCCCGACAGTCTTCAAGACGGCGAACGGCGTCGAATTCCTCGAGCCCAATCGCAACTATCTAGTGCCGTGAGGCAGCGCGATGATCGCCGGCCTGCTCAGGGTGCTCATCAAGCTCGCGGTCGCGGCAGCAATCGTCTTGCTGTCCCTGACAATTCTGGGTGACTACCTGCGACAGCTCGTTTCCGAGCCGTATCGCGGAGCGCTCTGGCGCTCGGGCCTGTTCATCTTTTTCCCGTGCCTCGTGGGAGTCGCACTGCTCGGGCGGTTTCCTCCGGCGAAGCGGCGCAGATTCGAGAACCTGCTGATCGTGGGCGCGATCGTCGGTGCTCTGCTGTTCATACTATTCATCACCGACATCGAATGTACGCTCACGCCGGGCACTCGACCGGGTCTGCGTTGTCACTTCGTGGGCGAAGAGTGAGCGGCTACTCGGCTGCGCGCCTTGCGCGCAGAGCTTGTCGACGTTCGTGTAGTTCTCTTTCAGCACTTTCTCTGAGTCCGCAGCGAGGTCGGCCATGCCGAGCTTGCGATACGACTTCGCCATGATCTCCAGCGCGCGCGCTGCCCGGCGTGCGCATCAGCAAGTTCGGCCGCGGTCCGGCTACCGCACTCGATGACCATGCCAATGTAGACCGGGTACAGCGCTCCCGACGCGTTCTGTCGACTCGCGCACTCGCTTGCAATGAAATGCGCTAGAGTCCGGCCCTACGGCGACAACTGAACAAGCAACAAATCGAAGCCGGCGCCGAGGCACAGGGGAGACGCAATGAAAGCGTCGTTCTGCCGCATACCATGGATTCTCCTGAGCGCGTTCCTCGCGGCATGCGGCGGGGGTGGAGGCGGTGGCGGCGGTAGTCCGCAAGGCCCCACTGGCGCTGGAGGCCCGCCCAGTGTTCCGCCGGCCAACTACCAGGGTGCGAACGGTCCCGCGGACCTGAATGGCGCTACCGCAGGCGCGATGGCCGAGGCTCTGTATCTCTCCTTCTTCGTGCCGCTCGATCTCTCCGACGAATTCATCGCCGCCTTGCCGCCGGCGGGCCAGTCGGTCGATGAAGTCCAGTCCGGGCCGAACGGCGGTAGCGTGCACGTGACCGGGCGCACCAATACGGATGGCACGGGTTGGATCGCGGGGCGCTTCACCGGCTATCGGGACGGCGACACGACCGTCGACGGTCTGCAGGTTGCCGAGACCCTGCAGCTGGCGAGCCCAGCCAACGGGCAAAGGCAGCGGCAGCGCATCAGTTTCGGCGACTTGCGCGTCCGCGCCGCCGACGTAGACGTGACGTACGGCGGCTCGATCACTCGCACCGACTCCGGAGTGACACAGGAACGCAACGTTGACGGCACGCTGCTGATCCGCGACAACCTCGGCGGTCAGACGTTCTACACGCAAGACGTCGATCTCACGCGCACGGTTGCACCTACCGGCGATTTTGCGCTGAGCGGAACTGCTCGCGCGTTCGATTCGCGCCATGGCTATCTCGACGTGGAGTCGGAGGGACCGTGGAATTTCCGCCTGAACGAGGACTTTCCGCATCACGGCGCCGCGTTCCGTGGCGTCGGATTGGACGGGCGCTACTTGCGGTTGTCGCCGCTCACACCCGACCTCGCGAGTATCGAGTACGTCGGTGCCGGCGCGACCCAGCCGAACTTCGCCGCGCGCGTGCTCTGGCCGGAAAGTTTCGAGGCTCAGACCACGCAACAGCTCCTCGGCGCGCCGGTCGCGGATGGCGGCGCCAGCAGCTTCCAGCGACCGGGAACGACCGTGGTGCTCGATTCGCGCTTCACGACACATCCGCAGACTGCATTTGTCAGCTCGCATTGGACCTTGCTGTTTCGTCCGCCGGGGAGCGCCGCGGTCGTCGAGGGTTCGCAGCTCACACGCACGCAGATCACGCTCGATGTCGAGGGCCGCTACGTGATCGCGCTGGAGGTCAGTGACGGCGCCCGCACGGACCGCGACGTGATCGTGCTGACGGCCGACGCGAACGTGAGCACACTGTTCACTGCCGTGAACGCGCAGCTGACGCCCGACGAGTCCGTCTCGACCGGCGGCTCGCTCGCTCTCGACCTAACGCAGACGCAGTACACGAGCTTCGATGAGCCGTTGCCCCAGCTGACGCTCAGCGGCACGGCGCCGAACGGGTTCTCCGCCTTCATCACGCAGACCAATCCAAAATCTGCAACGCTCGAGCTCACCGGCACCGGCGTCTACGAGCTGGTTTGGAGTCAGGGCTCGCTGTCCATGAGCGACGCGCTGGTGCGCGATCTGAAGTACGTCGCGCTGAACTCGCCGATGCCTTTCGCGCCCGGGGGCGCGGCGTATCTCGGCAGCGGCGACCCGGGCGCTGTCACGAGCGGCGACCTGAACGCCGATGGCTTCGCAGACCTCGTGGTCACGATGCGGGACAACAGCGGCAACGCTCTCATGCACCTGTTGTACGGCAACGCTGCCGGAATGCTCGAGCCGGCCGTTACGCTGCCGGTCTCGCAAGCAGGTTCGGTCGCCATCGGCGATGTGAATTCCGACGGTCTCGCGGACATCGTGATGACCACCGGGCTCGGGATCGGCATGTTGTTGCAAGGGCCGCTCGGTACGTTCGGAGGTGAGCTGTCGGTTCCGGGCAATTGCTTCATTGGCAGCGGCGAGCGCGACTTCGCGCTCGCGGATCTCAACGGCGACCACCGGCTCGACGTTGTGTCGCAGGGCTGCTTCGGGGAGCTCGACTATTACCTGCAGTCTGCAACGGAAGGTCTGCAAGCGCCCGTTCGTGTGACCACTGGAATCAGCTCGCAGGCACGTCTGGCAGTGGGAGACCTGAACGGCGACGCGGTAGCAGACGTCGTGCTGAGCGAACAAAGTTTTGCCAACGCGCCGAGCATCTTTGCCGTCTATGGAGTGGGCGGTGCACTGCCCGGCGCGCCGGTGCCGCTGCCTTATCAATCCGCCTTCGTACACAAGTTCGCGTCCGCCGTCGCACTCACCGATGTCAACCGGGATGGCAGACTGGATGTGGTCACGGGGGAGAATCCGTTGTCTACCGGCGTGAACCCGCGCGTGATGACTTTCCTGCAGCAAGCGAACGGCTCGTTTGCAGCGCCGATCTTTACCTCCTCAGGACCGTCGGGCACGCTGCAGATCGCCGCGCTCGATCTGAATCGCGACGGCGCG
>DATEML010000170.1:0-28361 GCA_035275585.1 Steroidobacteraceae bacterium | reverse complement strand
CCGTTCAGAATCGTGATCACAGGCGTCGCGGCCCGGGTCGCGGCATTCGACATGGCCTAGTTCGCTCGGACGTTATCGATCATTGGGTATTGCTCGACCGACCCACGCAGGAGGGCCTGACTTTCGAGAGCAAGATGTGTACCACGCACGCCTCACAACGTTTCATCGAGGCGCGCGGGTCAGACCACTTCCGCTTTGGCGAGTGCCGGCGTACGTCGATCGCCTACACCGCGTAAGCCGCACGCACTCACGCGTGTGCACTCTGCAAATGCGAATGCGGCCCGAAGCAAACGTTACAACTGCGCTTGCAACGCTTACACCGACAACGATGTACGAATTGCGCGCGCATGACGCGCCTGCTCGAATGGAGTAACACAAATTCTGACGTGAGACCGGCACCGAACGTGCATCGCATGCGTTGTCACAGCCAAGATGAATCGCATGCAACGCAACCCCGCGGGACTCGTCGGCGAAGAATTCGACGTACTCGTGATCGGCGCAGGAGCATTCGGCGCCGCGGCTGCGCGCGATGCGGCCTTGCGCGGGCTGCGCACGGCGCTGATCGAGCGCTCCGACTTCGGTGGGGCAACTTCGGCTGAATGCTTCAAGATGGTCCATGGTGGCATCCGCTATCTACAGCACGCCGATATAGCCCGTCTGCGGGCGTCCTCGCACGAGCGGTCGGCGCTGCTGCGCATCGCGCCGCATCTCGTGCAACCGTTACCGATCGCAATTCCGACCTACGGCTACGGTCGGCGCGGCCGCGCATTCCTCTCTGCGGGCGCGACCGCGTATGACCTGCTGACGCTCGATCGCAACAGCGGAATCCGCGATCGCCGGCGCCAGATCCGTCGCAGCCGATTCCTCTCTCGCGCACGGCTGCTCGAGTTGTTTCCACATCTGCACGCGCCCGACCTGAGCGGCGCCGTCGTGTTCGAGGACGGGCAGATGCACAATCCGGCGCGGATCGTCCTCGCCTTCGTGAGCTCGGCAGTCGACGCTGGCGCCAGTGCCTGCAACTACGTCGAAGCGACGAAGTTCCTCTGGCGCGGCTCGTCCGTCTGCGGCGTGCGTGCGCGCGACCGCTTGAGCGGCGAGGAATTCGAAGTGCGTGCGCGGCTGACGCTCAATGCGGCAGGGCCGTGGGCCGACTATCTGCAGAACGATCCGCAGCGCTTCGGTACGTGGCGGCGCCTGCCGTTCTCCCGCGATGCGTATTTCGTCGTCGACCGCGCGCCGACCGCAGAATATGGCGTCGCCGTGCAGGGATTGAGCCGCGACAAGGACGCGGTTCTGGGACGCGCGACCCGGCATCTGTTTGCGGTCCCGTGGCGCGACAAGACGCTCATCGGCGTGTGGCACTCCCTGTTCCCGGAATTTCCGGATGCCGCCCACGTGCAGCCGGAAGAGCTGGACACCTGGATGGCGGAGCTCAACTCCGTCTATCCGGCGCTGCAGTTGTCGCCGTCCGAGGTGACGTTCGCGAACTGTGGCCTGGTCCCGTTCGGCGAGACGGCGACATCGACCGAGCTGAGCTTCGGCAAGGAGTCGCGGCTGATCGATCATCACGCCGTGCATGGCGTCGCCGGCCTGGTGAGTCTCGTCGGCATTCGCTTCACAACCGCACGAGCCGATGCTGCGCGGGCTCTCGACCTGCTGCTGCGACAGCTTGCACACGCGCCGCCGGCAGCCGATACCGCACGGCTGCCGCTCGCGGGTGGCGACATCGAAGACTTTACTGCCTTCGAACGTCAGGCGTTGCTCACGAAACCGCCCGCCGTCAACGAGGAGACGATGCGCGCGTTGCTCCGCAACCATGGCACGCAGTACGCGCAAGTCCTGCGCGGTCGCGAAGCTCATGCAGTCGCCGATACGACTACGTTGGTCGCCGAGATCCGCCACGCGATCGATCAGGAGATGGCGGTGAAACTCGAAGACGTCGTCATGCGTCGCACCGAATTGGCGGCCGGTTCGCATCCGGGCCGTCGCGCTCTGGAGGCGACAGCGATGGAGATGGCGAAACATTTGCGATGGTCCGATAGCCGGGTGCGCGAAGAGCTGTCGGCAACGGAGCGCACACTGGCGCGTCATCTCGCGCGAGTAACCTCGGCGCCGAGGGTGTCCGCGCACGACGACGCGCGGCGCATGCATGGCGCGATGCTTGCAAACTCTCGCGGGTAACCATGAACAATCGACAGAGCCAGCTACCGATGCGATTGCTGATCACCGGCGCGACCGGCTTCATCGGCTCGCGCCTCGCGCTGCACGCGCGTCGCAACGGTATCGACGTGCTCGGCACCGGACGCGCGGAGATCGACGTGGAGCGCGAGCGTCTCGCCGAGCTGCGCGCCGCAGACGTGCCGGTGGAAACCGGCGCGCTGCAAGATGTCGGTTTCGTGCGACGACTGGTGCGCGACCGCACGGTCGTGATCCATTTGGCGGCGGCCCAGCATGAATCGCACATGCCGGCGGCGTATTTCCGCTCGGTCAACGTCGACGTCGTGCGCCAGTTGCTGGATGAATGTCGCGGCGCCGGGATCCGGCGCTTCGTTTACGGCAGCACGATGGGCGTGTACGGGGATGCGAGCCAACAGCAGCTCGACGAGCAGAGCGAGGTACGCCCGGAAAATCCCTACCAGGAGACGAAGCTGGAGGCCGAGGCGCTGGTGCGCGCGCGCGCATACGACTTCGACACTGCTATCGTGCGCATCGCCGAGACCTATGGACCGGGGGACTGGCGGCTGCTGAAACTGTTCCGTGCGATCGAGCGCGGTCAATTTTTCATGATCGGTCCGGGCACGAACCGGCGGCAGTGCATCCACGTCAACGACCTGGTGCGCGGGCTGTGGCTCGCGGCCGAGCACCCGAGCGCGGTCGGCGAGACGTTCATCCTGGCCGGACGCGAAGTGATGACGACGAACGAAATGGTGGAGCGCATCGCAACGGCGCTGGATCGCAAGCCGCCGCGCGTGCAGCTGCCGATGTGGCCGTTCCTGGCGGCGGCGGCGGTGCTCGAGACGACGCTGCAGCCGCTGCGCATTCATCCGCCGCTGCATCGGCGCCGGCTGGACTTTTTCCGCAGGTCGTTCGTTTTCTCGACGGTGAAAGCACAACGGCTGCTCGGCTTCTCGCCGGAGATCGATTTTCAGTCGGGCGCGGCCGACACCGCGCGCTGGTATCGCTCGCGCGGCCTGCTGGCTCCGCGCGCCGCTGGCGAAGTCGCAAGAGTGGAGTCGGCTTAAGACCATGTCTGCAACATTCTTCGATCCGACGCAGGCAGCGGGCAGGTCTCCCGAGCGGACGACGCCGACGACCGACCTCGAGTCCACTACGGACCTCACGGGCGAGCACACCACGGATCTTTCACCCGCGACGAGCGACACCGACCACGCAGAAATCGCGGCCGAGATCCCCGCGGAGATCGTCGGCACGCCGGACCTCGACCGTGTCGATCTTGCACCCGACACCGGCTTCACTGCCCGCGAGCTCCCCGGCCTCGGCCGGCCGCGGCCCGCTGCGCCGCAGCCGCTCGCGCCCGGTGCGATCCTGTGCGACCGCTTCATTCTCGAGCGCGTCCTCGGCAACGGCGGCACCGCCGTCGTGTTCCAGGCGCGCGACATGGCCCACGCGCGCGACACCGACAGCGGCACGGCGCCGAATCTTCGCGTGGCGTTGAAGGCGCCGCGCACCGACCGCGGCGATCCCGCGCGCGCCTCCTCGCGCCTGCATCACGAGTTCGAACAGGCGCGCAAGCTCTCGCATCCCAGCATCGTGCGTGTCTTCGATCTGCACGAGCATGGCGACTCGTGCTTCATGACGATGGAGCTGATCGAAGGCCGCCTGCTGTCGACCATCGTGCGCGACTGGACGATGCTGCCGCGCGCGCTCGCGAACAAGATCCTGCGATCGTGCGCGCTCGCGCTCGAGCATGCGCACGACAACGACGTCGTGCACGGCGACTTCAAGCCTGGCAACGTGTTCCTGACGCGCGACGAAGAGGTGAAGATCGTCGACTTCGGCGCGTCCGCGGCGCTCACCGGCGGCAGCTCGCGCATCCCCGCGGGCACGCCTGCGTATGCCAGCCCGCAAGTGCTGAGCGGCGAGACACCGGATCGACGCGACGACATCTTCAGCTTCGCATGCGTCGCGTACGAGCTGCTCACCGGGCAGCATCCGTTCCAGCATCGCTCGTCGCTCGAAGCGCGCGACGCCGGGATGACGCCGGCGCGCGCCTGGAATCTATCGGCATCGCAATGGCTCGCCTTGCTGTCGGCGCTCGCGTGGGATCGCGAGCAGCGTCCGCCGGAGATCCTGACATTGCTGGACTCGCTGCTGACCGAGTCCGAACCGATTGCAGTGGCGCCACCGATTCAGCCGACGGACAACCTGGTGGCGACCGAGCTGCAGCCGGAGCTGATGCCGGCCCAGCGCGGCTGGGGATTTTTCGTGTTCGTCGCCTGCGCGATCATCGTGATCTTCATCGCTGCCCAGCGCCAGGACGGTTCGGACGAACAGGCTGTGGTGGCGACGACTGACCCGACGCCGCACGAGCCGGCTTCGCTGCCGCTCACGAACTCGGTGACCGGCTCCATCGAGCGGCCGCGCGATTCGCTGCCGTCGCTGACCGATAACGAGCCGTTCGTAGCTTCCGCTGCGGCGGCACCGGGCGGTGCGAGCACCGCGATGCTCTCGCCGGCGGCCGGATCAGGAGCTGCTGCGGTGTCGCCGCCCAAGCCGCGGACGCCGCCTGCGCCGCTCAGCGAGATTTCTTTCGAATCCGCCAATATCGTCACCACCGAGAGCTCCGTGGCTGCGGTGTTTCTCATCAAGCGCTCGCAGCCGCTGCGCGGTCGGGCGCGCGTGCAATGGGTCGCGACGAGCGGCACCGCCGACGCCGGTATCGATTTCGCATCGAGCGCTGCGGGCTCGGTAGAGTTCGCGGACGGCCAGGCGCAGCGTGCGATCTACGTGCCGCTACGCAACGACCTGGTCAAGGAAGGCGATGAGACGTTCAAAGTGCAGCTGAAGTCGCCGGTGAATGCGCGACTGGGCCCGGTCGCCATCGCCGAGGCGACCATCAGGGACGACGACGAGTAACCTATTTGACGGCAACCGCCGCCACTTTCTTGCTGAGCACGCGCACCTTCTTGCCGTAGAGCATGAAGATCACGCGCATCGTCAGCTCCAGCACCATCGTGACGGCGAGACCGACGTAGTTCAGGGGATTCTTCCAGAACACGTACAGCTTCAGCGCGAACGGCTGCACCTGCCGGAAACCGCCGAGCTCCAGCAGCTGCGTCAGGCTGTACTCCGTGACGAGGTAGAAGTGGTCGATGTTGTGCGCGAGATTCTCCGAGCCGACCAGCGGATTCGCGCCGTTCATCGCGTACACGACGATGCGGCCGCCCGGACGCAGCGCCGCGTGACACAGTTGCAGGAATTCGATCGTCTCCTGATGCGTGAGATGGTTCAGCTCCTGCTCCGGAATGATGACGTCGAACTCGCCGCGGCTCCGCTCGAGATAGCTGAACGCTTCGGCCACCTCGCACGGCAGGCCGTGGCGCCGCGCGTGCTCCACTTTGGACGGATCGGAGTCGATGCCGACGACCGATCGATAACCCGCCTGCGCCAGCACGCCGACGAGGTAGCCGGGCCCGCAGCTGATCACCAGGATGCGCGCGGCGCGGTCGGCCGGCAGATGCTGCAGGTAGTTCGCGCGGTAGTACGCCGCGAACGAGCTGTAGCCCGCCTCGATGTCCTTGGGCGCCTGCCAGTAGGAATCGAACGGCTCCAGGCGGGCGGCAAGCACGCGGCGCGTACCGGGGGCTCGTTCTGGCATCAGCGGCTGAACGTTCATGGTTGTAGGCCGATAGCGAATGGCGTGCGTGTAAATCCGGGAACGCGAGCCCGAGTTCCCTCGTTTGTCTGCACGGTACGTCTTCGTCGGACAGGCACAGAACTTGCTCGGTATTGCTGATGCGCATCCTCTTTTGCAACTACGAATACCCGCCGCTCGGCGGAGGCGGCGGTGTCGTGATGGCGGCCCTCGCGCGCCAGCTCGCGCGTCGCCACGAAGTGACGGTGCTGACCTCGCGCGCCGGCGAGCTCGCTGCGCAATCGAATGACCAGGGCGTGCAGGTGGTGCGCGTGCCGGTGTTCTTTCGCCGCGAGCTCGCGGTCGCGAACTTTCCTTCCATGCTGGCGTATCTGCCGAGCGGCTTCGCCCGCGGCCTGTCGCTGCGGCGGCAGCACTTCGACGTCATCAACACGCACTTCGTCGTGCCGACTGGACCGCTGGGCCACGCTCTCGCGCGCTGGCATCGCCTGCCGAACGTGCTCTCGGTTCATGGCGGCGATCTCTTCGACCCGAGCAAGCGCTCGTCGCCGCATCTGCATGCACCGCTGCGGGCTGCCGTGCGCTGGCTGCTCGCAGCGGCAGACGATGTCGTCGGCCAGTCTCGCGACACGGTGCGGCACGTCAACGAATTGTACGGCGTGCACAGAGAAGTCGGACTCATCCCGCTCGGCATCGAGCGGCCGCCGGCGCGAGTCGCGGCGTCGCGTGCAACGTTCGGCCTGCCGCACGACGCGTTCGTCATGGTCACGATCGGGAGGCTGGTCGCACGCAAGGCGACGACGCAGCTCGTCGACGTGCTGGCCGCGTGCGCCATCCCGAGCGCACATCTGCTGGTCATCGGCGACGGCCCGGATGCAGCCGCGATCCGGCAGCGGGCGGCCGAGCTCGGCGTCGCGGGCCGGGTCCACCTGCCAGGGCAGGTCAGCGAAGCGGAAAAGTACGCCGCGCTCGCGATTGCCGACGCGTTCGTCTCGACCAGCCAGCACGAGGGCTTCGGCCTGGTGTTCCTCGAAGCGATGGCGTGCGGTCTGCCGATCGTCTGTTACGACCGCGGCGGGCAGACCGACTTCCTGGCGAGCGGCGAGACCGGCTTCGTCGTGAGACTGAACGACACCGCCGCCTTCGCCCATGCAGTTCGTGCAATTCATGGCGACATTTATTTGCGACGCCGCGTCGGGCAACGGAACCGACAGACGGTCGAAAACTATTTCATAGACAGCTGCGCTACCCGCTACGAACAGGTGTTTGAGGCTGCCATCGACCGACGTCTCGCAGCGGACCGCGGCGTGGCCCCGACCAGTCAGTAGTCACCCTTTCATGTGCGGTATCGCAGGTATCGTCAACACGAATCCCGCGCGCGACGTTGCAATGCGGCGCATGCTGGACGCACTCGCGCATCGCGGACCGGACGGCGAAGGGATCTATCACGATGAGCTCGCGACGCTGGGACATCGCCGCCTGTCGATCATCGATCTCGCCGGCGGCCAGCAGCCGCTGCGCAATGCCGATCGCTCGATCCTGCTGGTGTGCAACGGCGAGATCTACAACTACCGCGAGCTGCGCCGCGAGCTCGAACGCGACGGTTACCGGTTCCTGACCCACAGCGACTGCGAAGTCATCATCGCGCTGTACGAGCGCCACGGCGACCGGCTGCTCGAGCGCCTGCGCGGCATGTTCGCGTTCATGCTGTGGGACACGAAGCGCCGCCGCCTGCTGGCGGCGCGCGATCACCTCGGGCAGAAACCGCTGTACTACTCCTGCGACGCGCGCGGCTTCGCGTGCGCCTCGGAGATCAAGGCGCTGCTCGCCTTCGACGGACGGCCGCCGCGCATGAATCTCGCGGCCCTCGATCAATACCTCGCGCTGCGCCTGATCGATGCGCCGCTGTCGATGTTCGAAGGCATCCACAAGTTGCCGCCCGGCCATTCGCTGGTCCTGGAAGCCGGCGGCGCGCCGCGCATCGAGCGCTACTGGCGCCTGGAGCAGCAACCGAAACTGACCGGCTCGGAAGAGCAGCTATGCGACGAGCTGGAGGCGCGTGTCGAAGAGGCGTTGCGCCTGCATCTGGTCAGCGACGTGCCGGTGGGCGCATTCCTCAGTGGCGGCATGGATTCGAGCCTGCTGGTCGCCATGCTCGCGCGCAAGCTCGGCGTCCGCCAGCTGCCGACGTTCACGATGGGCCTGGACTATCAGCGCTTCGACGAAGCGCCGGCCGCACGCGCAGTCGCGCAGATGTTCGGTACCGAGCATCACGAAGAGCGCGTCACTCCCGAGATCACTGCCCTGCTGCCCGACCTGGTCGCGGCGCTCGACGAGCCCTCCGATCCGCTCTCGCTGTGCACCTGGCTGCTGGCGCGCTTCACGCGCCGCCACGCCAAGGTCGTGATCGGCGGCGACGGCGGCGACGAGCTGTTCGGCGGCTACGACCGCTACTACGGCAACCTCTACGCCTCGCACTACGGCAAGGTCCCGGAAACGCTGCGCCGGCGGCTGCTCGCTCCGGCCGTCGCGTTGATTCCGGAATCCGGCTGGTACAAGAGCGTCGGCCATCAGCTGCGCTGGCTGCACCACCTCTCTTTTCACTCCGGCGGCGCGCGTTACGCCGCGAGCCTCTCGTATTTCTATTTCGATCGCGAACGCCGCGCCGCGCTGTTTGCGCCGCAGGTCCGCGACCAGTGGCAGCAGCTCGACGCCGAAGCCGCGATCCGGGCACCGTACGAAGCAGCGGACGGCGCAGCGCTCGACAAAATGCTGTTCGCTGACAGCATGGTCCGCCTGCCGAATCACCCGGTGATGATCACCGACCGCATCTGCATGGCGCACGGACTGGAGGCGCGCAGTCCGTTCATGGATCACGAGCTGGCCTCGTTCGCGGCGCGCCTGGCGCCGGCTCTCAAGGTGCGCGGCGGCACGCTGCGCTACATCCAACGCAAGCTCGCGGCGCGCTATCTGCCGCCGCAGATCCTGAATCGTCCGAAGCAGGGGTTCTCGTCCGCCCTGCCCTACCTGCTGCAGCAGGAGTACTCCCAGCTGTACACGAGCTGCCTGCGCGAGTCGCGCCTCGTGCACGACGGCATCCTCGACGGTGCGGTGATGACGCGACTGATCGACGAGCACCGTACCAAGCGCGCCGATCACGGCAATCGGCTCTGGCTGCTGATCAACGCGGAAGTCTGGTATCGAATGAAGATCTGCGGACAGTCGACAGAGCAGATGCGTAGCGAGCTGGTCCACCCGTACCGGGAGCGGAGGGCCGTAGGCAGCGCATGAAACACTGGCTGCGCATTTCGATCACAGTGCTGGCCTGCGCACTGCTGCTCATCTACGTCGTCGACGTACGCGCGGTGCTGCACACGCTGATGCGCTGCGACCCGCTATGGGCGCTCGTCGCGCTCGGCGCGTTCACGCTCGACCGCGTGCTGATGAGCTTCAAATGGGGCCTGCTGCTCACGATACGCGGCTACCGCGTGACACTGACGGAGCGGCTGATGGTCTATTGCAGCTCCATGATGTGGGGCCTGGCATTGCCGAGCACGGTCGGCGCCGACGGCATCAGGATCCTGCTGGTGCGTCGCTTCGGTGTGCGCGTCGACGATGCGCTCGCGACGATCCTGGTCGAGCGCGGACTCGGCTTCGTCTCCGCGCTCCTGATGGCCGTCATGAGCCTGCTGCTGCTGCGCTTCATCGTGCCCGACGCCAGCGAGTACGACGTGCCGTTGCTCGTCGGCATCGCGAGCCTGCTAGCGACCATCGTCATCCTGCTCCTGTCGTTCAACAGCAAGGCCGTCAGCTCCGTGCTGAACCTGCTGCCGCGGCGCGTCGCGCAAAGCTCGGCGGCACGGCTCATTACGCGTCTGCACGAGGCGTATCGCTCGCTTGCATCCGATCGCCGCAGGCTCGCACTGTTCTTCGGGCTGACGGTCGCAGAGCAACTGCTGGTGGCAGTCTGCTACGGCCTGGTCGCATTGGCGCTGCAACTGCAATTCAATGCGATCTTCATATTGGCCGCCGTGCCGCTGGCGATCCTGATCTCGCGGCTGCCGATCTCCATCGACGGCCTCGGCGTCTACGAAGGCATTTTCATCGGCGTGATGACGCTCGGCGGCATGCGGCCGGACGACTCGCTGGCGCTGTCCCTCGCCGCCCGCGTGTTCCAGATCGTCGTGTGGCTGCCATGGTGGCTGATGCTGGTCGCTCGCATCGGGGCGCTGCGCCCGCCAGCCGAGCCCGCCGGTGCGCAGTCGACGCCCAGCGAGCCACCGCCGCCACCGCGACGTGTAACGACTTAGGATGCAGCGGCAGCGACGTCGCTATTGCTTCGCGTAAGAGTAGTAGGCGGCGTCGTTACGCTCTGCCGAGCGGTTCAGCACCACACCGAGCAGGTTCATCTCGGCCAGCACTTCCTTGGCGCTGCGCAGGGAGTTGCGGTCCGTCGTGCCCTCCGCGACGACCAGCAGCAATCCATCGATCTGCGGCGCGAACGCCAGCACGTCGTCGGCGGCGAGCACCGGCGGCATGTCGAAGATCAGGATGCGGCGCGGCGTCTCCGCGTCCAGCGCCTGCATCAGCTCGGCCATGCGCGATGAGGACAGCATCTCGGAGGAATTGACGATCGTCGAGAAATTCGGGATCACCGCGAGCCGCTCGATGTCCGGCGAGTACACGATGTTCTCGAAACTGGCGTTGCCGTTCAGATAGTCGCTCAGGCCCTTCTCGCCGCGCCCGTTACGCATGCCGAGGTACTCGGCCACGCGCGGGCGCTGCAGATCCAGGTCGATCAGCGCGACCCACGTGCTCGGGTCCTGCGCCAGCGCGATCGCGAGGTTGATCGCCGTGAGCGTCTTGCCTTCGCCGACGGTCACGCCGGTGACCGCGAACGAGTGCCACTGGTTCGCTTCCAGGCGCCGCAGGACGCGCGTACGCAGGATCTTGTAGGCGCGCAATGCGCCTGCGTCCTGCAGTTGCGGCAGCACGAATGAGTCGTGCAGCGCCGCCTTGTCGAGCGTGATCGGCTGAAAGCGCTCCGCGTGCGAGGTATCCACCGGTACTGCCGGCTGCACGCGCCGCAGGCGCGCCTGGCTGCGGGCCGGGTCGGCTACGCTGGACTGCCGGTTCTTCCTCTCGGCGTTCTTGCGTACTGCTTCTTCGATGATGCTCATGAGCGTGCTGGTCCTCGCCTCAATGAATGAACGCGGCGGCACAGCCGACCGCAAGCAGAACAACCGCCGCGCGCGAGAACGCCCAGCGCATCTTGCGATGCGGGTTGCGTCCGGCCTGCGCGATGACCGGCACTGCGGTCAGCGGCGTCACGTCGAGAATATCGCGGATGTCCCGCACGCCACGTACCGTCGGATCGAGCAGCTGCGCGAGCACGATCGAGGACATGCCGACGATGAGCGCCAGCGCGAAGGCGACCGCGAAGATCGCGATGCGCTGCGGTTTCGCCGGCTTGTCCGGCACGACCGGCTTCGCCTTGACGTGGAACTTGTCGGCCGTGCCGTTGGCGATCGCGGCCTCGCTGACTTCCGAGTCCATCTGGCGCTTCAGCAGGTCCTGGAACTTGGCGCGGGCACTGTCGAGGTCGCGTGTCACGGCCTGGTACTGGCGCTCCACCTGCGGCGCCGAGTTCATGCGCGTCTCGAGGTCGGTCATCTTCTTGCGCAGCTCGAGGCCGCGCTGCTGCAGCGCGCCGATCTGCGTGTCCGTGGCGTTGAGCTGCGTCTGCAGCTGCACCGCCATCGGCGAGTCCGATGCGAGCGTCGAGTCCGCTGACTCGCCGGATTTGATCCGGGCTTCCAGCGATTCGATGTTGCGTTGGATGCGCTTGATGTCCGGGTGGTCCTCGCCGTAGCGCTGGCGCGCCTCCGCGAGAATGGAGCGCTGCTGCTGCACCTGCTGCCGCAGCGTCATGCCCGTCGGCGAGCCACCCGCGCGCAGCATGTCGATCTGCCGGCGCAGCGAGATCAGATCGGGGTGGTTCGTATCGTAGATCGCCGACTTCTGCTTGTACTCGTTCTCGAGCGCCTGAATGCTGCTCGTCTCCGGCCCGGTGGAGCGCGCTGTTTGCAACTGGGAGACGAGGAATACGCGCTCGCGCCGCAGGCCCTGCAGCTGCGACTCGACGCTGTTGATCTCGTTCTCGGTCCGATCGATCGAGCTCATGTTCATCTCGTTCAGATCGGGCAGCTGACCGACGTTCTTCGCTTTGAATTCCGCCAGCTTGCCTTCGAGCTCGCTGACGTGCTTGCGCATGCGGTCCGCCTCGGCGGCGAAGAACTTCGCGGTGCCGGAGGCGTAGCTGCGGCGGTCCTGGCGATTGCCTTCGATAAACGCCTCGGTCAGCCAGGCGGCGCCGCGGTACGCGCGCTGCGGATCGCGGTTGTCGTAGCTGACCGTGAAGGCAGTCACGACCTCGCGCTCGCGGCCGGATTCCGGATCGAGAATCGGCACGGTGACCATGTCGACGCCGATGTCCTTGCGCAGCCGCTTGATCGCGCCTTTCGGATCTTCCGTCTGGTCCTCGTACAGCGATTCCTTCGCCAGCAGCTTCGCCAGGTTCTGGTCGCTCAGCACCGCGGTGCTCAGGCTCTGCACGTACTGGTCGGCGTACAACGGCTCGTCCGACTCGCGCGCGATCGAGTCCTGCAGCGTCGGATTCGCGTTCTGCCGGGTGTTCTCGGCGCCCTCGATCTCGATCAGGCCGGAGGCGCTGTAGATGTCCGGCAGCCCGAGCGCGAGCAGGCCGCCGAGCGCCACGATCGGCAGTCCGATCAGGAACAACAGGCGCTTGCGCTTGCGGAGGATGCCGAAGTACTCGCCGAGGCCGGGCATCTGGTCGTCGGCCACGGCGGGGGCGATGGGTTGCTGTTGCATGCTCTAGCTCTAATCCAGACGTTTCGGTTCGTACACCAGTCCGATCAGGAAGGAGTTTGCACTGCGATCGGACAACTCATCCGAGTACTCCTGCCAACGATAACTGTAGGTCGCAGTCACCGCGAAGTTGCGCAACACGCGCCATTCGAATCCGCCCTCAGCCGCCGCGTACTTGCGCGTCGGGAACGTGCCCGTATCGCTGAGGTCCTCGTCATGCGAGCCGCGCGCCGCCAGCAGCAGTGAGACGCGCGGGGACACCTCGTGGTCAATCTGCATACGCAACTGGTAACGCTCCACTACGGTTCCCGCTGAAATCGGCTCGACGCTGCGGGTCAGGTCGACGAACAGCGTATTGCGCGGCGAGTTCCACTCGCCGCCGAGGCCCGCCAGCAGGTTGGTATCGCTCTCGCCGACCTCCGGTTCCGTCTGCTGCGCGCCGAGGCGCACGTACATGCGCGAAGTCTCGGTATATTTCGTATCCCACTGGACATAGGCACCGTAGCCGTCGGTATCGAAAGTCGTTTCATACCGCGACGCCAGAGCGCGCAGCATCAGCGTGGAGCGTTCCGAGAACTTGTAGCCCCAGCCCGCCGACACGCCGGCCTCGCTGAAGTCATGCTGCGCATCCGGGAGCTGCTTCTCGAAGTCCGCGCGCAGGTAGTGCGCATCGAACTCGATGCGCTGGCGCTGCGTGACGTCGTAGCCGAAGAACGGTGCGATGCGTGCGTAGTTCCGTCGGTTGTGCTCGACGAAACGGCCCGAGTCGCCCTCGACCGGGTTGCCCAGGTCGCCGCCGCCCACCTCGCCGCCCGGCAACTCGCTGCGCGTCACGTCCTCGCGCGAAAAGTCGCCGATCACGCCGATGCGTCGCCGCGGCGTGAGGTCGATGAGGCTAGCGTCGAAGTAGTAGTCGGCCGAGTCGTCGTCGGGCTGGTCGGGAAAATACGTCGCCACCACGCGCGGCGTGAGCTCGATCTGCGTGCGCGGATCGAGCGTGCGGAACGTGACCTGCGCGTCCCCTTCGCCGCCCTCCACCTCCACTTCCGTGCCCGGTGGGCCGAGATGGTAGTTGTCGCTGTAGCGATAGCCGGCCTCCACGCGCGGCGCGATTTCCCAGTTGGCGGCGGTCGCGCTGCTCGCCGCGGCAAGCGCCGCGAACAGGACGGCCGGACTGATGAACTGCGGCGTAACCAGGCGCCGCGGCGTTTTACGGCACGACAACGATGTCTCCACTCAGAAGCTCAATGTTGGTGTCGAGGCTGCGGCCACGGACGACGTCGTTGTAGCGGAAGGCCATCGCCTTCTGCTGCGCGCCCTGTCCGCGCATCACGATGATGTCGTTGGTGGCGGCGAACGGCGTCATGCCGCCGGCCATGCTGAGCGCCTGCATGATGTTGACGCTCGGGTTGACGATGAACTCGCCGGGCTTGTTGACCTGCCCGAGCACGTAGATCTTGTTGCCCTTGATCTCCTGCACCGAGATCGTGACCACGGCATCGGAGATGTACTTGGTCAGCCGGTCGCTGACGGTCTTGTTGAGCTCGGCAACCGTCTTGCCGCGCGCGTCGACTTCACCGACGAGCGGGAAAGAGAACTGGCCGTCCGGCCGCACCAGCACCTGTCGTTGCAGGTCGGGCTCCTTCCAGACCGAGATCTCCAGTGTGTCGCCCGGCTTCACGGTATAGCCGGCCGTCGCCTGGGCGTGCGCAGACGCCATGGGCGCAAGGTAGGCGGCGCCGCTCAACAGCAGCAGGAACCGCGCCGTCAGGAAAAATCTACGCAGCTGCATTCAGTAGCTCCAGCGGAAAAGTGAAAGCGTCGTGTTCGAACGTTGGCCTGCACCTTGCAGGTCATGTGCCAACGATCGGCAGTGTCGCCGGATGCAGTCGCCGATCCACCGACGATGCGCGTCGCGCCGGCAATCGGCCCCGCGAAACCCTGTCGGCAAGTTCACTGCGTCGGCCCAGCCGGAGCGAAATGCGGTTGTAAGAACGTTGGATCGAGACATGTCTGGTGCAAAAAGTACAACGATCGACGGCAACATCGTCGCTGCACAACGCACGGCGAGCGCTGTAGGGCCCGCGCTGTCGGTCATCGTGCCGCTCTACAACGAACAGGAAAGCGTCCGGCCGCTGTACGACGCGATCGTGCAGGCCCTAGCCGGGCTGGACCGCTCGTTCGAGATGGTCTTCGTCGACGACGGCAGCAAGGACGACACCGTCGCAGTCGCCAGCGAGCTGGCGCGGCGCGATCCGCGCCTGCGCATCGTCAAATTCCGGCGCAACTACGGCCAGACGGCCGCGATGGCGGCGGGCATCGAGCACGCACACGGCGAAGTGCTGGTCACGATGGACGGCGATCTGCAGAACGATCCTGCTGACATCCCGCTGCTGCTCGAGCAGATCGACGCCGGCTTCGACGTCGTGGTCGGCTGGCGCCACAACCGGCAGGACAAGCTGATCACGCGCAGGATTCCTTCACGCATCGCCAACTGGCTCATCGGCAAAGTGACGCGCGTGCCGATCAAGGACAACGGCTGCTCGCTGAAGGCATTCCGCGCCGCGCTGATCAAGCGAATTCCGCTGTACTCGGAGATGCACCGCTTCATTCCCGCGATGACGTCGATCGCCGGATCACGCGTCGCGCAGATCCGCGTGCGGCATCACGCGCGGCGCTTCGGCGAGTCCAAATACGGACTGTCGCGCATCTACAAGGTGCTGCTCGACCTGATGGTGATCAAGACGATCGCCAGCTTCGCGTCGCGACCCTTGCGCTGGTTCGCACTCCTGTCGCTGCCGCTGTTCGTGCTCGCCTTCTTCGCGTTCGGCCAGACCGCCGTGGACCTGCTGCTGCAGGGCGAGGACGCCTTCTCGCTGCCGATCGCCGGCGCCGGCGTCATTTTCCTCGGCTCGGGGCTGATCCTGCTGTGCAGCGGCGCGCTGGCGGAGCTGATCTACGCGCGCGGCGATGTCCGTGACCGCGAATTCCTCAAGCTGACCCAGACGATTCTCGCCGGCACAGGCAACCCCAGCGCGGATCGGGCGTTATAGGCAACCATGAAGCCCCAAGCCGCCCCTCCGTCGATCTCCGTCATCGTGCCGGTCGGCGCACGTCGCGCCGCTGACATCGGGGCGCTGTACCGCGAATATCGCGCCGGGATCGCCGCAACGGGTGCGACGCACGAATGCATTTTCGTGCTGGACGGGCCGCGTCCCGAGGCACGTCGCGCGCTGGAGACGCTGCAGCGCGAAGGTGAGGAATTCACCATCGTCAACCTGACGCGCAACTTCGGCGAGGCGGCCGCACTCACTGCCGGATTCGAGCGCTCGAGCGGCGGCACGATCGTGACGCTGCCCGCCTACCCGCAGATCGAGCCGGGCGACATCCGCAAGCTGCTCGCAGCGCTGAGCACCGCTGACATGGCGATCGGCTACCGCTGGCCGCGCTACGGCAACGCTCTCGATCGCATGCGGCGCTCCGCGTTCCACGGACTCGTGAACTTCGTGACGGGCGCGCGCTTGCGCGATCTCGGCTGCGGCGTCCGCGCAATGCGGCGCCAGGTGCTGGAAGAGATCGATCTGTACGGCGACCAGCATCGCTTCCTGCCGATCCTGGCGATGCGGCTCGGCTTTCGCGTCAGCGAGATCCCGGTGCGGCAGTCGGCCCAGGATCGCCACGGCCGCGTCTATCGGCCGCGCGAGTACATGCACCACCTGCTCGACCTGTTCAGCATCTTCTTCCTGATGCGCTTCACCAAGAAGCCGCTGCGCTTCTTCGGCATGCTCGGCGCCGCGACGTTCGGGGTCGGCGCGGTGCTGATCGCGTATCTCGGAATGGATCGCCTGTTGTTCAGCGAGCCGCTCGCCGACCGCCCCGCCCTGCTGCTGGCGGCGCTGCTGCTGGTGCTCGGCATGCAGGTGTTCGCGCTCGGCCTGCTCGGCGAGCTCATCATCTTCACGCATGCCCGCGGGCTGAAGGACTACCGCGTCGAAGAGATCATTCAATACCCGGACGCCGTCGCGGCGTCCGATTCCGGGACCGACTCGCTGCCGGAACAGCCCGCGACCAGCCCGGAGATGCGCGCTTCCGCACCGCCCGCCGTGACCGCCTGAGTTCCGCTGTTCAGCGTCAGCGTCACGCTATCGAGGATCCGCACGGGCAGCCGTTCGGGCTCCGCCGTGGAATAAATCATCGTCACTTCCGACGAGCGCGCCGAAGACGCAATGATCCCGTCGGTGAGGAAGGAATGCGCCTGGCTGATCAGCACGACATGCGGCCTGCCGAGTCGATCGTGCAGCGCCTGCAGCTGCACGAGCAACGCGTCGGTGAACACCGGTCGCGTCTCGACCGCTAGTGCCGCCAGGTTGATGGCCACGCTCGCAGTCGGCTGATCGAGCGCACTGAGGATATCCGTGAGGCGCGGCACTTCGTGAGCGTCGCCGAACACTTCGACCTCACCCGGCACGCGCATGCCGCCGACTTCCGCGCCGATGATGCAGCACTGGTAGCTGCTCGCCAGGAACTGATCGAGCAGACGGTTGCACAGCGCCGCCTTGCCGGTGCCGGCGGGTCCGCGCACCAGGATCGAGTCGTGGCAGGGCGTGATTTCGACTGCCGCACCGTTCTCGCGAACGCCTACGGCAAACTTGTGACGTGGCACGGCATCCGCAAGGTCGGTTGCGATCAGATCGCGCGCCAGTTCCAGGAAGCCGTCGCAATAGCTACCCAGCGTCGTTCGGTTCGCAACGCGCTTCACCAGCGGGTCGGCGTTCTGCACGGCCACCGCGTGCTCGGCGAACTCGAACAGCGCCAGATCGTTCTCACCATCGCCGATCGCCACGAGGTTGTGGCGCGAGACACCGAGCTCGCGCAGCGCCGCCCACACGCCGGACGCCTTGTTGACGCCTGCGGGCAGCATCATCAGCGCACCGGGATTCGTCACGAGCTGGAAATCGAGCTGCAGCTTGCGCAGGGCAGCGCTGACTTCGGCCTCGTTCGCCTGCACCGTGCGCACGATCGAGCTGCCTACGGTGAGCGGCGTCACGTGCCGCCGACGCAGCTCCTGCAACAGGATCTCCGGCGGCGCCTGCGCCAGGATCTCGGATTCGCGCGTCGCCGGCCGGTGCATCACGGCGCCGTTCTCGGCCACGACGTAATCGAACAGCCGCGCCTCGGGAAAGATCTCCAGCAGCTCGCGCAGCTCGCGGCCGGTCACGAGGATCAGCTTGCGACCGGTTGCTGCGATGGCGCGCAAGGCTTCGATGCAACGCTCGTCGCAGCGGCCGTCGCGCGCCAGCGTCCCGTCGAAACCAGCGGCTAGCGCGACGTATCGCATTTGAAGAGCTCATCGTACGCCGCGAGCAGTCGCGGCGCTTCGTGCTCCCAGGCCAGCACGGTCTTCACCCGTTCCAATCCTGCGTCGCCCATGCGACGCCGCAGCTCTGCATCGTCCAGCAGCGCGACCAGCTTGCGCGCCATGTCGATCGGATCGTTGCGCCGCGCGTACAACGACGCATCCTGCGCCGACACGCGACCCTCGGTGAGGTCGAACTGCACGATCGGCTTGCCCAGCGCCATGTACTCCATGATCTTGTTCATGGTCGATTTGTCGTTCATGTCGTTGGCAACGTCCGGATTCACGCACACGTCGGCCGTGTTGAGCATCGCAAGCAACTCGTCGTCGGGCACCCGCCCAGTGAACGTCACATACTCCGCGACACCGAGCTGCTCGGCGAGCTTGCGCATCGCCGCGAGTTCCGTGCCGCCGCCGACCAGGCCAAACTGGATGTCGGTGCGCTTCATCACCTGCACGATGTGCTGCACCGACGAGAGCAGACCGTCGATGCCCTCCTGGCGACCCATCACGCCGACATAGCCGACCAGATAGCGCCTGCCGTTCTTCAGCGCCGGCGTCGGCGGCAACAGGCGCAGGCGGCGCAGGTCCGGGCCGCTGCGCACGACGAAGACCTTGGCGGGCGAGCGCGAGCCGCGCTCGATCGCGATCCGGCGGTACGACTCGTTGGTCGCCACGCAGACGTCCGCCGTCTTGAACGTGCGGCGCTCGAGCCAGAGCATGAGGCGATAGAACAGGTCACGACGCTGGAACTTCGCCTCGTACAGTTCCGGATTGATGTCGTGGTGATCGAACAGGAACTTCTTGCCGAACAGCTTGTAGAAGCCGCCAATCAGGAACAGCGTGTCCGGCGGATTGCAGGCGTGGATCGCGTCGAAGCCGCGCTCCAGCAGCACGCGCAGCGAAAGCGCGAACTCCGCGAGCAGCGCCCAGGTGTATTCGGCGAGGTACCCAAACGCACCGCTGGCTTCGAACGGTTGCGGATGGCGATAGATCGCGATGCCTTCGAGCTCCTCGAAACTCTTCTCGTAGCCCTTGCCCTTCGGGCAGATGATCGACACGAGATAGCCGGCCGCTGCCAACGTGCGCGCCTCCTGCCAGACGCGGCGGTCGAACGGGCACGGCAGGTTCTCGACGATGATGAGAACGCGGCGCCCGTGCCGCGCGATCGCCACTGCAGAGCTCATTGTCTGGCCTTCGACGCCCATCGCACCCTCATCTACCAGCACACGCCGCGATAGCGCGCCCGGTGCGCCTCACGATCGGGCAAGACGGCGACATCCAGCAGCAACTGCTCCGGACGCGTGAACGCCTGCAACGCCGCCAGCACTTCGGGCGTGCGGGTCGCGACCACCAACACGTCGGCCTCGCGCACGAGTTGCTCGACGTCAGCAGTCATCACGGATGCGATGTGTGGAATGCTCTCCTCGATGAAGCGGCGGTTCGCGCCGATCAGCCGCGCGACGTTCACCTGCGGATCGTAGATGGACAGCTGCAGGCCCTTGCCGATGAAGCGCTCCGCCATGATCACCAGGGGACTCTCGCGCAGATCGTCGGTGCCCGCCTTGAAGCTCAGGCCGAGCATGCCGACGCGGCGCAGGCCGCTCGCCAGCACCTGCTCGACGGCGTGCTCGATGTGCGCCGCGTTACTCGGCATGATGCTGGCGAGCATCGGCACTTCCACGTCCGTGCTCTTCGCCAGATACACCAGCGCCTTCAGATCCTTCGGCAGGCACGAGCCGCCGAACGCGAAGCCGGGCCGCAGATACGCCGGCGAGATGTTGAGCTGCCGATCCATGCACAGCAGTTGCATGACCTCGTGCGGATCGACGCTCGCGGCCTGGCAGATCCGCCCGATCTCGTTCGCGAACGTCACCTTGAGCGCGTGAAAGACATTGCAGGCGTACTTGAGCATCTCCGCGGTGCGGATCGAAGTCTCGATGAATTCGCAGGGCAAGTGGCCGAAGATGCCGCGCAGCGCGGCGACGCCCTCCGGGTCGCTCGCGCCGACTACGCTCAGCGGCGGATGATCGTAGTCGTGGATCGACGTGCCCTCGCGCAGGAATTCCGGCTGAAAGCACAGGCTGAAGTCGACACCGGCCTTGAGGCCGGAGGCAGCTTCGAGCGCCGGCTGGATGACTTCCTCGACGGTGCCGGGCTTGACCGTCGAGCGGACGACGATGACGTGACGCGTGCTCTTCTCGGGCAGCACGGCACCGATCTGCTCGGCGATGCGCGCGATCGCATCGAGATTCTGGCTGCCGTTGGCGCGCGCGGGCGTGCCGACGCATACGAACGAAATGTCGGTCGCCAGGATCGCGTCGCGCACCGAATCGGTCACGGTGACCTTGCCGCTGCGGATCACGCTGCGCGTCAGCTCCTGGATGCCGGTCTCGACGATCGGCGCCTGGCCTCGTCGCAGCATTTCCAGCTTCGCCGGGTCGATATCGACGCCGGTCATCTCGTGACCGTCGCGCGCGAGACACGCGAGCGACACTGCGCCGACGTAGCCGAGCCCGAAAATGCTGATCTTGCGGGCAGTCGCCGGCGTGACGAGCTCATCGTCGCGTGCATCGTCGAGCCACGGGTGACGCGTCGCGGCCATTTCGGTCTTCGCTGCGTCGCTGTGCAAGGTCATGCGCTCTCTCCGGTCGTTGTTTTACAAACTTTGCATGCGCGCAGAAGCGCGCGCGCTCGCCGGAGCGGCAAGTTCTATGCCGCCATGGAGAATCTACAGAGAGGTGTCGGCGACGTGCGACGTGGATTACATACACGGGCGATTCGCAAGGCGCGCGTCATCCGTTGACTAAGCGCGATGTCGCGGCTTTGCCGACAGGCGCTGCGCGAGTTCGCACAAGAAAAAACTTATTACAACGGAACCGCAAGTGCGCTTGAAGAATTTGCATCTGCACACACGCGCGCGCTTTCGACGCGAGGGGACCGAATCAAGTGGATGCGAGGACTACGACTTTGCACGAAGGCGGACTGGGCAATCTGCTCGGCCGCTCACTGGCGATGAAACAGGTGTTCGCGCTGATCCAGCGCGTCGCGCCGACCGAAGCCACCGTGATGATCATGGGCGAGAGCGGCTCGGGCAAAGAGCTCGTCGCCGAGTGCATCCATGTGCTCAGCCATCGTGCGCAAGGGCCGCTGGTTGCGATCAACTGCGGCTCGATTCCCGCTTCATTGATCGAAGCCGAGCTGTTCGGCTACGAGAAAGGCAGCTTTACCGGAGCGTCGCGCGCGCATGCCGGCGTGTTCGAGCGCGCCACCGGCGGCACGCTGTTCCTGGACGAAGTCACGGAGATGCCGCTCGACATGCAGACGCGGCTGCTGCGTGTGCTCGAGACGGGTCGCTTCTATCGGGTCGGCGGTACGCAGGAGATCAAGACCGACATCCGCGTGGTCGCCGCGACCAATCGCAACGTCGCCGAAGCCGTGGCGAACCGGCAGTTGCGCGAGGATCTGATGTATCGCCTCGCTGTCTTCCCGCTGCACCTGCCGCCGCTGCGCGAGCGCGCCGGTGACGTGCCGCCGCTCGCGGAGCATTTCCTCGGCCTGCTCAATCGCGCCAACGGCACGCACAAGCGCTTCTCACCGACTTTTGCCGAAGCGCTGCGCACCTATCGCTGGCCGGGCAACGTGCGCGAACTGAAGAACACGGTCGAGCGCAGTTTCATTTTGGCGGACGACGTGCTCGACCTCGACCTGACATTGTCGATGGCGACGCAAGCACCCCAGCAAGTCGAGCAGCCACGGCCCGCCGGACTGCACGTGCCGCTCGGCTCGCGTCTCGATGAGGCTGAGCGCTCGCTGATAGAGGTGACGCTGGAATATTGCGAAGGCGACAAGCGCCGCGCCGCGGCGGTGCTCGGCTGTAGCCTCAAGACGCTGTACAACAAGCTCAACAGCTACGCGCGCACCGGTGCGCCCGATCACGCGAAGATCACCTCGAGCTCGCTGACTTCCACCCCGTACGGCGGCGCCGGCGCATCGATGTAGGCGTGTTTGTCGGGGCGCTTGCACAGGGCCCCAAACGCTCATAGACTCGATACCAGACATCCGTCTGGTATCGTTCACTCATGTCCGATCTCACTCCCAAGCAGCTTGAAGTGCTGGCTTTTATCCGGCGTTTCATGGACAGCGGCGGCCTGCCGCCGACGCGCGGTGAAATCGCCGCAGGCCTGCGGCTGAAGAACCGCCAGGGAATCGACCAGCATCTGCGGGCGCTCGCCGCCAAAGGAGCGATCGAGCTGATACCCGGCATCTCACGCGGCATTCGCCTGGCGGAGACCGCGCCCGCGGGGTTGCCACTGCTGGGGCGGATTGCAGCCGGCACGCCGATCCTGGCTAGCGCGAACATCGAAGATTACGTGAATGTCGATCCTGCCCTGTTCCGGCCGGCTGCCGATTTCCTGCTGCGGGTGCGAGGCGACAGCATGAAGGATGCCGACATCCTCGATCGCGACCTGCTCGCCGTGCATCGCACGCACCAGGCGCGCAACGGCCAGATCGTCGTTGCACGCATCGGCGACGAAGCGACAGTGAAGTACTACCGGCGGCAGGGACAACTCGTCCGGCTCGAGCCCGCCAATCCCGCTCATGCGCCCATCGAGATCGATCTGCGCGAGCAGGAGCTGGCGATCGAAGGATTGGCGACGGGCGTGATTCGCACCGCGCTCTCCGGATTGAGCTCGGGCCGCCGTTCGTGAACGTCGCTCCGGCGCGCAGCGATGAATCGAGCCGAGACACTGCAGCATTTGGCTTGGTTGTGCAGCAACGGCCGCGCAGTCACCGCACCGATCGTCGAAGCGAGCGGCTGGACGAAACTGGATGCTGTATTGCCCGGCGGCGGTTGGCAGGCAGGCACGATCGTCGAGCTCATGCCGGCAACCACGGGAATCGGAGAGTTGCGGCTGCTGCTGCCCGCACTGGCGCGGATCACTGGCGCCGGGCGTCACGTCACGCTGATCGCTCCACCTTACATTCCGTTCGCGCCGGCACTGTCGCAGCACGGCGTGCGGCTCGAGCGAGTGCTCGTCATCCACGCACAGCAAGCCGAGGACATTCTGTGGGCTGCCGAGCAGTCACTGCGCTGCAGATCTTTCGGCGCCGTGCTCGCCTGGCCGGCGACGATCCGCGACCGTGAGATCCGTCGATTGCAACTCGCGGCCGAGGCCGGCGGCAGCACCGGATTCCTATATCGCTGCGTCGACGCCGCACGCGAATCTTCGCCGGCCGCACTGCGCCTGAAGCTGCAGCGAGCCGACAGCAACGCACTGCAGATCGATGTCCTCAAGTGCCGTGGCGGACGCAGCGGCCTGTCCGTCGAGGTCGAAGCGCCATGCTCTGGCTGTGCATAGCGCTGCCGCAATTACCTCTGGAAGCCTTGCGCTCCGAGGACACCGACCGGCCGCTCGTCGTGACTGCCTGCGAAGGCAGCGCGCGCTGGATCGTTTGCTGCAATCCGGCCGCAGAACGCGTACGCCTCAAGCAGGACATGAACTATACGGTGGCACTCGCGCTCTGCCCCGATGTGCAAAAACTGGAGCGCAGCCCCGCCGCGGAAGTTGCAGCGCTCGAACGATTGGCCGCCTGGGCTTACCAGTTCAGCAGCACGGTGATCCTCGGCGAAGTGCCGCTCGACTTCCGTCAGGCGCGCAGCAGCGCCTTGTGGCTGGAGATCGGCGGCAGCCTCAAACTGTTCGGCGGCTTTCGCAATTTCATCGCGGCGCTGGAGCGCGAGCTCGAGCTTCTGCACTACAGCTACCAGCTCGGCATCGGTCCGACGCTGGAAGGCGCTGCATTGCTGGCGCGCGCCGGCATTCGTGTCGTCATTCCTTCGCCAGCGGCACTGCAACTGCGCATTCGCAATTTGCCGATCGCGCAACTGGCGCTGGAGCCGGAGATCGCCGGCGCGCTGCATACGGCAGGCGTGCGCACGCTCGGCTTGCTGCTGGAGTTGCCTCGCGACGCGGTGATCAAGCGTTTCGGAATGCGGCTGGGCAACTTCCTCGACCGCCTGATCGGCGCGGCCCCCGATCCGCGACCGGTCTTCCGGTTGCCACACCGTTACGCTGCGCGCTTCGATTTCGAGTTCGAGGTCAAGAGCACGGAAGCATTGCTGTTTCCACTACGGCGCATGCTGCACGAATTCGCCGGTTTTCTGCGCGCGCGCGACACCGGCGTGCAGCACTTCACCATCACGTTCGCGCATCGCGCCGCGGCCGGCACGCCGCTCGACATCGGCTTGTCGCTTGCCGAACGCGACGCGCACCGCTTCCTGGCGCTCGTCCGCGAACGACTCGAGCGCCTCACACTGCCTGCCCCGACCATTGGCCTCAGTCTCGCCGCCGATCAGTTCGCCATGCCCGCAGCGCTGCAGGCGGACCTCGCGCACGGCGCCTTGCAGCAGAGCGAGGATCTCGCTCATACGATCGACCGGATTGCGGCACGCCTCGGGGCACAGCAGATTCACGGGCTGCGGCAGGTCGCGGACCATCGGCCTGAAGCGAGCTGGGCTGCAGCGTCGCTGCAGGACGCACGCACCAATCTGCAATTCCCCGAGCGCCCGCTCTGGCTGTTGCAGGAGCCCAAACCGCTGCAGCTGTCGGTCATGCCGCAGATCGTGGCGGGCCCCGAACGTATCGAAGGCGGCTGGTGGGATGCCGGCGATCTGCAGCGCGACTACTACATCGTGCACCTGAGCACCGGCGCGGATCTGTGGGTCTATCGCGATCTCGGCGAGCGCGGCGGCTGGTATCTGCACGGATTCTGGTCATGAGCGCGTACGCGGAGCTGCATTGCCTCAGCAACTTCACGTTCCTGCGCGGCGCCTCGCATCCGGGCGAGCTGGTCGCGAGAGCCGCGCAGCTGGGTTATGCGGCGCTCGCGCTGACCGACGAATGCTCGATGGCGGGCATCGTGCGCGCCCACGACGCGGCCAGGAAACATCCGATAAAACTGCTCGTCGGCGCCGAGTTCCGTACGCTGGACGATCTGCAGGTTGTGCTGCTCGCGCCAACACGAGCTGCTTATGCCGAAATATGCGCGTTGATCACTCGCGCGCGCCTTGCGGCCGACAAGGGCAAATACCGGCTGACGCGCGCCGATTTCCAGACTGGGCTGGAGAATTGCCTGGCGCTGTGGGCGCCTCCGGCGGATCCGCGAGCCAGCACTGCGGCATGGCTGCGCGAGCTGTTTGCCGGACGCTGCTGGATTGCAGTCGAGCTGCATTTCGCAGCCGACGATGCGCGGCGACTCGCGCGTCTAAGACAACTCGGTGCGACACATGGCTTGCCGCTGGTCGCCGCCGGCGATGTCCACATGCACTCGCCCGAACGGCGCGCACTGCAGGATACGCTCACCGCTATCCGTCATCGCTGCACTCTCGCCGCTGCGGGTCATCGCTTGTTTCCCAATGGCGAGCGTCATCTGCGTTCCTGCGAACAGCTGGCGCGGATCTATCCGCAGGAGCTGCTCGATGAGACGCTCCAGGTTGCCGAGCGCTGCGAGTTCTCGCTGAACGAACTGCGCTACCAGTATCCGCGCGAGCTGGTCCCGCACGGCATGGAAGCCTCGCAACATCTGCGCAACCTGACGGAAGCGGGATTGAAAGTGCGCTGGCCGAAAGGCGTGCCGGAGAAGATTCGCGCCGTGGTCGAGAAGGAGCTCGCGCTGATCAAGCAGCTGCAATACGAGCATTTCTTCCTTACCGTGCACGAGATCGTGCATTGGGCTCGCGGCCGGCCGAAGCCGATCCTGTGCCAGGGCCGCGGCTCGGCCGCCAATTCGGTCGTGTGCTACGCCCTGCGCATAACCGAAGTCGATCCGGTCAACATCGCTGCGCTGTTCGAGCGCTTCATCAGCGCGGAGCGCAACGAGCCACCCGACATAGATGTCGATTTCGAGCACGAAAGACGCGAAGAAGTGATCCAGCACGTCTTCAACAAATACGGACGCGAGCGCGCGGCGCTGGCCGCAACCGTCATCACCTATCGGCCTAAAAGCGCGATCCGCGACGTCGGCAAGGCACTCGGGCTCGACCCGGACGTGGTCGACCGCCTCGCGAAAGCACAGACGTACTGGGACGACTGGGAGACGTTCCGTAACAGCGTCGCCGCCCAGGGACTGTACCTGGAGGCGGACGTCGTCCGACGACTATGCATGCTCGTAAAAGAGCTGCTGAATTTCCCGCGACACCTGTCGCAACACGTCGGCGGTTTCGTGATTGCGCAGGATCATGTCACCGAGCTGGTGCCGATCGAGAACGCGGCGATGCCCGAGCGTCAGGTGATTCAGTGGGACAAGAACGATCTGGAGTCACTCGGCCTGCTCAAAGTCGACGTGCTCGCGCTCGGCATGCTGACCGCCCTGCAAAAGACTTTCGATCTGCTGGCTCAGACCGGCGCCGGCCCCACGTGCATGGAGCAGATTCCCCGTGAGGACGAGAAGACTTACGACATGATCTGCCGCGCCGACACGATCGGCGTATTCCAGATCGAATCGCGCGCGCAGATGAGCATGTTGCCGCGACTCAGGCCACGCAACTACTACGACCTGGTGATCGAGATCGCAATCGTGCGACCCGGCCCGATCAAAGGCGGCATGGTGCATCCCTACCTCAAGCGGCGTCACCTGCCACCCGAGGAAGTATCTTATCCGAGCGAGGCGCTGCGGCCGGTGCTCGAGAAAACGCGCGGCGTGCCGATTTTCCAGGAACAGGTGATGCAGATCGCTGTCGTAGCCGCGGGCTTCTCACCCGGCGAAGCGGATGAGTTGCGACGCGCGATGGGTGCTTGGCAGCGTTCCGGCAACATGAATATGTATCAGCGGAAGCTGATGGACGGCATGCGCGAGAAAGGCTACTCGGAAGCATTCGCCGAGCAGATCTACCGGCAGATCGAAGGATTCGGCGAATACGGTTTTCCGGAATCGCACTCGGCGTCGTTTGCGCTGCTCACTTACGTTTCGAGCTATTTGAAATACCACCACCCGGCTGCGTTCTTCGCCGGGCTCATCAACAGCCAGCCGATGGGGTTCTATCAGCCAGCGCAGCTGCTGGAGCAGGCCAAACGACAGCACGTACGAATTTTGCCGGTCGACGTCACGGCGAGCGAATACCCGTGCACGCTGGAGCGCGATGCGTGCGGCGAGCTTGCGCTCCGTCTCGGGATGCGGCTGGTCAAAAGTTTGCGCGAGGAAGAAGCACAACGGATCGTCGCTGCGCGCGAAGAGCGGGTGTTCGCTTCGATGGTCGAGGTCGTGGAGCGGGCTGCGCTGTCGCAACGCGCGACGCGCGCGCTGGCGATGTGCGGGGCCTTCCGGCGCCTGACCGAGCATCGCAATCTCGCGTTCTGGAACGCGCTGGCCGTGGAGCGGGAGCTGCGGCCGCTGGCCGCGGTGCCAGCTGACGAAGTAGCGCCCGCGTTGCCGCCGCCGAGCGAGTGGGAGGAAATCCTGCGCGATTACTATCAGCTCGGCCTCAGTACCGGGCGTCATCCGCTGGCACTGCTGCGGCCGCGCCTGCGATCACTCGGAGTAGTCAGGCGCCGCGACCTGGAGTCGATCGACAACGGTAGCGAAGTGTGTGTCAGCGGACTGGTGACTCATCTGCAGCACCCGCAGACGGCCAACGGCGTCATCTTCGCTTCGCTCGAGGACGAAACCGGCATCAACAACATCATCTTCTGGCCGGACGTTTTCGCTGACCAGCGGCACAGGATCATCGGCACGACGCTGTTAATCGTGCTCGGGGAACTGCAGAACGAGGAAGGGGTGCTTCACGTCGTCGCCCGGCGTGTCGAGGATTACTCGCACTGGGTACGCCGACTGCCCCGCAAGTCGCGGGACTTTCGTTGAAGGATCAGGGATCGGCTGCGCCCGAGCGCCTCAGGCGCGTGGATAGGAAATCGTCTCGACTCTCAGCTTAGCGTAACGGCTGGCCGCGAGGGCCTTGCGTAGCTTCTTGGCGGCATCGGCACGCTCACGCCGGGACTTGGTCACTGCGGTCTTGGCGACCACCATGTCGATGACCTGACCCCGCGCGATCTGGCGCCGTTCGAGCGTGTTCATTGTGGTACCTCCACAAGTGACCCGATTTCCCTCAACAGTGGAAAAAGCCCCGCCGGATCATAATCCGGCAGGGCTTTCCACTTCAAATTAGAAGCCTGGCAGTGACCTACTCTTGCATGCCCGAAGGGCACACTACCATCGGCGCGCGGCGTTTTCACTTCCGAGTTCGGTATGGGATCGGGTGGTTCCCACCTGCTATGGCCG
>DATEML010000169.1:0-7957 GCA_035275585.1 Steroidobacteraceae bacterium | reverse complement strand
GCTCTTCGGGTTCGAGTTACGAATCTCATCCTCGTTCGCAGTCACGATGTTGTAGCTCGCCTCGAGCTTCTTCACCCCGCCCTGGATCGCCGTGCCGGTCACGACCACCGTCTCGAGATTACTGCCGGTGTCTCTCGGTGGCGGTGTCTCCTGTGCGAGTAGCAGCGTGGGTGTCGAAGCGGCCGCCATGATCGCCAGCCCGACGATTCGCTGGCGACGCGTGTGCAAATACGTACTCATGAGTCCCCCTTCTGTCGTTGACGAGCGCGCATTGAGCCCAGTCGCGCTTAACTGACTAGAGGGGGTGAGCCCGGAAACCTGCCCCTTACGATCTGACGGGGCAGCTTTCCGGTTTCGCCCCATCTATAGCAAGATAGGGCCAAAGGCCAAACTCGACTCTGATCCGATGTCTGGATCGCGCAGCAGCCAACGCATCGCCGAGTGGGCCCGCAGCTGGAATGCGGGCCTGACCCGCTTCCTGCGCCGTCGATTGCCGCAGCAGATCGACGCGGAGGACCTGGCGCAGGAGGTGTACGTGCGCCTGCTGCGCGTCGAGCAACTGGAGCTGATCGAGGAGCCGCAGGCCTACCTGTACAGGGTCGCCGTGAATGTAGCCGCGGAGTGGCGGATGCGGGCCTGCCACAGCAAGCCCCACAGCGCAGACGAGCTCGATGCGCTCGTGGCCGCAACCACGCCCGAAACGGCGCTGAGCGAGGCGGATTTCGCACACCAGCTCGATGACGCCCTGCGTGAGATGACACCCATGGTCCGGGCAGTGATCTACCTGAAGCTGCGCGATGGCATGTCGCACGAAGAGATCGCGCGGCATCTGGGCATTACGACGCGCATGGTGCGCCGGCTCCTGACGACCGCCTACACGCAGCTGCGCGGCAGCATCGATCTCGACTGAGCACCTATGTCCTCCGCAAAAGAAAATCCGCCCCGTGATCCCGTTGCGCAGTCGCCCGCGCAAGGTGCTGCATACTGGCTCGCGGCGCTCTCGGACGAGAGCTGCAGCGACGCCGAACGGCAGCAGTTCTCGGAGTGGCTGCGCGCCTCGACGCGCAACGTCGAAGAATTCCTGAGGTTGAGCACGCTGACGCGCACGGCCAGCAGACATGGCGGACTATGGCCCGACCGCTCCGTCGAATCGCTGATCGCCGAGGCACGGGCGAGCTCGAATGTCGCCACGCTGGAGTCCAGGCGACCCGGCACTACCGAGACGCGCATGCGTGTCCTGCCCTGGTTGCTGGCCGCTTCGATTGCATTCGTCGTCATCGGCGGCACGTTCGTGGCAACGAGCACGCAATGGAAGTCATGGCTCGGTTCCCCGTATCAGACAGCGGTGGGCGAACAGCGCTCGATCACGCTCGAAGACGGGTCCGTCGTCGAGCTGAACACCCGCTCGCACCTTCGCACCCGATTCAGCCGCACGCTGCGTGCGGTCGAGTTGGTCGACGGTGAGGCGATCTTTCGCGTCGCCAAGGACGTGCACCGGCCGTTCCGCGTTCGCACTGGATCGACAGACATCGTTGCGGTCGGCACCGCCTTCAACGTCAACGCGCATGACACGCGGACGGTCGTCACCGTGCTCGAAGGGCGCGTGCGAGTCGACAGTCGATTGGAGAGTCCGGCCGGGCAGGCACCGGGCGGCGGAGCCGAGCCCATCGTGCTGGAGGTCGGCGAGCAGCTGATCGTCGCGCCCACGCAGCCGATCGTGCGGGTAGCGCTGCCGGACACCGAAAAGGTGACTTCGTGGACGCAGCGCCGGCTGATCTTCGAGGACACGTCGATTGCCGACGCGGCGGCGGAATTTGCGCGCTACAGTCCGCGGCAGATTCGTGTTCTTGACACAGCCATCGCGGAGCGCAAGGTCACGGGCGTATTCGATGCCACCGATCCCGCCTCGCTCATCGCGTTCCTGCGCCGGGACAAGACGGTGGCGGTCGTCGCTGACAGCGATGGTTGGATCGTGCAGGTGAGCGAGTCGAGCGATCGCCCGACGCAGCTTCAGTAGCGATAAGTCACCGATCCCATGAATGAGCGGCCGAATAACGGCCGAGCGACGTAAATCGAACCGCTCGCTCCGGCGCCCACATCGGTGCGTGGATTGCCTTCGGTCAGCCCGACCTCGTCCGTGAGATTGTCGCCCGTCAGCTGAAACGCCCAGCCACCGCCAGTCTCGAATACGACGCCGGCGTCGAACTTGTCATACCCGGGCAGCGTGCGTGTGTTCTCGTCGTTTGAATAGCGGTCGCTCACGTGTGTCCAGGTCAGGAACACGCGCGCGCGATCTTTCAGGAAAGTGTACGCCGGCGCGACTCGCCACATGCGCTTCGGAATGCGACGGATCGTATTGCCAGTGTTGTCGATGACGTTGCCCGCAGCATCGCGAAACCTGAACTCGCGATAGTTGGGGTCCTGCACGGTGATGCTGAAGCGGATCGTCAGTGCGTCCACCGGCAACAGCTCGCCTTCCACTTCGATGCCGCTCGTGCGCGTTCCGGTCGTACGTACGCGCGGCGTGCCGTTCAGGTCGATATCGTTGAATGAGACGTTGTCGAACTCCGTGCGAAACAGCGTCGCGAACACGACGAAGCGCTCGTACGAGGTCTTGTAGCCGAGCTCGACGTTGGTCACCGGATCCTTCCTGAGCACGCCGTCGCGCACATTGTCGAAATGCGGCAGGCGTGCCGAATCCGTGAAATGACCGAAGATCGCATGCCGTGCGAAAGGCTCGTAGTTGAAGCCGATCGACCACCCCAGGTTGTCGAAGCTCGCATCGACCGCCCTGCGGCTGGCGCCGGCCTGCGACGTGGCGTTGTCCCAGGGAGTGGCCGGATCGCCGTCGAGATCGACGAGGCTGCCATTGCTGATCGAGCCGTCGATGCTCTCGTCGTCATAGCGCATGCCAAGGTCGATGCGCAATTCATCGGTGAGCTGCCACTCGTCCGAGGCATACAGGGCGTATTGGCTCGCGTCGTAGTCGGCGATCAGGTTGAGGAACGAGTACTGCGTGAATCCTTGCGGGTCGGTCACGCCAGGGAGTGACAGCCGCCGCGGTTGATCGCTCACGTCCATCAGCAGCAGGTTGCCGAGGCTCCAGCGATCCGCCATCGAATAGTCGGCGTAGTAGACGCCCGTCGTGAGCTGGTGTTCGCGCAGCGAGAAGTTGAGGCGCAGATCGTCCTGCAGCGCCTGGTAGTCCTTGTGAACTGCCCAGTGACCGTGGTTCTGGACGAGCTCAGTCGCCGCATACGGCGCACCGGTGGACAGCACCGTGTAGTTCGGCGCGACGCCCGCGGCCGCCGCGAACTCGGACCCGGTCACCGGATCCGCACCGGGGAAGATGCCATCGAAATGCACTTCACCATCCGTGTAGCGCATCAGGTTCGCGAGCGAGATCCGCTCGTTGAAGTCCCAGCTGACCTTTGCGCCGAACGTGCCTAGCTGCGGATGGATGCCGTCGCGCAGATCCGAGTCCTGCAGCCCGACTTCCGCGGCGGAAGGCGGCAGACCGGCGCGCGCGAGGTCCTCGCTCTGCAACGCATAAGTGCCGGGATCCGCACCGTTCAGCCCGTGGGGATCGGCCGGATTGCCGGTGAGCGGGATCGGCACCACGAACAGCGAGCGGTCGTCGATGTACTTTGCGAAGACCTCGACTGATCCCTGCTCGAAGGTGCGACCGACGCTGAGACGGAGCTGGCCGCCGTCGTCCGCGGTGTAGCCAGGATTGCGGATACCGTCCGAGCGTCGATAGTAGCCGCCGACGGCCAGGCCCCATTCATCGTTGAGCAGGCCGTTCCACGTCACGTCCGTGCGATACAGGTTGTAGTCGCTGAATCCCACTCGCAACAGCGCCTGCGGCGTTTCGAATGGCGAGCGCGTCACGAAGTTGATCGTGCCGCCTACCGCGCCGGACGTGAAGATCGGGGCGGTCCCGCCGCGCAGCGCTTCCACGTGGTCGATCGTCGCGTCCACGCGCACGAACTGGTCCGGGTTGTAGAACGACAGCTCGGAAACCGGATAGATCGGAATCCCGTCCTCCATCAACCCGACGAAGCGATACCCGCCGTCCTGGATGATGCCGCGTGCGAACACGTTGCCTTGAGTCGTACCCGAAGTGGACTCCACCCAGAACCCCGGAACCGCCGAGATCAGGTCGGCGGAGCTCTCTGGCGCCTGCTGCGCGATGTCGCGGGCGCTGAACGTCGAGACCGCCACGCTGGAGTCGAATTTTGTTCGCTCGGGAACACCCGTACCGGTGACGATTACTTCCTCGACACCGAACAGCGATTGCTCGCTTTGCTCCACTCGTGCGGCGCGCTGAGCGCGTGGTGCGGCAGGCTGCGCCGCTCGCTCGCTCGACTGTCCCAGGCGTAGCGGAGCAGTGTCGGCTGGATGCTGGCGCAAGTCCGATTTCAGCGCGGGCACGGCGCTGACGGCTACTGTCTTGGCATTGACACGCTCTGCCTGCAGTCCCGTGTCGAGCAGGAGCCTCTGCAGCGCGTCCTCGCGCGTGAAACTACCCTGCACAGGCGTCGACTCGACGCCTTTGCCGACTTCGGAATAGAACACCACCTGGTCGCCGCTCTGCTGCGCGTACTCACGCAGCGCCTGTGAGACCGGCTGAGCCGCAATACTGAAGTCGCGTTTCTCAGCGCTCTCTGCGCTCGTTGCTTGAGCACTCGGCGCGTCCGCAGGAGCTGCCAGTCCTGGCGCGAGCAGGAGCAACAGCCCGAGCGACGTGATCGATGCGCGCATACCCCCCAATTCTCGTGCCGACTGCAGGCGTTCAGTTTCGTCGAACACGGACCCGCGAGCAAACCCGGACTCGGCTTCTTCAAAGGGCATTGCGTGTCAATTTTTCCCTTACGGCATGAGCTTGCTGCGGATGGAACTGGCTTGGACCACCACCCATTGCCCAGACACCCCAGGCAACTTTCGCAGGTACTGTAGATGCCCGCCAAGGCCCAAGGACTTCGCATAGGAATCTCAGGATCCTACGGCGGCGTGAACCTGGGCGATGAGGCAATCCTGCACAGCATCGTCGACCAGCTGCGCAGCTCACTGCCGGTCCGCGAAATCGTCGTCTTCAGTCGCGACCCACGCGACACTCTGGCCAGACATGCGGTTGACCGCGCGCTCGCGATGCGGGAGATGACTCGCGAGGAGTCCCGGGCGGAGGTGCAGCAACTCGATCTCCTGATCCTGGGCGGAGGCGGCATTCTCTACGACAAAGGCGTCGAGGTGTACTTGAGAGAAGTCGCTCTGGCGCACGAAGCGCGCATCCCCGTGGTCATCTACGCAATCGGCGCCGGTCCGCTGAAACAACCGGAATCGCGTCAGCTCGTGCGGGAACATCTGACCCCCGCGGCGCTCGTCACCGTTCGCGACCGTCAAACGCTGCGTCTGCTTCAGGACGCAGGCGTCGAGCGCGAGATGCAACTGACCGCCGACCCGGCACTGCTGCTGCAACCGAAGGATCTGAATTCGGAACTGCTGGCGCGCGAGGGACTCGACACGAACCGGCCCTTGATCGCGTTCTCGGTGCGCGAACCGGGACCTGCAGCACCGGATATCCAGGCCGAGCACTATCAGGCGCTACTCGCCGATACCGCCGATTTCATGATCGACCGCTACGACGCCGATGTCGCCTTCATCGCCATGGAGCCGCGCCACAAGGATCTGCAGCAAAGCCACGCGGTCGCTGCGCGCATGTACCACGCTCGCCGGGCGCACATTCTCCGCGGTGACTACACCTCACACGACGTGCTGGCACTGCTCGCGCGCTGCACCTTTGCGGTAGGTATGCGACTGCACCTCTTGATCTTCGCGGCGTTGCAAAGCGTGCCATTCGTCGCGTTACCGTACGCCTCGAAGGTGACCGGATTGATCGAGGACCTCGAACTGCAGATGCCTCCACTGCAGCAGGTGACCACGGGTCGCCTGATCGCTCATCTCGATTACTGTTGGGATCATCGCGATGAACTTCGCGAGCAGATCCGTGCGCAGTTGCCGGCGCTGCAGGAGCGGGCGCGCTCCACCCAGCGTCTGCTGGTGGAAACACTTGCACAGCAGTCAGGCTCGCGGCGGAGGGCCTGAGGCGTGGCGCCGCTGAGACGGGTCGAGAATCCGGAGTTCATCGATTTACCGCCGCGTCGCGCAGTACTCGCCGCCGATGTCGACGTGCTCGTCGTAGGCGGCGGTCCCGCTGGCCTTGGCGCCGCACTGGGTGCTGCGAATGCCGGTGCACGCGTCCTACTGGCAGAGCGATATGGATTTCTTGGCGGCAACGCCACTGCCGCGCTGGTCATGCCGCTCATGTCGTTCCACACCGATCGGGCGATCCTGGAATCCGGAGAAGCGAAGCTATTCCCGACGGATCACGGCCCCGGCGAGCCGGTCGTCGGCGGCGTACTGCTGCAGTTGCTCGAGCGGCTGATCGCAGCGCGCGGCGCCATACGCCCCTCGCCGGCGACCGGCTATGTCGTGCCGTTCGATCCCGAGCTGTTCAAGGGAGTAGCACTCGACTTGCTGGACGAGGCAGGTGTGTCGCTGCTGCTGCATTCCTTTGCAAGTGATGCGCTGCTGCGTGGCTCTCGCGTCGAAGGGGCAATCTTCGAAACGAAGTCCGGGCCGCTGGTCGTGCGTGCTCGCACCGTCGTGGACGCCACCGGGGACGGTGACATTGCAGCGCGCGCTGGGGCGCCCTATGAGATTGGCCGCGCAGCGGATGCACTCGTGCAGCCGATGACCCTGATGTTTCGTGTTGCCGACTTCGAGCGCGAGGCGTTCTTCGGCTACGCTCGCGAACACCCGGATCAGTGGCGCGGCGTGCATGGCCTATGGGAGCTGGTGCGCAAAGCGACCGAGGCCGGCGAACTGGAGCTGGCGCGCGAAGACATGCTCTTCTTCGCAACGCCACGTCCGCATGAGGTGTCGGTCAACTCGACCCGTGTCACGGAAGTCCTCGGCACCGATGTCTGGGACCTGACGCGAGCCGAATGGAACGGGCGTCGCCAGATGCGCCAGATCACTGCGTTCCTGCAGAAGTACGTGCCCGGTTTCGAGAAGTCGTATGCGGTGCAGAGCGGGATCCAGGTCGGTGTGCGCGAGACTCGCCGCATCCAGGGGGAATACCAGCTCACGGCGGCGGATGTTTTCGGCGCGCGGAAATTCCAGGACGTCATCGCACGGGGCGCCTATCCAGTGGACATTCACAACCCCACGGGCAAGGGGACCATTCTGAAAAAGCTGCCGCCTGGAGAGGCCTACGATATTCCTCTGCGCTGCCTGGTCCCGCAGCAGATCGAGAACCTGCTGGTGTCGGGGCGATGCATTTCCGGCACGCACGAGGCGCACTCTTCTTATAGGGTGATGCCGATCTGCATGGCCACCGGCCAAGCCGCCGGAGTTGCCGCGGCCTTCGCCGCGCGCACTGGCAAGGGAGTACGCGACCTGCCGGTCAATGCCGTGCAAGACGAGCTGCTGCGGCAGGGAGCGAACCTTGGCGGATATGCCCTTTCGGGCTAAGCCGCCCCGCCGCTGTCGGGTTTTTCTTCGCCGTTACGTTTTCCTCCATAGAGCGCCTGTGTGCGCTGTCGAGTCGCATCACCGATCGGAGGAACGAGAGAGATGAAAACCCCTGCCCTCGCGTTAACCGCGCTGCTGGTCGGCTGCCTGGCCAGCACCGCACAGGCCACGACGACTGCTGCCAAGAATCTGCCGTCCGAAGTCGTGAGCTACGCCGACCTCAACATTGCGAACGAGGCTGACGCCGCGATCCTGCTGCAGAGGGTCAAGGCTGCCGCTCGTCGCGTCTGCATCCGTAGTGGAGCCCTGGTTGCGCTGGATTCCTATGATCCGCTGCAGCGCTGCACCAACGACGCGACCGCCCGCGCGATGGCGGACGTCAACGCGCGCTCGATCACCGTCGCCAGCGTGCGTCTGTAAC
>DATEML010000168.1:0-2146 GCA_035275585.1 Steroidobacteraceae bacterium | reverse complement strand
GGCTCGGGCGTCGTGGTCGCGCACGGCACCTGGAATCCGCCCACCCAGAGCTCGCTGCCGCTCAGCGAGGGATGCGGGTTGCTCAGCACCTGCTGTCGCAGCTGGTGCAGGAACACGTCTTCCGCAGGCGAGCCGATTGTCGCCAGATGGCCTTGCACGCCCTGGAACGTGCGCTGCTCCGCGGCGGTCTTCGCCGCGTCCCAGCTGATCTTGTTCGCGATGACGACCTGGTAGTAGTGGCCGTCGAACTGCACCGGCGCGGGCGGCGTGAAGGTAGTCGCGCCTGCCTGGATCGACACCAGGCTCACTGCAACGCCGACGGCAGCGGCAACTAGCGATGGAACTGCTCTGAACGAAGACATGTGCGCTCTCCCCGGGTAAACGCTCTTCTTGATGGTGTTTTGATCAACTGCTGCGCACTGCCTGTGCAAGGTACTTGGCGGCTTTGTCCGGCCGGCCCGTGCTCTGATACAACCGGCCGAGCCAGCGATCCGAGCTCTTCAAATAGTAAGTCAGCGCGCCGGTGTCGCCGTGGAGCACTGCATGGCTGTCCACGAGCAACGGCTCGGCGCGGTCGAATTGCTTCAGTCCCGCGCGCGCTGCGCCTTCGGCGCTTGCCGCAGCTGCCGTCCGCCAATGTTTGATGCCCAGCGACTTCAGACAGACGGCGTGCGCGTCGGCTGCGAGCGCCAACGCCTCCTCGTAGCGCCCGGTCTCGATCAACGCGCCGGCCAGCAGCGTCATCGTGGCGGCGGTGTCAGCGTGATCAGGGCCGAGGCGCTTGCGGCGCACGTCCAGCGCTTCGCGCAGCAACTGCTCCGCGGCCGCGAAGTCGTTGACCTCCATCATCCAGATCCCGAGATTGTTCATGCCGCGCGCGACGGAGGGATGATCGGCGCCGAGCGCACGCCGATACGTGTCGAGCGACGCGCGCGACAATTGGATGGCGGTCTTCAGGTCGCCCTTGTCGTGCACGACGAACGCCAGGTTGTTGAGCGTCATGGCGACATCGGGATGGTCCGCGCCGAGGAGCTTGCGCTGCATCTCCAGCGCGCTTTCGTAGTACTGCTCCGCCTCGTTGTATTTGCGCTGCTCGTAGAGCGCGAAGGCGACGTTGTTGAGGCTGATCGCGATCTCCGGGTGCGAACTGCCGAGCAGCACGCGCTTCATTTCCAGCGCCTCACGGAACAGCTGCTCGGCTTCGCGGTTCTGGCCGGTCTCGTCGATCACGTAACCGAGATTGTTCAGCGCTTCGGCGAGCGCGGGATGCGGCCCATCGTGGATCTCGCGGCGCATGGCAACTGCTTCGCGCAGCAGCTGCGAGGCATCCTGGTACGAGCCCTGGTCGTAGAGATTCAGAGCGAGCCCTTCCAGGCTCTGTGCGATTTCCGGGCTGCGCGCGCGGAACAGCTTCTTGCGCAGCGCCAGGGCTTCGCGGAACAGCGGCTCGGCCTGGGTGAACTCGCCCATGCGGCCGAGCAGGTCGGCGAGCTCGTACACGCTGCGCGCCGTGTCGACGTTCTCGTTGCCGAGCATCTCGCGACGCATCGCCAGCGCTTCGCGATACATCTTCTGCGCAGGCTCGTACTCGGCCTTCAGCTTGAGCACTTCGCCGAGACGATCCAGCGAGCGCGCGACTTCGAGATGCTTCTCGCCATACAGCGCGCGACGCTTTGCCAATGCGCTGCGCAGCAGCCCGACCGCCTGGTCGTACAGCCCGAGGCTCGTATAGACGGTGCCCATCGTTTCCATGAGCGTCGCCTGGATCGCGGGCTGCGCCGTGAGCTCCTGGTCGATGCGCGCGGCGCCCTTGTCCATGATCTCGCGCGCGGTGATCGTGTTGCCGCGCGCTTCGCTCGGGTCCGCGACGTTGAACAGACCCACCATGAAGTTCGTCGTCTGCTTCGCCGTCCCGGCTTCGATCTCGGCGCTGCGACGCGCCTCGTTCGCGAGGCCGCGCTGATGATCGGCGAAGTAAGCGAAGAACGCCGCGAGGATCGCCAGCGTCGCGACGCCGATGACCGCGCCGGTCCTGATGCGCTGGGCACGCCGTTGGCGCGCCATGGAAGCCTCGATGAATCCCGCTTCCTCGCCCGGCAGCTCGATGCCTTGCTCGAGCAGCGACTCCGCTTCCACCAGCGGCTTG
>DATEML010000167.1:0-14181 GCA_035275585.1 Steroidobacteraceae bacterium | reverse complement strand
ATGGAATGATCCTCGAGTGAGGGATCAGTGTGGCCTGCCGCGCTCAGAACGGCAACCGGCCCTGGCCGCGCTCCAGATCCAGCAAGATGCGCTTGCGCCAGAGCCCGCCGCCGTAACCGCCGAGGTCGCCGTTGGCGTTCAGGACGCGGTGACACGGAATCACGATGGCGATCGGGTTCGCGCCGTTCGCCGCGCCGACGGCGCGCGTTGCGCCGGTATCGCCAATGCGGCGCGCCAGATCCAGGTACGACCACGTCTCGCCGTAGCGGATCTCCTGCAACGCCGACCAGACCTGCTCCTGGAACTCGGTGCCCGGATACGCGAGCGGCAGCGTGAACTCACGCCGCTCGCCGCGGAAATACTGCTCGAGCTGTCGCCACAGCTCGTCGAGGATCGCGTTCGATCCGGCGCGCATGCTGCCTGCGTAGTGGCGGCCGAGCTCATCGATACGCTGCGCGACCGTGGCTGCATCGCTGAATCCGAGCAAGCACAGCGACGCGTCGGTCGCCGCTGCGATCAGCGGACCGACCGGAGATTCACGCCATCCGAAGAAAGTGCGCACGTCCGCAATTTACACCGCGGGAGTGTCAGCGTCCGTCAAGGTTGGCCGGTATCCTTGTCGTTCGAGCCTTTGCGGGCGGCGCGCTCGAGTCGACCGAGCAAGACGAGCACGATCAGCGCGAACACCGTGCCGAAGACCGCGAGCGTGTAATCGCCTGCGCCGCACGCGACCCCGAGCGCGCCGGCGAGCCACATGTTGGCGCCAGTCGTGAGCCCGTGAACGGCGCCGCGGCTCTGAATGATCGCGCCGGCCGCGAGGAACGCCACGCCCGCGGTTACTGCCTCGATGATGCGGATCGGATCGGCCGTCGTGCGCGAGTTGCTGGCGACTACTGTGTGATGCAGCTCGAACGTGATGAGCGTGAACAGCGCGGCGGCGAGCGAGATGAGGATATGTGTGCGCAGCCCGGCAGGCTTGTTCAGCAACTCGCGGTCGAAGCCGACCGCCGCGCCGACGATCACGGCGGCGAGCAGGCGCAGGAATGCTTCCCAGGGCGGGATATGCATCGACGCGCCCGACAGCCAATCGACGAATTCCATACGTGATCCAGGTGCTTCGCGGACGCAACGTGGCGGTCGTTCGCCCGGTTCCACGATAGCGAGAGGCGCCGCTTGCCGTTACCCTTGCAGCGCCGAATGAGAACCTCCATGGACTATCGACGCTCCGCACCGACCGTTATCGCGCTGCTTGCCTGCGCAGTGCTGCCGCTGCCCAGCGCGCTGGGCGCCGCGGCGAAGGACCCGTATGAGAAAGTGCGGGAGACGTTCCGGGAGGCCTACGAACAGGTCGATGTACCCACCGCCAAGCGACATCCCGACAGCGAAGCTCTGCGCAACTATCCGCTCTATCCGTACTTGCAGGCAGCGCGCATCCGGCGCGCGCTCGCGGACGCTGGCGATGAGCTCAGCTCGGTCGATCAGCGCGCGCAGACCCTCATCGCGTACTACGAGAACGAGCCGGTCGGGCGCAATCTCCGCCGCGTCTGGCTCGCGAGCCTCGCGGAGCGCAGTCAATGGGCGCGGTTCCTCGAGCAATACCGCGAGGACTTCGCCGACGACGCGCTCGAATGTCAAAGCTTCACGGCCCGCATCGAGCTGGAGCGTACAGCCGACCTCGCGCCACTCGTCGCGCGTCGCTGGCTGACTCCGCGCAGCCTGCCGGACTGCGAGCGCGCCTTCGATTGGCTGCGCGCGCAGAACGCACTGACGCCGGAGCTCATCGAGCAGCGCGCCCGCATGGCACTGAAGGAGAGCAATACCGGTTTCGCGCGCGAAATCGCGGCGTTCCTGCCCGCGGAGCGCGCTGCCCCGCTGCTGCAGTGGGCAAAGTTGCTCGATGACGCGCAGCGACAGATCGAAGCGCTGATCGCCTCGCCCTCGACAGCGGTCGAGAACGAAGCGTTGCTCGCAGGCTGGACGCGGTTCACGCGGGGCAACCGCGATCTAGCGATGCAGCGCTTCGATGCTTTCGTTCGTGCACGCGGACTGACCGAGGCTACGGCGAGCCCCTATGCGCTCGCGCTGGCCCTCGCGCTGTCGTGGGACCGCAATCCTGAAGCGCTGCGCTATTTCAAGCGCGTCGCGCCCGCCGAGCTCGACGACTACGCGCTCGAATGGCAGGCGCGCGCGGCGATATGGAGCGGCGACTGGCAACTGGTTGCCAACACGGTCGCTGCCATGTCGGATACGCAGCGCGGTCTCACGCGCTGGCGCTATTGGGCCGCGCGCGCCGCCGAGCACAACGGTGAAGCGAAACTGGCGCGGCAGTTGTACGAATCGACGCTGCCGGACGACAACTACTATTCCGTCGCTGCGTCTGCGCGACTCGATCAACCGGTGGCGCCGCATCCCGAGCGGCTGGTCATCGACGAAGCGCAACTGAAGGAAATCGAACAGCTGCCCGCTCTGGCGCGGGCGCGCGAGCTGTTCCGCTGTGAAATGCGCGAGCTCGCCAATCAGGAATGGGCGTACGGCTACAACATGCTGCCGGAATCCGCTCGGCCGCAGGCGGTGCAGCTCGCCTCGCGCTGGGGCTGGCACGACCAGGCCATCACGACGGCCGCGCAGCAACGATTGTTCAACGACTACGCGTTGCTGTATCCGCAGCCTTTCGATCGCCAGGTGCGCGCCGCCTCGGAGCTGAGCAAGCTGCCGCCGGAGCTCATCTACAGCGTGATGCGCCAGGAGAGCCTGTATCGCCCCGACGCAGTTTCGTCGGCGGGCGCTCGCGGTCTGCTGCAGCTCGTGCCGGACACGGCACGGCGGACCGCAGCCGCCTGGAAGCAGCCGCGACCGAAGCCCGAGGCGTTGTTCGATCCGGACGTCGCAATCGTGCTGGGCGCGGCGCACCTGAGCGAGCTGATCGATCGCTTCGGCGGCCAGACAGTTGTGGCGCTCGCTGCCTACAACGCCGGGCCGAACGCCGCGTCGCGCTGGATTCCGCAACAGCCCGTCGAGGCGGACGTGTGGATCGAGAACATCCCTTACAACGAGACGCGCACGTATGTGCAACGCATCGTGTGGCACAACCTGGTGTTCAACTGGCTGAAGACCGGCGAGCCGCAGAAGGCGGGCACCTGGCTGATCGATGTGGGTCCGGTTTCAGGCGGACAGCCGGAGTCAGGCTGAGTTCACGGCGGCGAGCGATGCAGGCGCGGCAGGCGCTTCCGCGAGCAGGCGCTCGATCGCCTCGACCGCGTCCCGGGCGTTCGCCACGACAACGTCGGCACCCGCTTCGTGGATGCGCGTCGACGATCGCTCGATATCCGACCCGGCCCCCGGCCGCAACACGACGATCTTCGTCTCCGGCGCAGCACTGCGCAGGCGGCGACAGTAGTTGCGCACCTCCGCGTTGTGCGTCGATGAGATTGCGCCGATGCAGACCGCGACCGGTTGCTGCTCGATCGCTTCCGTCAGCGCTTCTTCGGCGGACAGATCGAGTGGAATGAGCGTCATCGCTCGCGACCCGACCGCGGCTCGCAGCAACTCCAGCGCGGTCTGGTCCTCCGGCGTGCGCGCCGCCAGGCCGATCACCGGCGCGAGCGGCAGGCTTGCGTCGACTGGCGCCAGCGTTTGCACGATCTCGTTGATCACGTCCAGGACGAACAGCGCGTCCTCCTCGGTGATCTCGTTCTGCGCGCGATGCTGCGAGACCAGCAGCAGCGCTGGCATCAACACGTCCTGGATGAGCGCAACGTCACCTAGCTCCTCGCGCTTGCTCTCGACCAGCTTGGTCGCCTCGCCCTCGTCGCGCGCCAGCAGCCGCTGATAGAAGCGGACGTGCGGCGTCAACGCCGGCTCCTCCGCAAAGATCACGGCGAGGAAGCGCAGCGAGCGCACGTTGCGGCCGAGGACAGCGATGCATACCGTCAGCGGCGTCGAGAGCAGCAGCCCGATCGGTCCCCACACCCAGATCCAGAACAGCGCGGACACCAGCAGCGCGAACGCAGAGACGCCGGTGCGCCGTCCGAACACGAGCGGCTCGATGAACCAGGCCGTGACGAAATCGAGCGTCATGAACAGCGCGATCGTCTGCACGGTCTCGGCCCAGCCCGGGAAGGTCGCGAACGCGAGCGACGCGGGCATCAGCACCGACAGCAGCGTGCCGACATAGGGCACGAAGCGCAGCACAGCGGTAAAGCCGCCCCAGAGCGCCGCGTAGGGCACGCCGATCCAATACAGCCCGGCGGCGACCAATGCGCCGAACAGCACGTTGATCAGCGTTTGCCAGAGCAGGAACTGACTGACGCGGTATGCGGCTTCGTCCATGAGCCGGGTCGTGAGGCCGACGCTGTCCGAGCCGAGCAGACGGATAAAGCGATCGCGCAGGTCCTCGCGCTGACCTAGCATGAACGCGACCAGCGCGATGACGATGATCGTGCTCGCAATCGGCTCGAACACGGTGCCGGCTCTTTCGCGCAACCGGTCGACCGAGGTGCGCGGCTCGATTACGCGCACCGGCTGTGCGCGCCGCAGGTCGGCGACGTTGTCGTCGAGCTGCTCGGTCACGCGATCCACGGTGCGCGTGAGCTGGCGGAAAGTTGCATCGTTATCCGGCCGCAGCTCGGCGACCTTGCGCCGCATGGACGATGTATAGCGAGTCAGCTCCGTCGACAGGTCCGCGAACTGACCGAACACGACATAGCCGATGCCGCCGACGACTCCGATCGCCAGCAACATCGTCAACGCGACACCGGCGACGCGCGGCAGCCGGCTGTGGTCGAACAGTCGCACGACGGGCGTGAGCGCGAACGCCAGGATGATGCCGAGCGCCAGCGGCAGCAGGATCGCTTTCGCCGCCCACAGGATGGCGACGACGAGCGCGAGCGTCAGCAGCGACACCCAGGTGCCGTTGACTCGGACTCGGGGTTGATTCGGCGGCACGTTCCAGGACCTGCGCCCGAGTGGGCGCCCGAGGGATTTGCGCTAGGAACTCCGCTGACCGAGGGCAGGTTCCGGCTTAGCCCTAGCCCTCTTCCGAAGGGGTGCCCCGGGCGCGCGTCGGGCGCGGCTGCGAGAGACGCAGCGTGCGCAGACGCGTCGCGCTGGAATCCAGATCGACCGTCGGCACGGGTGTGGTGAGCAGCAGCTGTTCCAGGTGTCGCCGGCCCTCGGTGAGGAACGCCGGCACGCTCGCCGCCCTGAGCGGACGCGAGACCAGATAGCCCTGGATCTGCACGCCGCGATCCATGAGCAGCGAGCCGAGCTGCGACGCGCGCTCGACGCCTTCGGCCGTGACCTGCAAGCCCAGGCTGTGACACAGGCCGACGATCGAGCGCACGATCGCCGGCGAGCGCGCGCTGCTGTCGAGCGTGCCGATCAGGCCGCGGTCGATCTTCACGCGCGTGAGCGGCAGCCGCTCCAGCGAAGTGAGCGACGAGTAGCCGGTGCCGAAGTCGTCGAGTGCGATGCTGACGCCGATGTCGCGCAGGCGATGCAAAGCTGCGATCGTCGTCGGACCGGTCTGCAATACGTTCTCGGTCAGCTCGATCTCCAGACACTCTGCCGGCAGCCCATGCCGGTTCAACAGGCCCTCGAGACGCTCGACGAAGTGACCGTCGAGGAACTGCTGCGAGGAGATATTGACCGCGACGCGGGCGCGCGGCCACGGGCCGCTCTGCCACACCGCCGCCGCTTCGATCGCGCTGCGCAGCGCCCAGTCGCTGATGTCGGTGATGAGGCCGGTCTGCTGCGCGACCTCGAAGAAATCCGCCGGCGCGATCACGTTGCCGTCCGGCTGCCGCCAGCGCAGCAGCGCTTCGACGGTGTGCGTCTCCAGCGTCTCGAAGCAGACCTCCGGCTGATACAGCAGCTCGAACTCGCCCCGCTCCACGGCGCGTCGCAGCGACTGCTCGACCTTGAACCGCGACGACGCCGCTTCGAGCAGCTGCGGCAGGAACAGGCTCCAGCCGTTGCGGCCCAGCTCCTTCGCGCGGAACAGTGCCGTGTCCGCCGCTCGCAGCAACGCGTGCGCGTCTGCCGCATGGTCCGGGTAGATGCTGGCGCCGACGCTGACGCTGATGCGCAGCTCACGGCCCTGGACCGAGAGCGAGCGATGAAACTCTTCGAGCACCTGGCCGCAGAGGTTTTCGACGTCGGCGACGCCCTGCACGTCTTCGCACACGACAGTGAACTCGTCGCCGCCGAGGCGCGCGCTGAAGGACTTGCCGAGCAATCCGTTCAGTCGCAGGCGCTCGCTCACGGCCTGCAGCACGCGGTCGCCGAACGCATGACCAAGGCTGTCGTTGATCGTCTTGAAGTTGTCGAGATCGATGGACAGCAGCGCGAGCCGCGACTTGCCGCTCCGGGCGCGGTCGATGGCGGCGTCCATGTGTACGAACAGCTGGCGGCGGTTCGGCAGGTCGGTGAGCGGGTCGTGGTACGCGAGATGATTCAACTCGCGGGTGCGCTCATCGACCTTGGATTCCAGCTCGATCTGGTAAGCGCGCACCGCGCTCTGCGCGTGCTGCAGTTGTTCGGCCATCCTGTTGAAGGCGACGGCGAGCACGTCGAGCTCACGGACACCGGCACGCGACACGCGCGTGTGCACTGCGCCGCCGGCGAGTCGACGTGTCGCGTCGACCAGGCGACGTACCGGCGCAGTCACGCTGGTGACAGTGACGATCGCGATTATGAGCAGCAGCGACAGCACCGCCGCGCTCGCCCAGACCAGCTGACGATCTGCCTTGTCGGAAGCGCTGACGGCGAGTCGATCCGCGTCGGCGAGCGCGCGCCGGGCCGGCTCGACGAGCTGCGTGACGATCAGCGCGGAGATCTCCGCACCCTTATCCCGGAACAGCATCGATCGGTCGTTGAAATCGTCGATCGCCTTGAACGCAGCGCGGCGCCCCGCGATCACCCGGGTGAGATCGCTGGACACCGCCTTGAGCCACGCCTGGCCGTTCACCTTGCCGAGCTCGGCCGAGTGCTCCTGCAGGTACAGCCTGAACGCATTCTCGGCGGCAGCGATGCCCTGCACGGAACGCGGCGAAGAGACGCTCGCCGCAGCACTGACACGCTCGCGAATGCTGCTCAGAATGCGAGTGAGATCCATGAGGCGCTCGCTCGCGAACACTGCGCCGGCGACCCGCACGGCCCGCGCATGCGGCGCATTGACCCTTGCCTCGAGGTCGTCGAAATTCGCCCAATACTCGCGCAGACGCGCACCGCGCGCCGTGCTGTAGCCGAGCATGTCCTCGCCCATCGTGCGGAACGCGTCGAGCTCGGCGTCGAATTGCGGCGCCGAGGCGGCGAGCTGCGGGAAGTTCGCCGCGGCCTCGTCGTAGGCGGCAGCAGCGTCGCTCATGCGCTGCGCTGCGAGCTGCGCCTGGTGCGCCGAGATCGCGTTGCTTTCGGATTGATCGACGATGACGCGCTCGTACAGCGACACCGCAGCAGCGAGAGATTCGGTCGCACGCACCAGCGGCTCATGCTGCACGAGCAATTCGCGCACGCGCTCGCGTGCTTCGCGCGCGCTCTGCTGGGTGATGTAGTTGGCAGCAAGGACGGTGAGCGCGACGGCGACGAAGCCGATCGCGACGCGCAGCGCCATACCGGGGCGATACCCGCTGGAATCGCTTTCGTCCGGCATTAGCGGCTGATCGTCCGCCTGAGCTGTCTTATTAATTGGTCTCGCGCCCATCCCCGACTACTCGCGCAAAGCCCAAGTGCTACTGACCCGCGAATGTGCCATCCCGCGGGGAAGCAGTCTGTAGGCCCTTCGCGGGAGTGTGCGCTGATTCTCGGATTGGCGGGAGGGTGTTACGTCAAATCGAGGCGCAAACGCTCGACCGCAGTCCCCGGCCCGCCAGCGCACGCAGGAAATCGGGCAACACCTGCAGCAACTGATCCGGACGGTTGTGCACGTTCTGGCCGTCATGCATGAGCACGATGTCGCCGGCGCGCACTCGCGCAAGGCGCGCGGCGATTCGCGGCGCGCTGCCGAGCCAGCCCCAATCGATCGCGCTGCGGTCCCACAGGATCATGCGTTCGCCGTGCAGCCGCGCCTCGTCGGTCATGCACGGCCGCGCACGTCCGTGCGGCGGACGATAGAGAACCGGCGCGCGTCCGGTCGCATCGCTCAATGCTTTCGCTCCATCGCGCACTTGCGCGCGAGCCGCTCGCGAGCTCATGAGCCACGGATGTCGATGGCTGAATGTATGGTTGCCGACCGCGTGCCCGGCGGCCGCGATGCGTCGCATCAGCGCGGGTTCGCGTTGCGCGCACTCGCCGATCGCGAAAAACGTTGCGTGCATCCGCGCCTGCGCGAGCAGCTCCAGGACCTGCGGCGTCCACCGCGGGTCCGGACCGTCGTCGAACGTCAGGTAGATCGGCTGCTCGCTCACGGCTCGCTCACTTTGAGCTTGTCGAGGTTGCGCACCAACGCCGTGCGCGTGAGCCAGTACAGCCGTGGCTCCGCGTTGCCTCGAGCACGAATGCGTGCTGCCGGCGCAAACGCGCTCAACAGCAGACGGAAGTGACCGGCGAGCAGACGCGTGCGCCAGTTCTTCGGCATCGGCGTGCTCACGAAGCCGACGACTTCGCCGTGTGCCGGCAGCCAAGTCATGCCCTGGAAGACGCTCACGTCGCGCAGCGTCGGGTCGGATTGCGCGACTTCCGCCAGCGTGCGCAGCGACTGCCGCATCAGTTTCGCGAACCTGAAACCGACCCGCTGCAGCGAGCCTTCGCCGAGCGCGGCAATGCTCGCGTTGTTGAAGTGCAGGCGGCCGATCGGATCGTTGTCGCGCAGCAGAGTACCGTCCTCGAAGCGCAGCTCGGGACCGCGATAGCGGGCGTGCCCGAGGAACAACACCGGCCCGAGCGTGCGCAGCCGATAGCGCCGGTAGTACCAGGCATCGACGAGGCCGAGAGCGGCCTGACCCACACGACGCAGCACACTCATGGCGAACGGTACAGCGCCGACTCGCTCGACGTCGCGAGATCCACCGCGAGCGAGGCAACGCGCTGCGCGCCGTCGCGACGCCCCAACTGCCATGCGCGCATCTGCATTGCTTGCAGCGCTGCGGGGTTCTGCAACAACGCGGCGAGACGATCCAGCAGCTCGCCGTCCGCGACCAATCCACCGACGCTGTGATTCTGCAGGAATGCGATGTTGAATCCTTCCTGGCCGCCGAGCGAGCGCGTCGCGAGCAGCGGCCGGCCGCACGCGAGCGCCTCGGCGACGCTGATGCCGCCGGGCTTGCCGACGACCACGTCGGCCGCGCGCAGGTAGATGTCCATTCGATCGGTCCACTCGCACACGCGCAGCCGCCCGGGATGCTTGCGCACGAGCGGATCGAGCACGCGGCGCGCATTGCCGTTGCGACCGGGCATCGCGATGAGTCGCGGCCCGTCCGTACGTTCGAGCAGCGCGGCAACCGCTGCGTCAACACTCAAGCCGAGCCCACCGCCGAGCACGAGAACGATCGGCCCGTTCTGCGGCAGCTGCAACTCCTGACGCGCGTCGGCCTGCGACAGCGGTCGCGCGAAGTCCGGCATCAGCGGCACGCCTGTCGGGATCTCGATCGCGTGCGGAAACTGCGGGCCGACGCTGCCGAGAATCGATTCGTGCGCGACGCAATAGCGATCGACGCCGTGCTGCTTCCAGAAATCGTGCACCCCGAAATCGGTCATGACGCCTACCAGCGGCGCAGTCACCTTGCGCCGCTGTTTCAGGTACGAGGCCATCGCAGCCGGAATCATCTGCGTGCTGACGATTACATCGGGAGCGAAGCGACGAATCGCCGGCTCCAGCCGCCGGATCAGGCGCAGCCAGCACCACTTCATCACGACCAGGCGCGCGCGCACGCCGTTGCCCGCGAGGCTGTTCGCGTCGTAGGGGAGCGAGGAGTACAGCAGCGAGAACAGCATCTTGTCCGATGCATACCTGCCGGCGCGCGGGGAGCGCACGCCGACGTCGGCGGCGATCTGGGAGATCAGCTCGAGGACCTCGAGCACGGCGGGCGGCGGTCCCGACTCGCTCTGGAGGATCTGGCGCCAGGTGTGTTCGTCGAGCGTGTAGAGCCGCTCGTACAGCTGCGGGTAGTTCTGCACCAGGCTGAGATAGACAGCGTGCACGGCCTGCGCGACGCCGGCATGCATCAGCGACCACAGATCGAGCGTGTGCACGGTCGCGGAATCGCTCAGCGCCGCGTCGATGGCCGCCTCGATCGCCTGGGCTGCACGCACGTGGCCGAGCCCCAGCCCCGACGTCAGCAGCAGGATGCGACAGCGGCCGGCGTCATCGCCATCCCAATCGCGCAGCGTGCGACTCAGGAGTTCGTGCCGCCCATGGAGCGCCGAGGCCTGCGATCGCGATCGTTCGAGCATGCGAGCCAATCCAGTGCCCGGCGCAAAGGGGTGCCGGGCTTCGACCAAGCAATCCGCCGTGAATGTCCCGCTTGCGGCCCCGGTTCCCTCGGCAGCGGGCCGTCCACGGCACGTTGGACAGCTCAATCGTCTTCATTCTCCGCCAACCCCCCGAACTTTCCCAGCGTACGGACGTTCTGGTTTGCGCCCGTCGCCGAACAGGAGCCGCACCTGTGCATCCACGGCCCGTGTCACAGTGGTGCTTGCTAGCGCTGCTGCTCGTCTGCGCCCTGCCGGCTGCCGGCGCCGGTCGCGCGGACTGCGAACGCCAATACAAGCCGGAAACCGGCCAGCCCGGCAAAGACGTCATCTGGGTACCGACCAACGACGGCCTCGTCACGCGCATGCTGAAGATGGCGCAGGTCACCGCCACGGACCGCGTGTACGACCTCGGTGCGGGCGACGGCAAGATCGCGATCGCGGCGGCCCGTGACTTCGGCGCCCGTGCAGTCGGCGTCGAATACGACCCGCAGCTGGCGCGCCTGGCGCAATGCTACGTACAGGCGGACGGCCTCGGCGACAAGGTACAGATCATTCACGGCGATATCTTCGAGACCGACTTCAGCTCCGCCACGGTCGTGACGCTGTACCTGTTGCCCGAGCTGAACCTGCGGCTGCAGCCGACGATCCTGAAGATGAAGCCCGGCACGCGCGTGGTCTCGCACTCGTTCCTGATGGGCGACTGGGAGCCGGACGAGCGCTCGATGACGGACGACGGCAGCGCATACCTGTGGATCGTGCCCGCGCAAGTGGCCGGCAACTGGTCGTTCCGCGAGGCCGACGGCGATGCGCGCTTCGCCGTGGAGCTCGAACAGACGTTCCAGCAACTGAGCGGGCGCGCGGGCGGCGAGCCGCTGATCTCCGATGCGCGCGTGCGCGGCCCGCAGCTCGAATTCACGTTCGTCGCCGACGGCGCGCCGACGAAAGTTGCCGGGAGCGTCGCGGGCGATCGCATCGAAGCTCAAGTCACGCGCGGCGGCAAAACTTCACGATACGTCGGTACGCGGGCGCAGACCGGCAACGCGCGATGAGTACGGCGCCGAGCTACGACCCGGCCGTTGCAACCGCACGCGAGCACGCCGCTCGTGACGCACCGACGCCGACGCTGAGTGTCTTCGACGCAACGATGATCACGGTCGGCATCGTGATCGGCGCGGGCATCTTCGAGACGCCCGTGCTCGTCGCCGGCATCGCGGGCTCGCCCGGTCCGATGCTGATCGCCTGGGTGCTCGGCGGCGCGCTGTCGTTCATCGGCGCGCTGACCTATGCGGAGCTCGCGACGACTTATCCAAGCGCCGGTGGCGATTACACATTTCTCACGCGCGCGTACGGCAAGAGCGTCAGCTTCCTGTTCGCGTGGGCACGCAGCACGGTGATCTGCACGGGCTCGATCGCCCTCCTCGGCTTCATCCTGGGCAATTACCTGAGCCGCCTGTTGCCGCTCGGCCCGCACTCCTCCGCCGTGTATGCCGCGGGCGCCGTGCTGCTGCTGACGGCCGTCAACCTCGTCGGACTCAAGGGCTCCTCGCGGATGCAAAACGCCCTCGCGATCGTCGAGATCGGCGGTGTCGTCGCCGTCGCTGTCGCTGCGCTGATGCTCGGCGACGGATCGGTGGCCGCGAACGTCCCGGAGAGCGCGCCGGTGGTCGGCACCTCAGCCTTCGGGCTCGCCATGGTGTTCGTGCTGTTGACCTACGGCGGCTGGAACGAAGCTGCGTACGTTTCCGCGGAGGTCCGGGGCGGACCGCGGGCCATATTGCGGACCCTCGTCCTCGCCATCGCCATCATCACGGCGGTGTACTTGCTGTTCGTGTGCGGCGTGCTGTACGGGCTCGGGTTCGAGACCCTGAGGTCGAGTCACGCGGTCGGCGTCGACGTCGCGGAACGTGCCGTCGGGCCGGTGGGCGCGCAGATCGTCGGGTTGCTCGTGGCCGTGTCGTCGCTGACGTCGATGAATTCGACGATGATCGCCGGCGCGCGCACCAACTACTCGGTGGCGCGCGACTGGGCAGCGCTCGGCTTCATGGGGCGCTGGCAGGGCCGGCGCAGCACCCCGGCGATGGGTTTCATCGTGCAGGCCGGGATCGCGCTGGCGTTGATCGCCTTCGGCGCGCTCGAGAAGGATGGCTTCGCGGCCATGGTCGAGTTCACGGCGCCGGTCTTCTGGCTGTTCTTCATGCTGAGCGGCATCGCGCTGTTCATCCTGCGACGCCGCGACCCGGGCGCGTCGCGGCCGTTTCGCGTGCCGCTGTACCCGGTGCTGCCGCTCGCCTTCGTGCTGAGCTGCGCGTACGTGCTCTACTCGAGCATCGTTCACGCGCAGTCGGAGCACGCCACCTACGTCGCGTTCGCGGTGATGCTGAGCGGCGTGTTGGCGCTGCTGATGCTCAGGAAAAGATGAATCACTGCTGGGGCTTGGGCGCGTCGCGCTCGGGCATCACCCACAGGTAGATGCCGTCCCCGCCGAGCTTGATGTACTCGTCCGGCGGCCAGTCACGACCCATATCCCAGTCGTGCGAGACGACCCGGGCGCCGGGGCGCAGCTCGGCGAACAGCTTCGGCTTGAGGCGCCGGTTGAGCTCCGGCAGCAGGTAGAGCATCACGACCGTCGCCTCGCGAATGTCCGTTTCGAACATATCGGCGACCTTGAAAGTGACCAGCCCTGCGACTCCGGCCTGCTTGGCATTGGCACGCGCTTCACGGATGCGTGCAGGATCCAGGTCGACGCCGACGCCGCGTGTGCCGTACTTCTTCGCGGCCGCGATGACCATGCGTCCGTCACCGCACCCGAGGTCGTACACGACGTCGCCCGCGCGCACGTTCGCGACGACCAGCATCCGGTCGACGATCTCGTGCGGTGTCGGCACATACCAGACATCGAGCTTGCGCTGCGGGCGGGTCGCCGTTTCCTCTGCCGCCGTCGCGGTGCCGACGGCGCAGAGCAACAGCAATGCGCAGATCGGCAGCTTCAATGCTTGCGCAAGCGCATGCGCACGCGCTTGCTGGTGAGCACGCCGAGGAATTGCGTGATCTTGGCGCCGGACGCGAGCTGCGTCAGCTCCTGCTCGTAGATCTTCTCGACCTCGTCGATCGATGTGTGCGTCTCTTGGGCGATGGCTTCTTTCGACGTCTGATGATTCTTCGTGCCTGCGAACGCATGAGTCGGAGTGGCCATCGCGAAAAACCTCCGAAGAGCTCTTGATTTTTTTGGACGCTGCTGCAACGGGGCCGCAGCGCGCGGAGTGATCAATGAACGAGCAACTCAACCGACGTGCAATGATCCGCCGCGTGCGCGCGAAGTCAAGCCTAGGTTATCCAGAAGTTTTCCACCGCTTCTGTGGATATCTCGCGGCGCGTGAGAATTTTTTTCAGCGACGACGCACGCGCGTTGTCAAGCGGGAGACGGATGAACTTTCGCTCGAACGTAAAAAAAATTCGCGAGCGCTTCGACGAAGGCGGTCATGCTGAAGATGCCGTCTGGCGTTGGTGTGGATCAGGCTTCAGCCTGACTCTCACTCCCTCAGTGCGACATCTGTGTTGCGTGAGCCATGCAGCGGCGAAATTCTCGGAGAAAATGCCGTCGCGTGTGCGCATCAGCTAAACTTGCCGCCGTTGGGCCTGTAGCACAATGGTTAGTGCAGGGGACTCATCGACAACGGTGCCTTCGCGGTGAAAGCCGCGAAGTGGACGGGATGAATTCAGGGAACCCTTCCGGTCGCGCGACCGATGGCAACCCTGAGCCAAGCCGGCGGT
>DATEML010000166.1:0-11109 GCA_035275585.1 Steroidobacteraceae bacterium | reverse complement strand
TTGGCAGCAGGAGCGGACCGCTGCGACTGCTGGTGTTCGGCGGCAGTCAGGGCGCTGCACGACTCAACGCAGTCGTGCCGGCCGCGCTCGCGACGATCGATGCAGCGTCGCGACCGATCGTGATTCATCAAGCGGGCGACCGACATCTTGCGCAGGCGCAGGAGCTGTACGCGAAGCATGGTGTGGAGGCGGACGTGCGCGCGTTCATCGACGACATGGCCGGCGCGTATGCGTGGGCCGATCTCGTCGTGTGTCGTTCGGGCGCACTCACTGTGTCCGAGCTGGCGGCCGCAGGACTGCCCGCGATTTTCGTGCCCTTCGCGGCAGCCGTCGACGATCACCAGACACTGAATGCGAAGTTCCTCGTCGACGCGCAGGCTGCCGTGTCGATCGCGGAAGCGCAGCTGACGCCGCCGCGTCTCGCCGACGAGTTGCAGAAGCTGCTGCGCGGCGGCCGGTCCACGCTCGCCGAAATGGCGTCGCGGGCTCGCTCCGTTGCCATCTTCGATGCGGACGTCCGTCTCGCGGATGCGTGCGATGCGGTCGCGGGAGGCGCGCGATGACCGATCGCATGCGCCGCATCAACCGCATCCACTTCGTCGGCATCGGCGGCAGTGGCATGGGCGGCATCGCCGAAGTGCTGCTGAATCTCGGCTACCAGGTGCAGGGGAGCGATCTGAAGCCGAACGCAGTCACGCAGCGGCTGACGCAGCTGGGCGCGCAGATCATGTTCGGGCACGCGGCGGCCAACGTCGGCAAAGCCGACGTGCTGGTCGTGTCGAGCGCGGTGCAGCCCGACAACCCGGAAGTAGTCGAGGCGAAGGAGCGGCGCATTCCGCTCGTACAGCGCGCGCAGATGCTGGGCGAGCTGATGCGGTTTCGTTACGCGATCGCCGTTGCGGGCACGCACGGCAAGACCACGACGACCAGCATGGTCGCATCGATCCTCGCCGAAGGCGGCCTCGACCCGACGTTCGTCATCGGCGGACGGCTCAAGAGCGCGGGCAGCAACGCGCGCCTCGGCACGGGTAATTACCTGGTTGCGGAGGCGGACGAGAGCGACGCTTCGTTCATGCACCTGCATCCGACGATGGCAATCGTCACCAACGTCGACAACGATCATCTCGCTACGCACGACGGCGACTTCGAGCGACTCAAGCAAAGCTTCGTCGACTTCCTGCACAACATGCCGTTCTACGGCGTCGCGATCGTATGTGCCGATGATCCGGTGGCCGCCAGCCTGTTGCCGCGCATCGCGCGCCCGGTCGTCACCTACGGCATCGATGCGGACGCCGACGTTCGCGCCGTCAACATCGCGCGGCGCGGCACGCAGACGCGCTTCGACGTGCAGTTGCGCGACTCGCGCTCAGTCCTGCCTGTGCAGTTGAATCTGCCGGGCACGCACAACGTGCTCAACTCGCTCGCCGCGATCGCCGTCGGGCTCGAGCTCAACGTGCCGGACACGGCGATCCAGGCCGCGCTCGCGAATTTCCACGGCGTCGATCGCCGGCTGCAGCAGTACGGCGACGTGCAGACGGCCGCCGGCCGCGTGACGCTGATCGACGATTACGGTCATCACCCGACTGAGCTTGCCGCGACGCTCGAGGCGATCCGTCAGGGTTGGCCGGAGCGACGCATCGTGCTGGCATTTCAGCCGCATCGCTACACGCGCACGCGCGATCTGCTCGATGACTTCGCACGTGTGCTGGCGAACGTCGATGCCTTGATCGTCACAGAAGTGTACGCGGCCGGCGAAGCCCCGATCGCCGGCGCCGACGGCAAGGCGATCTGCCGCGCGATCCGCTCGCACGGCCGCGTCGAGCCGTTGCTGGTGGAAAAGATCGAGGACCTGCCGCGGGCACTGATCCAGATCGCGCGCGACGGCGACGTGATCGTGACGATGGGCGCCGGCAGCATCGGCGCCGCCGCGGCCGAGTTGCCGGCCGCGCTTGCTTCGCTCCAGCCCGCGCCATTCGTCGATCGGAGGCGGCCATGAACGCGCTGGCGCTGCCTCCCGATGTTGCCGCACGCGTGCGCCGCGACGAGCCGATGTCGAAGCACACCTCGTGGCACGTCGGCGGCCCGGCCGACTGGTATTTCCGGCCGCTCGACGTCGCGGATCTCGCGGCGTTCCTGCGCAGCCTGGCAGCGGATACGCCGGTGACGTGGATCGGGCTCGGCAGCAACCTGCTGGTGCGCGACGGCGGCATCCGCGGTGCCGTGATCGAGACGCACGGCGTGTTCGACGAGCTGGAGCGTCGCGGCGACAACGAGATCTGGTGCGGCAGTGGCGTCGCGTGCGCGAAGCTCGCCAAGCAGTGCATCAAGTGGGGCCTCGGGCCCGCGGAATTCTTCGCGGGCATTCCCGGCACGCTGGGCGGCGCGCTCGCGATGAACGCCGGCGCATTCGGCGGCGAGACCTGGCGGCACGTGCTCGGCGTCGCGACGCTCGATCGCTCGGGCGTGCGGCGCGAGCGGCCGGCGAGCGATTACGTCGCGAGCTATCGGCACGTGAGCGGCCCGGCGAACGAATGGTTCCTCGGCGCGCGCCTGACTTTCGAGCTGCGCCCCGGCGTGAGCACCGAAGACATCCGCCTGCTGCTCGCGCGGCGCAAGGCGACGCAGCCGATCGGCGAATGGTCGTGCGGCTCGGTGTTCACGAATCCGCCGGGCGATCACGCGGCGCGCCTGATCGACACGGCCGGCCTCAAGGGGCATCGCATCGGCGGTGCGCGCGTCTCGGAGATGCACGCGAACTTCATCGTGAACGATGGCACGGCGAGCGCTGCGGACATCGAGCAGCTGATCGGATACGTGATGACGACGGTCGAGCGAGTACACGGCGTGCAGCTCAAGCCCGAGGTGCGCATCGTGGGAGCAGGACGATGAGCAGGCAGACGACGGATCCGCGGGACTTCGGCCGCGTGGCAGTGTTGCTCGGCGGGACTTCGTCGGAGCGCGAGGTGTCGCTCAACTCCGGTCAGAATTGCCTCGATGCTCTGCGTCGGCGGGGCGTCGACGCGCATCCGGTCGACGGCATGCCCGCGCTGCTCGCCGACATCAATGCCAAGCGCTGCGACCGCGTGTTCAACATCATGCACGGCGGCGACGGCGAGAACGGCGTCGTGCAGGGGCTGCTCGATGCGCTGCGCGTGCCCTACACGGGCTCGGGCGTGCTCGGCTCCGCCTTGACGCTGGACAAGATCCGCACGAAGCAGGTGTGGTTGTCGCTCAATCTGCCGACGCCGCGCTACGCGCGCCTGTCGCGCACCGACGATGTGACCGCGGCCGCCCGCTGGCTCGGGCTGCCGGTGATCATGAAGCCCGCGTGCGAAGGTTCGAGCGTCGGCGTGAGCCGGGTCTTCAAGGAAACAGATCTGCCGCAGGCCGTCGCGCTCGCGGCGCGCTATGAAGGCGAGTTGCTGATGGAGCAGCTCATCGAAGGCGAGGAGTTCACCGTCGGCATCCTGCACGACGAGGCGCTGCCGACGATTCGCATCGTGCCGCCCGGCGAGTACTACGACTACCACGCGAAATACGTCTCCGACGACACGCAGTACATCTGCCCCGGACTGAATGGCCAGGCGGAGATCGACATGCGCGCGCTCGCGCTGGAGGCGTTCCGCACCGCCGCGTGCAGCGGCTGGGGACGCGTCGACCTCATGCGCGACCGCGACGGCGCGAACTACCTGCTCGAGGTGAACACGACGCCGGGCATGACCAGCCACTCGCTGGTGCCGAAAGGCGCCAAGGCGTTCGGCATCGAGTTCGACGACCTGGTGTGGCGGATTCTCGAAACGAGCCTTGCGCGCAACGCGCCCCCCCTGCCAACGAGGGTACAGCCGTGATCTTTTCCAGCCGCAAACGCAATCGTCGCCGTCCGGAACGCTCCGGCGGCGGGTTCTCGCTCGCCTGGCTCAAGCCGGCGCTGACGGGCGGTCTGCAGTCCGTGCTCGGCGTCGCCGGCATGCTGGTCGGCATCGGCATCATGCTGTGGGGACTGGCGCTCGCGTTCGATCGGCCGATCGGCCAGGTCGAAGTGGGCGGCCAGTTTCAGCGCGTCGCACCGGTGCAGATCGAAGAAGTGGTCGCGCCGTTCCGCGGCGCCGGCTTTCTCTCCGTCGACCTCGACAAGCTGCGCGCGGCGCTCGAAAGCATCCCGTGGGTCGACCGCGCGCGCGTCGAGCGTCGCTGGCCGAACGGCGTGCGCGTGTTCATCACCGAGCACGTCGCCGTCGCGCGCTGGGGCGAGGACGGCCTGATGAACACGCGCGGCGAGCTGTTCCTGCCGCACGCACGACACATTCCTCCGGAGCTGCCGCAGCTGATCGGCCCGGCGGGCACCGAGGCGCAGGTCGCGCAGCTCTATCTGAAAACCTTCCCGCGGCTGCTCGCAGTGGGCATGCGCCTGTCGAAAGTCGAGGTCGATGCGCGCGGCGCGTGGCAGCTCACCCTCGGCAACGGTGCGCGCGTTCGCCTCGGCAGGCAGGACGTCGCTACGCGCCTCGAACGCTTCATTGCGATCGCCAGCCCGGTGGTCGCAGCGCGCGGTGCGGATGTGAGTTATGTCGACCTGCGCTACAGCAACGGTTTCTCGATCGGTTGGAACGCGGCTACGCGCGTCGCGCATGACGCACAGGATACAAACCCAGATGCTTAAGAAAAACGTACGAAACCTGATCGTCGGCCTCGACATCGGGACTTCGAAAGTCGTCGCGATCGTCGGCGAGATGACCTATGACGGGCGCATCGAGGTCATCGGCCTCGGCTCGCATCCCTCGCGCGGCCTGAAACGCGGCGTCGTGGTCAACATCGAGTCGACGGTGCAGTCGATTCAGCGCGCGGTCGAAGAAGCGGAGCTGATGGCCGGCTGCGAGATCCACTCGGTGTACGCCGGCATCGCTGGCAGTCATGTGCGGAGCCTCAACTCGCACGGCATCGTCGCGATCCGCAACAAGGAAGTGACCGCGGAGGACGTCGACCGCGTCATCGACGCCGCGCGCGCCGTGGCGATTCCGGCGGACCAGAAGATCCTGCACATCCTGCCGCAGGAATTCCTGATCGACAGCCAGGAAGGCATCCGCGAGCCGATCGGCATGTCCGGCGTGCGCCTGGAAGCGAAGGTGCACATCGTCACGGGCGCCGAGAGCGCCGCGCAGAACATCGTGAAATGCGTGCAGCGCTGCGGGCTCACCGTCGAAGACGTCGTGCTCGAACAGCTCGCATCCAGCTACGCGGTGCTCGCGGACGACGAGAAGGAACTGGGAGTGTGCCTGGTCGACGTCGGCGGCGGCACGACCGACCTTGCCGTGTTTTCCGGTGGCGCCATCCGCCACACCGCCGTGATTCCGATCGCCGGCGACCAGGTCACGAACGACATCGCGGTCAGCCTGCGCACGCCTACGCATCACGCGGAAGAGATCAAGCTGAAGTTCGCCTGCGCGCTGTCGCAGCTGGCGAACTCCGACGAGACGATCGAAGTGCCGAGCGTCGGCGATCGTCCGCCGCGCCGGCTCGCGCGCCAGACGCTCGCCGAAGTGGTCGAGCCGCGCTACGAGGAGTTGTTCGCGTTGGTCCGCGAGGAGCTGCGCCGCTCCGGGTTCGAGGAAGTGATCGCCGCGGGCGTGGTGCTCACCGGCGGCAGCTCGAAGATGGAAGGCGCGGTGGAGCTGGCGGAGGAAGTGTTTCACATGCCGGTGCGGCTCGGCATTCCGCAGTACATCACCGGTCTCGTCGACGTGGTGAGCAATCCGATTCATTCGACGGGCGTCGGCCTGCTGCTGTACGGCCGCGAGAACTACCTGCGCGGCCGGCGCGCCGAGCCGCTCGGCCAGGTGCGCGGAGTAGTGGACCGGATGAAGGCATGGTTTCAGGGCAATTTTTGATGATCGATTTTTCGTGTGTCGAAGGGCTGCGACATCGAGTGCGTCCTCTGAACGCAACCGATGGCGCAGCGTGTTGAAGGTGGGTTGAAAGATGTCTCGCAGACATCGAGGGGACTAACGATGTTCGTACTCGCAGATACAGAAAACCAGGGCGCCGTGATCAAGGTGATCGGTGTGGGCGGCGGCGGCGGCAACGCCGTTGCGCACATGATCTCCGCCGGGATCGAAGGCGTGGACTTCATTTGCATCAACACCGATGCGCAGGCGCTGAAGCACTCCAGGGTGAAGGTCGGCCTGCAGATCGGCTGCAACATCACCAAGGGCCTCGGCGCCGGCGCCGATCCGGAGGTGGGCCGCCAGGCGGCGATGGAAGACCGCGATCGCATCATCGAGATGATCGAGGGCTCCGACATGCTGTTCATCACCGCCGGCATGGGCGGCGGCACGGGCACGGGCGCCGCGCCGGTCGTGGCGCAGGTCGCGAAGGAGCTCGGCATTCTCACGGTCGCGGTCGTGACGAAGCCGTTCGACATGGAAGGCCGCAAGCGCCTCGGCGCGGCCGACACGGGCATCGCCGAGCTCGGCAAGCATTGCGACTCGCTGATCACGATCCCGAATCAGAAACTGCTGACAGTGCTCGGCGGCGACGTGACGCTGCTCGACGCGTTCAAGGCGGCGAACCAGGTGCTGCAGGGCGCGGTCCAAGGTATTGCCGAGCTGATCACGCGGCCGGGCATGATCAACGTCGACTTCGCCGACGTCCGCACGGTGATGGCGGAGACCGGCATGGCGATGATGGGCTCGGGCTCGGCGCGCGGCGACAACCGGGCGCGCGAGGCTGCGGAAGCCGCTGTGTCCAGCCCGTTGCTGGAAGACGTAAATCTTTCAGGCGCGCACGGCCTGCTGATCAACGTCACCGCCGGCATGGACCTGCGCACCAGCGAGTTCAGCGTGGTCGGCGATACGGTGAAGCAGTACGCCTCTGAGGACGCCAACGTGGTCGTGGGCTGTGTCATCGATCCGGAGATGCGCGAGGAAATCCGCGTCACCGTGGTCGCTACGGGAATCGGCCGACCGGTTGCCGGACAACAGCCACATCACCAGGATGGGCGGCGCATGACGGCGATCGCGGGCGGACGCAATCAGCGCGTGCCGACTCTCGACGACCTGCACGTACCGACGTACATCCGCAACCAACGGGACCCGCAATCGGTTACGCCGAGACGGGCCGTAGGCGACGGCTTGAGCCACGAGGACACCTCGATGCTCGACATCCCGGCGTTCCTGCGGCGACAGGCTGACTGAACGGGGCGGGGCTGTATCGCGAGGGGCGCGTCGCTGCGACGACGCGTCCAGGCGGGCGGGCCGGCGCCCTACCGTAGGGCGCCGCCGCAAAAACAGCGGCGAGTCAGAGGCTTGCCGCTGTCGTGCGGCGATGTTAGGGTCTGCGCCCGCTGCGGGGCTCCGCGGGCACTAATGGAGGGACGGTTTCGTAAGAGGTCCGACGAGAATGCTGCGACAACGTACGCTCAAGAACACGATCCGCGCCACCGGCGTGGGGCTGCATTCCGGCAAGAAAGTGCTGATGGTGTTGCGCCCTGCGCCCATCGACACCGGCGTGGTGTTTCGTCGCACCGACCTCGACGAACCCGTGGATATCCGCGCGTACGCCGAGAACGTGGGCGACACGATGCTCGGCACGACGCTGGTGCGCGACAACGTGCGCGTTTCCACGATCGAGCACCTGCTCTCGGCGTTCGCGGGGCTCGGCCTCGACAACGCCTACGTGGATCTTTCGGCGGAAGAAGTGCCGATCATGGACGGCAGCGCCGGCCCGTTCGTGTTCCTGCTGCAGTCGGCCGGCATCGAGGAGCAGGCCGCGCCGAAGCGTTTCGTGCGCATCCTCGAGTCGCTGCTGGTGCAGGACGACGACAAGTGGGCGCGCTTCGATCCGTACAACGGCTTCAAGGTGAATTTCGAGATCGAGTTCAATCACCCGATCTTCAAGAAGCGCGCGCAGAGCGCCTCGATGGACTTTTCAACGACGTCGTTCCTCAAGGAAATCAGCCGCGCGCGCACTTTCGGCTTCATGCGCGATCTCGAGTTCCTGCGCTCGAAGAACCTGGCGCTCGGCGGCACGATGGACAACGCGATCGTGCTCGACGACTACCGGGTGCTGAACGAGGACGGGCTGCGCTACGAGGACGAGTTCGTCAAGCACAAGATCCTGGATGCGATCGGCGACCTGTACCTGCTCGGCCGCAGCCTGATCGGCGAGTTCAGCGGCTACAAGTCGGGGCACGCGCTCAACAACAAGCTGCTGCGGACGCTGATCAACACGCCGAACGCGTGGGAAGAAGTGACGTTCGACAACGTGAAGGATGCGCCAATTTCCTACGTGCCGGCGGCGGCCCTGGTGACGGCGTGACCGCCTACACGCCCGGCGCCCTCACTTCCTTCCGACCTTGACTTTCAATTTTGTGAACCGCGTCTCACCGCTCGCGTGCAGCGCGTCGAGCACGCGCTGCTGGGCATAGCGGATGCGCGGGCACCAGGCAGCGGAATCCGCCAGTACGACCAGCGTGTCGTCCCGGCAAGTAACTGAAACTACGTGGTCTTTCTCGGCGCCCTGCAGAGCGGTACGGACCTGCACGGTCAAATCGACCGTGCTTTGCACGCGCCGTTCCAGGTCCGCCAGCAACGGCCCGAGGTCGGCAGCGACGTGTTTGAATCGGTCAGACATAAACTGAAAGCATCCGTATGTGAGGTCTGTCTGCTTGATCTTTCGTCGGGCGATTCTGCATATTCCCGCTGGAAAGCACGCACTGCTCAGGGCAAACCCGTCGAAAGGCGGGGACGCAAAGCCACCGGTCTAAGGATCGATCGATGTCGATCACGATAGCGGGGTTGCCAGGATGTACAACACGAACTTGTCGGTTCTACGTCCAACGTCGGTCGAGGTTATTTTTGAACTCGGCGTCACCGCCGCTCGTTGTGAGGGTGGGCTCGCCGGGACGAGACTGCGCTGTGATTTGCACATTGTATTGCTGGCCGGCAAGAGGCTGATCGCATGAATGTCATCGTCTTCTCCAAGAGGCACGGGCGAGCCCGCACGATCGAGCTCGGCCGACCGCTTGCCATGACGGTGACGATCGCCGCAGTCGTTGCAATTCTCTCGAGCGTGCTGTTCGCGGGCGTGCAACTCGGACGCAGCGGCGCGACCCACGATCCCGGCCAGCAGGTAGTGGAGTGGGGCGCGAAGCTCGAAGAGCAACGCGCACAGGTGCTCGCCACGCGACGCGAGTTGCAGGATCGCCTCGATGCGCTCGCCGGCCGGGTCGGCCAGATGAATGCGCACGTGATCCGCCTCGACGCGCTCGGCCGCCGTCTCACCGACATGGCGAATCTCGACAAGGGCGAATTCGATTTCGACCGCGAGCCGGCGGTCGGCGGTCCGGAAGGCCTGGTCGAAGGCGCGGTCGCGGCGGCGCCGGAGCTGACCTCGATGCTCGACGACCTGGCGAACCAGATCAAGGATCGCGAGCGTCAGCTGGCGGTGCTCGAAAGTCTCATCTCGACCCGCAACCTCAGCCGCCAGATCGTGCCGGGCGGCCGCCCGGTCATGCAGGGCTGGATCTCTTCTTATTTCGGTCACCGCGCCGACCCGTTCACCGGGCGCAACGCGTTCCACCGCGGCCTGGATTTCGCCGGTCCGGCCGGCGCCGAAGTGGTGGCCGTCGCCTCCGGTGTGGTGACGTATTCGAAGGAGCGCTTCGGGTACGGCAAGTGCGTCGAGATCAACCACGGCAACGGCTACGTGACGCGCTATGCGCACAACCAGCGCCTGCTGGTGGCGCTCGGCGAAACGGTGCAGAAGGGCCAGGCGATCGCGCAGATCGGCTCGACCGGCCGCTCGACCGGTCCGCACCTGCACTTCGAAGTCCTCAAGCAGGGCCGGGCCGTCGACCCGATGAGCTTCGTAAAGCGCTAGAGGCGGTCAGTCGCTTCTTTTTCCCTTCCGGCGGTTGAAAACCGCCCCGCGTGTACAATAACCGGCTTACTCCCCCGTTCATTCGGAGTTCCGGTCGTGGCCAATTGGCTAGCCCAGCTGTTCGGCAGCCGTAATCAACGGCTTCTGCATGGCTATAACAAGAGCGTCGCCCGCACCAATGCGCTCGAAGAGTCGCTCAAGGCGCTGAGCGACGACGAGCTCAGGGGCAAGACCGACGAGTTCCGCCGGCGGCTGGCCGGCGGCGAGGATCTCGAAAATCTGCTGCCCGAGGCCTTCGCGGCGGTACGCGAGGCGTCGCGGCGCACGCTCGGCATGCGGCACTTCGACGTGCAGCTGATCGGCGGCATGGTGCTGCACCAGGGCAAGATTTCCGAGATGCGCACCGGCGAAGGCAAGACGCTGGTCGCTACCCTGCCGGCGTACCTGAACGCACTGCCCGCCAAAGGCGTGCACGTGGTAACGGTCAACGAGTACCTGGCGCAGCGCGACGCGGACTGGATGGGCCCTGTGTACCGCTTCCTCGGGCTGACTGTCGGCGTGATCAAGAGCGGCCAGACGCCCGACGAGAAGCGCGCCGCCTACGCCTGCGACATCACCTACGGCACCAACAACGAATTCGGCTTCGACTACCTGCGCGACAACCTCGCGTTCCGGCTCCCCGACCGCGCGCAGCGCGGCCTCGCCTACGCGATCGTCGACGAAGTCGACTCGATCCTGATCGACGAGGCGCGCACGCCGCTGATCATTTCCGGTCCGGCGGAAGAGAGCACCGAGCTGTACGTGCGCATCAACCAGCTCGCGCCGCGCCTGAAGCGGCAGGAGACCGAGGAAGGCGAAGGCGACTACTGGGCGGACGAGAAGACGCGTCAGGTGCACCTGTCGGACACCGGCCACGAGCACGCCGAGGAGCTGATCACCGAGGCGGGCCTGCTGCAGCCGGGCGAGAGCCTGTACGACGCCGCGAACATTCGCCTGATGCATCACCTGAACGCGGCGCTGCGCGCGCACTCGCTCTATCACCGCGACGTCGAATACATCGTGCGCAACGGCGAGGTAATCATCGTCGACGAGTTCACCGGCCGCACGATGCCGGGCCGGCGCTGGTCGGACGGCCTGCACCAGGCGGTCGAGGCGAAGGAAGGCGTGCGCGTGCGCGAGGAGAACCAGACGGTCGCCTCGATCACGTTCCAGAACTACTTCCGCATGTACTCG
>DATEML010000165.1:0-10086 GCA_035275585.1 Steroidobacteraceae bacterium | reverse complement strand
CAACTTGCCGGTTGCAACGACGTGGCCGCCCTTGATTGCGACATCGCCGCGCAGCGGATTGCCGCCGCTACCGTCGTAGATCACGCCGTTGCGGATGATGAGGTCGACACGCTCGGCTGCGTGTACGGCGCCGGCGAGCGTCGCCAGCAACAGAAAGCAAAACAGCCGCGTACGCGGCAGGAACCCAGTGCGCACTCTTCCCCCTTCGCTTGAGCCTTCGGGTTGGAGCGCGCACTTTATCTGAAAAGCTTACGCTGCGGCCTTCTCCAGCGCTTTGTCGACCAGAGCGACCAGGTCCGCCTTGCGCGGCAGGCCCACCTTCTGGGCGAAAACTTCCCCGTTCTTGAACAAAACCACCGTCGGCACCGCGCGCACGCCCAGCTTGTGCACAGTTTGCTGGTTCTCCTCGATGTCCACGGTCGCGACGGTCAGGCGTCCGGAATACTCGGTCGCAATCTCATCGACCATCGGCTTCATCGCCTTGCACGGGCCGCACCACTGCGCTTCGAACTTCACCAGCACGGGTGTCGCCGAGCCGAGCACTTGCTCGGCAAAGGTCGCGTCGGTCACGGGGATCAGCTTCGAGTCACTCATCGATTCCTCCGGGTTTGCAACGGCTACAACGTTGCGCCCGGCGAGCGCGGCAGGCAATCGAACTTCACGATCGTATTCATCGAAGTCGTCAATCGCCGATGCTAGAGTCCGCTCATGCTGTCAAGTCTTTGCCGCGCCGACAAAGTCCTGCTCGCGGGCGGTGCCGCCGTCCTCGGTTCGTCGGCATTGCTGACCGCTGCACCGCTCGCGGTCACCTCCGCGGCGTTCCTGGCCGTGCTGACGGACGGCATCTTTCGGCCGTCCTCGAGCGTGTTCTATCCGACGATCTCGCATGGGCCGCGCGATCGGGCGCGCGTCGCGCTGACGTTCGATGATGGGCCCGACCCGCAGGTCACGCCGTCGATCCTCGAAGCGCTCGCTGGCGCGGGCGCGCGCGCGACGTTCTTCACGATCGGCCGGCACCTCGACAGGCATCGCGACGTCGCCGCCCGCGCGCTGCGCGAAGGCCACGAGCTTGGTAACCACTCGTGGATGCATTCGTACTTCCAGAACTTCTATCGCACCGGCCGACAGCGCTCGGACGTCGATCGCAGCACGCGGCTGATCCAGGAGTTGTCCGGCTCGACAGCCGAGCCGCTCTATCGATCGCCCGTCGGGTTGAAGAGTCCCGCGATCGCACGTGTCGCACACGCACGCAAGCTGACTGTCGTCGCCTGGTCACTGCACAGTCGAGATACGTTCACGCGCGATCCGCGCACGACGGCCGCGCTCGTACTGTCGCGCATCGTGCCCGGCGACATTGTGCTCATGCACGATGGTCACGAACGCGACGGCGCGCATCGAGGCGTTGCCGCGGCTGCGCTGCCGGCGATTCTGCGCGGCCTGCGCGAGCGCGGATTGAGCTGCGTCACCGTCTCCGAGCTGCTGCGTCGGTAGCAAACTCCGGGAACAACACACCCTCCAGCAGGCTTGCGTTAGTGCAGCTTGTCTTTTCTTTACTCGAGGAGGTGCCGAGATGTTTGCATCGCGAAGCAAGCGACCCCAGATCGCCGCAACCCTGGGCCTGGCCGCCGCAAGTGCCGCAGTCGCGGCTGCAGCGGTCTATTTCCTGGATCCGAGCTCCGGCAAACGACGACGCGAGTCGATGCGCGACCGCGCGACCGGAATGTACAAGCGGTCCCGCCGGCACCTGCACGCAGTCGCCGACCGCTCGCCCTTCTGAGCCGACTACGGGCGCGTCAGTTCGCCTGCACGCGCCCGCTGGCTCCGCCCACATCCTGCATCGCCAGCCGGCACGCTTCCTCACAGCGCCGACACTCCGCCGCGCAAATCTTGCAGTGCTGATGATGTGGCAAAAGGCGTCACGTCGCGCGCAGGTTCCCGGCGAGAATTCCTCGCGGTGCGTAGTTGCTATTGGCCCGCTCGACTCTTCTTGATCCACTCTTGTCTTGATCCACTCTTGTCAGCGGCCCAGTGCGTCGCGAACAGCTTCGTGGAAAGCGCGGCGGACTTCGGAGAGCTCCTTGCTCTGCGCGCTCGGCCACAGACCATGCGTCACGATGACGATGTTCTGCGGCTCGTACACCTCGATCGACTGGCCGAAGATGCCGCGTGCGCCGAAGTCGCCGGGCCCGAGGATCCACCATTGATAGCCGTAGCCCGGCATGGAAGGCGACGGCGTCGTCGCATCCTTCATCCAGTTTTCCGGCAGGATCGAGCTGCCATCGGCGAGCATGCCCTGGCGCAGCGCGAGCAGGCCGATACGGCCGTAGTCGCGCAGCGTCGCGCTCAAGCAGCAGCCTGCGTGCTCCGCGCCGTAATCGTCCGCGAGCATCCAGAAGCCGTTCGACTCCATTGCGAACTTCGACCAGATCTTCTGGCTGGCGTAACTCGAAAGATTGTTGCCGACCGCGGCGCGGACGATGGCGCCGGCGAGATGCGTCTCGCCGGTGTTGTAGTTGAACTTCGTGCCTGGCGGCGCGACGCGCGGCAGAGCGCCCATGTACTTCACGAGACCGAGCGAGCCGCCCTGCGCCGCGACGGCGCCGATACGCGCAACGTCCGACTTCGGATCCGTGTAGTCCTCGTTCCAGCCGACGCCGGACGACATCTGCAACACCTGCTTGATCGTCACGCCTTCGTATGAGGTGCCCTTGAGCACCGGCAGGTAGGCCGTGACCGCATCGTCGACGCTCTTGATGTAGCCATCCTTGATCGCCGCGCCGACCAGCATCGAAGTCAGCGACTTCGCGACCGAGAACGAGGTCCACTTGCTCGCGGCAGTGTGGCCGAGCGCGTAGTGCTCGTACGCAATCTTGCCGTTGTGAATCACGAGCAGGCCGGCGACGTGGTTGCGCTGGATGTAGTCCGCGACGGTGAAGCGCTTGCCCGCGGCTTCGAAAGAGACCTTCGACAGGTCCTCGAGCGCGACCGGCAGCGGATAGGCCGGATGAGTCTTGGGATCGCCGCGGCTGATCTCGCGCGTCAGGAAGATGCGATCCATGTTCGGATAGCTGGCCTGCTGCTGCTCGGGGGTCCAGAACAGCACACGGTCCGCCGGACCGAGCGCCGGCGGCGTGTCGGCGTGCGCCAGCAGCGGCAGGCTCGCGACTGCGAGGCAGAGCAGGGATCGACGCATGAGAAGCCCCCTTTTTTGTTGGGGGTCTATCTTACTTGGTCAGTTCAGCGGCCGGCAGGCCGTTGCGCAGAACGCTCGCCTGGTAGCCGCGCTCCGAGAGCAGGTAGCCGCAGGCGGAGCTGCGCCGGCCGGTGTCACAGCAGACGATGTAGTGAACGTTGCGGTCGAGGGACTTCATCTTCAGACGCAGCGATTGCGCCGGAATATTCAGCGAGCCCTCGGCGCGGTAATGGTCGTACTCGGACGGCAAGCGCACGTCGAGCCATTGCCCGCCGCCGGCCACGATTTGCTGTGCTTCGGGCCACTCGACCCACTGCAGCAGCGGCTCGTGCAACAGCGTGCGGAAGTCCTGCTTCGACAACCGCATCAGGCAACCGTCGGTCAGCATCGTGATGGTCGCGTTGCGCTTCGCCTCGGAGATCAGCGATTCCTCGCCGAAGGTGTCGCCCATCTTCAGCTCGGCGAGCTTCACGCCTTCCTTGTTCAGCGGCGTCTCGCGCGCGACGGAGCAGGAGCCTTTGACGACGACGTAGAAATAGTCGCCCGCATCGCCCTGCTTGATGATGACCTCGCCGGCGCGGTAATCCACGCGCTGCATGCGCATGAAGACCGCCTGGATGTTCGCCGGCGGCACTTTGTGGAAAGCCTTCGTCTGCAGCAGCGCCGTCATCCAGTCGTCGGCGCTGACGCCCTCTTCCACGGTGTCGCGCAACTCGATGACCTTGTAGCTGCCGGTCTGATCCCAGGTCACGACGACGTCGAGAAACTCGCTGTCGAGGTGCAGGTATTCGATGCGGTCGGAAGTGACGACGGCCGAGTACGGCCGCGGCAGCGCGTGCGCGAGCGGATTCTTCGCCTTCGGCGTGCCGCTGCGCACCTGGCCGATCACCTCGCCTTCGGCGAGCAGATCGACGGTGCCGCTGAGCAGGTAGTAGGTCTGCCTTTCCTCGTCGCCTTCCGAGAACAGCAGGCGGCCTTTCGGCGCCTGCAGCCGGCTGGTCCGCTTGGCGATCGCGGCGAGATTTTCGGGCTTCATGGCGTCGAAAGGCGAGAACCGCCGCAGCAGCGCCAGATCCGAAGGACTTCCTGATAACTCCATGGACCGTCTTGTTATCTGCGAATGCGCGGGAGTATAGGCAGTGCCCGGTTGATGGGGGCGCGACCGGCCTCACAGTGCAGACCTATCGGCCGATCCGGGCCTAGGCAAGTCACCGAATCTGCCCAGGGTGTGACCGCCGTCAAATCCGCCAAACAGGGCGTCCGAAAGCGCCTGCAGGGCGTTCAGGAAGGCCGTTCACGTGGAGTTCACCCCCCGGAACGGATCATGTCCGCGACCGTTTTATACGGGGGTGAGTGTCATATGAACGCCGGGGTCCTCTCACGCAACGCCATTGTATGGCTGGCTGGCCTCATCGGGCTGGCAGCGGCGCACTACGTCCGCGCGCAGGAGCCCGTGGTCGATCCGCCAGGCCGCGTGGCGCGCCTGAGTCTGAAGGACGGTGAAGTCTCTCTGGCGCCGGCCGGCACCGAGGAATGGGCCGATGCAGTGCTGAACCGACCGATCACCAGCGGCGACCGCGTCTGGGTGGACAAAGACGGCCGCGCGGAATTGCAGATCGGCACCTCGAGCGTGCACCTCGATCGCAGCACCGGCTTCGAATTCATCGAGCTCGACGACGACGTGATGCAGATGAGCCTGACCGAGGGCGTCGCAACGATCCGCGTGCGCACGCTCGGCGACCGCGAAAGCATCCAGATGGAGACGCCGAACGCCACGGTCAAATTCCTGCATCCTGGTGATTACACCGTCGAGGTCGATCCACAGAGCGACCACACGATCGTCCGCACGCGCAACGGCGAGGCGGAAGTCACCGGCGCCTCCAAGTCGTTTCGCGTTCGCGCCGACGAGGAAGGCACGTTTAGCGGTCTCGACGGCCTGACGGCGAACATCGGTCGACTGTCGCCGCGGACTCCGTTCGAGTCGTGGGCGAACGATCTCGATCGTCGCGGCGATACGTCGGAGTCGGCGCGCTACGTCTCGCGCGAAGTCGTCGGCTATGAAGATCTCGACGGCCAGGGCGAATGGAGCAACGAGCCCGAATACGGCTACGTCTGGCGTCCGATGTACGTTGCCAGCGACTGGGCGCCGTACCGCTACGGCCGCTGGGGCTGGGTCTCGCCGTGGGGCTGGACCTGGATCGACGATGCGCGCTGGGGTTTCGCGCCCTTCCACTACGGCCGCTGGGCGTTCGTACGCAGCCGCTGGTGCTGGGTGCCGGGTCCGCGACACATCCGTCCGTACTACGCGCCGGCCCTGGTGGGCTGGGTCGGCGGTCCTTCGGTGAACGTATCGGTGTCGTTCGGGAGTGGCATCGGCTGGTTCCCGCTCGCGCCGCACGAGGTCTACGTGCCTTGGTATAGGCACACGCCGCGCTACGTGCGCCACGTGAACGTGTCCAACACGATCATCGTCAACAACATCAACGTCACGAACGTGTACGGTCGCCGCGGTGCGCAGCCGCGATACACGTACGGCAGCATCGGCAACGCCGTAACTGCCGCGCGTCGCGACGTATTCGTCGGCGGCCGCCCGGTGGGCGTGGACCGCGTGCAGGTGAACGATCGCGACCTGCGTCAGTGGCGCGACAACGTGCGTCCGGCCACGATCGCGCCGGATCGGCAGAGCATTCTTGCCGGCCAGCCGCGTCGCGCAGCACCGCCGCCGGCGGCGTTCGCGAGCGACAACCCGAAGCGCGGCGGCGCTGATTTCCGCGCCACGCGGGTTGCAGCCGAGCAGATCAAACGCGCCCAGGCGACGCAGCGAAACATCGCGCCGGAAAACCGGATTGCCTTGCGCGACCCGATGCGTCCCTCGCAAGCCGTCCAGGGGCAGTCGGCCGAGCGTCAGCAGGCGGAGCGCGTGCAGAGCATGCGCGGGCGTGAACAGAACGACCGCGGTCGTCAACAGCTCGACCCGTCGCGCGTACGCGATCAAATAGAACGTGCGCCGGTGCAGTCGCTGCAGTCGAGCCCGTCGACCGAAAGACGCACGCAGGGCGGCAGCAACGAGATCCGTCGCTCGCGCGAGGTCCAGGACGAGCGCGATACGTTCCAGCGTGGCGACAACAATCGCCGCGAGGTTCGCGAGCAACCGCGGGAAGTGCGTGAACAACCGCAAATGCGCGAACAGCCGCCGGCTCGTCAGCTGAGCCAGCCGGAACCTCGCCAGGCTCCGGTCGAGCGTCGTGCCGCGCCGGTACAGCGTGAGCAGGTACAGCGTGAGCAGCCGCGCGAAATCCGTAGCAGCCCACCGCCGCAGCGGGAACCGCAAGCGAGCCCGCCGCCCCAGCGGCAAAACAACAACCAGGGCAACAATCGCCGCAGCAGCAGCAGCGACGACAATCGCGGCTCTTCGCGCGACCGCCCGAACCGTCAGCCCGACTGAGCGGCCCGTCGGGCCGCTCTGCTCCGCTGCACTGCTCGCGCTCGCTAGCGCTATCATGCTGGCACGCGTATGCAGCGAACACTCTTCATCACTGGCGCGTCCGGATTCGTCGGTGGCGCGATAGTTCGGGCGCTCGCCGGGCGTTTCACGTTGCTTGCGTTGTCGCGGTCCGAGGGCAGCGACGCCGCCATTCGCGCGCTGGGAGCCACGCCGGTACGCGGCGAGCTCGGCTCGGTCGCTGCGGAGGCGATCGCCGGCAGCGAAGCTGTCATTCATTGCGCAGCGTTCGTGAAGCAGTGGGGCACACGCGAGCAGTTCTGGGCCGCGAACGTCGAAGGCACACGGCAGCTGCTGCAGGCGGCGCGTCAAGCCGGCGCACAGCGCTTCATTCACATCGGTACCGAGGCTGCGCTCTTTCATGGCCAGCACATGCGCGATATCGACGAGCGTTACCCGTATCCCGCGCACACGCCGTTCCTCTACTCCGAGACGAAGGCAGCGGCGGAAAAGCTCGTGCTCGCTGCGAACGCGCCCGGCTTCGCGACGCTGTCGATCCGTCCGCGCTTCGTTTGGGGACCGGGCGATCAGACGATCCTGCCCGTCCTCGAAGCGATGGTGCGCAGCGGACGCTTCATGTGGATCGACGGCGGGCGCGCGCAGACCTCGACCACGCACATCGCAAACCTGGTCCACGCTGTCGGTCTCGCACTCGAGCGTGGTGCGGGCGGCAATGCGTACTTCGTCACCGACGAAGGCACTACGGCGATGCACGAGTTCCTCAGTGCACTGCTCGCGACGCGGCGCGCGTCGGCGCCGGAGAAATCGATTCCCGGATGGCTGGCGCGCACACTCGGCGCCATGACGGAAACGACGTGGCGGGCACTGGGCAAGGCTTCCGACCCGCCACTCACCCGCTTCGCCGCAGCGATGATGTCGCGCGACTGCACGATTCGAACGGACAAGGCGCAGCGCGAGCTCGGCTATGCGCCGGTCATCTCACGCGAGCAGGGACTCAAGGAGCTGTCCGGTTAAAGCCTGACTCTTCATTTCTTCTGCACCTTCCAGGTGCCGCCCGCGAATGCCTGATCGCCGCCTTTCGGCACCAGAGTCCAGCTTCCTTCCGCCGACGCGCCGCTGAACGTGCCAGTGACCGCGACGTCGGCCTGGCTGTCGAGCGGAAACTCGTAGCGCGCCTTCATGTTCTGGCCGTCGAAGCTCAGCTCCTTGAACTTCGCCGTGTAATCGCCCTGGTCCGTGCCGACCGAAACGCCGCCGCTGGGCTGACCGTCGCCGCCGCGCTCGATCGTGAGATCGAAGCGACCTGCGCCGCCGCCCTCCCACGTGCCGTTCCACGTCCCCACGAATGCGGCGATATCGGTCTGCGCCGCCGCCACGGCGCCGAGCAGCGCGAGCGCCGCCGCTGCCAACCATTGCTTGCGCATCGTCGTCTCCCCTTCTCATGAGTTCTGCATCAACGTGTGAAACAGGCGCACGCCGCTCTCGCGCTTCGGCGAGTACGGTCCGCTGCGATAGGCCCGCGAGCGCAGGTTGAACTGCACGGCTTCGCAGATGTGCGCATCCTCGGCCTGCACTTCCTCGCTGAAGCGCGCAAGCTCGATCCAGCGCTCGTTCGTCTGCGGATCCGGCAACGGCTCGAACGCAAACCATTCGAAGCGCACGACCGTGTTGTCGGTGTCGAGCGGAATCACGACGTTTGCCTGCAGCTGGCCTTCGTAAATGTTCAGCATGATGTTCGGGAACAGCCAGTAGTAGTACGCCTGGCCGTCGCCGACCTTGCCCTGGTAGTGCTCGCTGCCTTCGCGCACGGGCGCGTGCTGCAGCGTGTGGCGCGGACCGAGCTCGGTCACGTACTGGCGATAATCGATCTCGCGATTGAGCGCCGGGTGCACCAGCGGGATGTGATAGCCCTCGAGGAAGTTGTCGACGTACACCTTCCAGTTGGACTTCACCGGAAAGTCGCGCGTCGCGACGAACCCCATGCGCTCCAGCCCGAGCGGCGCGCAGTGCTCGCTGACGCCGGGGAACATCTCGTCGAACGCAGGAGTGTCCGGATCCAGTGCGGCGAACAGCAACGGCCCGAAGCGATGGACCTTCACGCTCTGCAGCCGGATCTGTGTGGGATCGAACTCCTCGGCGCCCTCCATTTCCATCGTGCGCAGCAGCTGACCGGCGAGGTCGTAGGTCCAGCCGTGATAGCGGCACACCAGGCGCTGCGCCTGGCCACAACCGTACGCGATCGGACCGGCGCGATGCCGGCAGACGTTGAAGAAGCCGCGGATCGTGCCGCCGTCGTTCGTGAACAGCAGCGGCTCGTTGCCGAGCCGGGTCGTGAAATAGTCGCCGGGATTCGCCAGCTGGCCGACGTGGCCCACGATCTGCCACGAGCGCGCGAAGATGCGGTCGCGCTCGGTTTTCAGGCGTGCGGGATCGAGGTAGAACTCGGCAGGCGGCGTCTTCATGCGCCGCATTGTAAAGGCAGGGTGACGGAGTGACGAGGGTGACGAGTGACGCCTTTCGTCACTCCCGTCACTGCGTCACTTGCGTCACTTTTTCTTCGCGGCGGCTTCCTGCTCCTGAGCGCGAGCGCCGGCGAGGATGCCCGGCAGCGCGTAGTTGCCCTCGTGGCAGGCGTACTCGTAGATCTTCTCGGCCGTCGCGTTCATCGCGACCTCGCCGCTGAACGGCTGCGCGAACGTATCCGCATCCTCGACCGTGAAGCGATAGAGGATCTGGTTCGGGTCGACGCGCGTGAAGCGCTCGGTCACCTTCAGATTCTGGGTGCTGGCGCGGAAGCTCTGATCGGCACGGAAGTGGGTCGTCTCGACGACAAGCGTGTCCCCTTCCCACCAGCCGATCGAGTCGCCCATCCAGGTGCGCACGTTGGACGGCCGGTGCTTGCTGTTGAGCCGCACCACGCGCGCGTCGTGCACCATCTCGACGAGGATCAGCACCGAGTCCGACGTCTGCACGATCTGGTAGTTGTTGTTGTAGAGCAGCGGGATCATCGGCGGACCCGCGCTCGAGCCAAACGACAGGATGCAGCGCTCGCCGAGCGAACGCATCTCCGGCCCGTCGGCGGCGCCACCACCCCCGCCGCCGCCGCGAAGCGCCATACGCTGCGCCATGCGCTGCTTGCCGGCATCGGTGAGGGGCGGCAGGCGGCCGTTCGCCGGATCGACCAGCATCGAGCTGCGGCGCTGGCCGTTGATCGAGATCAGCTTCGTACCGGGATCCACCCAGAAATTGTTGTAGCCGCAGTTCGCGCCGCTGAAGCCGCGGCCGCAGCTCGTGGGCAGGTCCTCGACCTTCGTCTTCGGATCGGTCGGCGCGTCCGCGGTCGCGTTGAAAGCCGCTTCGGCGTGCTCCAGCTCATCCGCTTCCTGTTCGGACAGCACCAGCCGTTCGCCGTATTTCTCCGGCCGCTCGA
>DATEML010000164.1:0-3927 GCA_035275585.1 Steroidobacteraceae bacterium | reverse complement strand
GCCGCGCTCGCCACGCCTCCGGGGCGTGGCGGCATCGGCGTGATCCGCGTGTCTGGCCCGCTCGCTGCGACCATCGCGCGAGAGATTCTCGGCGAGCTGCCGCGACCGCGCCGCGCAGTGCTACGTCCCTTTCGCGATGCTGACGGGCACGCGCTCGATACTGGCCTGGCGCTGTATTTCGCGGCGCCCGCATCCTTCACCGGTGAAGACGTGCTCGAGTTGCACGGCCACGGCGGACCGGTCGTCATGGACATGCTGCTCGCGCGCACGTTGCAGCTCGGTGCCCGCATGGCCGAAGCGGGCGAGTTCTCCCGGCGCGCCTTTCTCAACGACAAGTTCGACCTGGCGCAGGCCGAGGCCATCGCCGATCTCATCGACAGCGGCTCGGTCGAGGCAGCGCGCGCCGCGTTACGCTCGATGCAGGGAGAGTTTTCCGTCGCCGTTCACTCGTTGACCGAAGCGGTCACGGAAACGCGCATGCACGTCGAGGCGGCGATTGACTTCCCCGAGGAGGAGATCGATTTTCTCGCGGACACCGCGCTGCGCGGTCGCATCGACGGCGCGATCGAGTTGTGCGAGCAGATTGCCGCGAAAGCGCGCCAAGGCGCGCTGCTGCGCGAAGGCATGACAGTCGTCATCGCCGGGCGACCGAACGCAGGCAAGTCCAGCTTGCTGAATCGTCTCGCCGGCTACGACGCCGCGATCGTCACGGCGATTCCCGGTACGACGCGCGACGTGCTGCGCGAGCGCATCGCGATCGACGGCATGCCGCTTCACGTCGCGGACACCGCGGGTCTGCGCGAAGAGGCGGATGTGGTCGAAGCCGAAGGGATTCGCCGCGCGCGGCAGGAGATGAGTCGCGCTGACCGCATCCTCTACGTGATCGACGCTGAACGCCGGCTCGCGGCGAACGAAATCGAGCGCGAGCTCGCGACATTACCCGCTGACATTCCGTCCACGCTGGTCGTGAACAAGATCGACTTGCTCGGATTGAGCTCGCGCTACGAACAGTCGCAACCGCCGCGTCTGTATCTGTCGACGACGACCGGCGAAGGCGTCGATCTGTTGCGCGAGCATCTGAAGGAGTGCATGGGATTCCAGGGCGCCGACTCGGGCACCGTCTCGGCGCGGCGCCGGCATCTCGACGCACTCGCGCGCGCCGATCGGCACCTGCAGGAGGCGCGACGGCAATTGCTCGACCGTCGCGCAGGCGAGCTCGTGGCGGAAGAGCTGCGGCAAGCGCAGCAGGCGCTCGCGGAAATCACCGGCGCGTTCACTTCGGACGACCTGCTCGGCCGGATCTTTTCCAGCTTCTGTATCGGAAAGTGAGCGCGCAACAACCGCCCGGGCCCCTGCGCGCCGCCCTCCAGGAAATCTTCGGCGAGCCGGTCGACCACGTGCGCGTCATCGAACATTCCCTCTACGCGCGTCTGCACTTCGGCGCGCGTGCCACTACGCGGCGCAATCGCATTCTGCTGCGCGATTCCGCCGCGGCGTTCTGGCGCGATCCGGACCTGGTCCTGCACGAGTACTTTCACGTCCTGCGACAATGGCAGCCGCGGCGGCTGACGATCTGGCGCTACGTCGTCGAGTCGCTGCGGCGAGGCTACTGGTTGAATCGCTTCGAGATCGAGGCGCGGCAGTTCGCTGCGACGCATTCGCCGCGGCTGCAACGGCTGCTCGCCGGCGGCAGCCTGTCCTAAAGGACCGCTCCCTCGGCCGGCTGCGCGCTGCTAGCATGAGCGCCCGCGACAACGATCAAAAACTGCAAACCGGAGGATGACTCTCATGGTGAACGCCTTCCGATCGCGCTTCCTCTCTTGCTGTGTGGCCGGCGTACTGGTCAGCGCCGCCGCTCAGGCCGACGTCACCATGCAGGAGCAGATGAACCTGAGCGGCGCCGGCATGATGAAGATGGCGAACATGAGCGGCACGACCACGACCACCATTTCCGGCAACAAGGCCCGCACCGAGAGCAACATGCAGTTCGAGTCGGGGCTGATGCGCACCTTCGCGCGCGGCGCCGGCGGGCCGCACGTCGAGATCGTGCGTCTCGACGAGGACAAGATCTTTGCGCTGAATCCGACGAAAAAGACCTACACCGAAACGACCTTCACGGAGCGTCGCGCCCAGATGCAGCAGGCGATGGAGCAGATGAACAAGTCGCAGGCCTCGCAGCAGCAGGCCACCTCGGGCGTCGACGAATCCGAATGCGAGTGGTCCGATCCGAAATCGGACGTGAAGCGCACGGGCGAGAGGTCGACGATCGCGGGCTTCCAGGCGGAGCACATCACGGTCACGGCGACGCAGTCGTGTACGAACAAGAAGACCGGTGATGTCTGCGATTTCGGCCTGGCGCTCGACCAATGGATCGCGCCGGGCTTCGAAGCCTCCAGCGAAACGACGGCGTATCAGCGCGCCTATGCGGAAAAGCTCGGTCTCGGTACGGCCTCGTCGCGCGATTTCGCCGAGCGCGCGCAAGGTATGTTCGGGCGCTACAAGGGCATCTGGGCCGAGCTCGGCAAGCGCATGGCCGAGCTTCCCGTGAAAGGCTACGCCGTGAAATCCGGCTTCAGCCTCGGCGTCGGCGGCCCGCAATGCAAGAACGCGCAGCAGACGCAGGCGCAAGACGGCCCGCAGCAGCAGCAGCCGGGCGGCCTCGGCGGTGCGCTGGGCGGCGCGCTCGGCGGCATGTTCGGCAAGAAGAAGAAGCAGGATGAAGCCACGCAGCAGCAGGCAGCGCCGCCGCCAACAATGGCCGGCGGACTGATGCCGCTCATGAGCATGGGCACCGAGCTCGTCTCGATCACGCGCGACGCCGTGAGCCCGCAGTCGTTCGAAGTCCCCGGCGACTACAAGAAGACCAAGGACTGAGCCGCTGAGTCGGACGCGCCCGATGCCGAGCGTCGGGCGCGCACCTTCTGCACGCGAACTTCAGTCGCGCCTTTCCAGTAGAGCTGCCGTTTGCCTGGCGCAAGCACGCCCGCAAGCGCGCCGTCCTTGTAGACGACGCCCAGTTCCTGTTCGTCGAGCTCGACGATGTGGAAGTGACGCTCCATCGTTGCGCGCGCCTGCGCGAGCAGCTCATCCATGCGCGGATGATCGAACTCCGGCACGCTCATGTCGTACAGCTGCACCGCGATGGACGCGAATGGCTGCAGGATCCAGCGCACTCCAGGCTCGAGAATCCCCACGAAGCGCCCCTGTCTCCACAGGAGGGCCCGCTCGGACTGCGCGATAGTGAGACGCGTAGTCATTGGTCGTTCCTCTTTCGTCGGCTCCAAAACGCAAAAACCCCGATCGGCATGCCGACCAGGGTTTTGGCTGGAAACCTGGAAGGCACGCGGCCTTCCAGCGCTTTCGCGGAAGGCTAACGGCTCGTGTTCACACCTGCTGCAACGGCGCGCAGTCGTGCGCAGAGTGCGCGCGCGCAGTCGTTCGGGCGTTGGATGAAAGTGTGCGTCATAGGAGTAGGAGTTTATTGACGGGGTTTGCGGTGTCAACCCGGAAGCGTAAGATGCGCGCCCCGGCAGCGAGGCCGGTCCGCACCTGGAGCCGCAGCGCACGCACCGCACAAGCCTCGAGACGAACCTACAGAAGCGCCCTGAAGAGTCTTCGAGACAGGCGCGCAGCCGGTTGGCTCAACGCAAACCCCTGGCGGTTCACCGCGCCAGGGGTTTCGTGTTTCTGGAAGCTCGGCAAACGCCGCTATTTGCGGGCGCGCCCATGCCGGCCCGCGCCCTTCGCGAAATCGCTCGCGCCCGCCGCGCTTTCGCCGCTGCTCAGGGTGATCGTGCCGTGCGTGAACTCGTTGCGCAGGGCCGCGTCCTCTTCCATGCCCCACTGCTCGATCGCTGACAGCCGGTCGTTGCGCATACATGTCTGCGGGAACGACGCGATCTGTCGCGCGAGCTCGAGCGCCGCAGT
>DATEML010000163.1:0-12001 GCA_035275585.1 Steroidobacteraceae bacterium | reverse complement strand
GGTGTCATCCACGTAGGAACCGACTTCGGTGAGCTTCGGATATTTCTTGATCTCGATGCGCCAGCCCTGGTCGTCGGTCAGGTGCCAATGAAATCGGTTGATCTTGTACTGCGCGGCCAGGTCCAGCAGTTTCTTGATGTGCGCGACCGAGAAGTAGTGTCGTCCGACGTCGAGCAACAGGCCGCGATAGCCGAAGCGCGGATGGTCCGTGATTTCGAGAGCGGGTAGCTCTATCGCCGATTTGATCTCCAGCGGCAGCAGTTGCGTGAGGGTTTGCATGCCATAGAACAAACCGGCTGCCTGCCCTGTCACGCGGATCTCTCCCGCACCGATCACCAGGCGGTAGCCCTCGTCGGGCAAGCCCCGGCTGCCTGCCTGGCTGAATGAGATGTAGTTTTGACTCCGGGGCCGGGCGCCGGTGATCTGCAATTGCAGGCCGTGCTGCTCGAGCAGGAAATCATTGAACAGCGTGGCGATCTTGCGGGACTCTTCGTCGGCGGCCAGGAGTCGAGTCTCGCCCGTGAGCAGGAAAGTACCGGTGCGCGATTCCAGTGTCGCCGGTCTCGGCACGACGTTTAGCGCCGGGACCGCCGGATTTTCTGCGCGTGCGCACGTTGCAATTGCCAGCAGGAAGGATATCCAAAGAACATGCCGTCTTGTTTTCATTGGCCCACAACTCCTGGTGCGCGTCTGGCAACGGGTTCCTTGGCCAGCGTCTCGAGCGCAATTTTCTGAAGCGCGACTGCCTCGGCCGGCGTAATGCCCAGCTGAGCCGCCGCAATTTCCGCGCGCCCCAACTCGCGGGGATCGCGGCCAGTGACACTGCCGAAGATCACCAGCGCCTCGAGGTAATAGCCGTGGGTGCTGGCGTGATAGTTGTCGGCTGCCCACAGATTGATTTGCCCAGGCCGGATGCCCTCGTAAGGGTTGCGGGTCGCGATGGCCAGGTCGATTGCCCGGTTCCACGCCTGACCCACCGGCACGACCGCCCGGATATCCGGAGAACTTTCGGCCGCGCGGTTGCAGGCGGCGCGTATGTCCTGCGCCATCGCTTCGATGGGTTTGCCGAACCAGTGTCCCGAGGGAAGAAAAGTCTGATCGGCCCGTGACCACGTCGCGACCAGGCGCACCTCGACCTGCGGGTTCTTCGAGCGGAACAGACTGGCGAGCCGCGCCGAATAGTCGAGGAACTTGGCCGCGTCACCGGGCGCGTCCGCGTCCAGCGTGCTGTAGGCCTGCAGGACCACATGGTCCCACGCACGCGCGATGAGCGTTGACTTCTCAGCGTAGTGAAAATCCAGATTGGCACCCGCTGCAGTTTCCAGACTCACCTCATAGTGAAGACCCGCCTGGCGGGTGAAAGCCTTGAACAGCGCCGGTATTCCGCCCATGCCGTCATGGTTCAGGTCGTTGACGGTCTCGGGCCGATAGTGCTGGACGTCGGACTGAGCGCCGAATGTGAAGCTGTTGCCGACGAACAGGATTGTCTCGGGGCGTGGCGGCGCGTGCGTGCAGCCGACGCTGCACGCCAGAGCCAACATCCAAACAATGTTCAGGGCGTGCTTGGCCATCGAAGCGTACTGGCGAGCTTCTCAGGATGCTCGAGCACGAAGGTGGCCACCGCTGAGGGCGGTAGCGTGTAGTTGAGCACCCGGCCGGCCCAGCGCACCGAGAAACGGCGCTGCCGCTGCGCCGTGTTGAGCACGATCAACGCTATCGACCCATCGTCCGCGTTCTGGAACGCGACGCTTTCGAGCCCGCGCACGCCGGTGGTCGACTCGACGCGGTGCGCGCCCGGCCGCACGAACCGGCTCGCATGCGCGAGCACGTAGTATTCGACGTTGCGCGTGATGGCGCCGGTCGCCGAGTCAATCGTCACGACGCCACGGCAATCCGCACAACCGCCCGCGTGCGGGCCGTGCCGCTCGTCGAGCGCCAGGTTCCAAAGCACGACGCCGCGCGACCAGCCGCGCGTCGAGCCGATGATGAGCTCACGTACGAACCACTGCAGCGAGCGTTCCCATCGCGGTTCCCAGTTGCCGCCCGAGCATTCGGTGAGATACGCGTCCTTGTCGGGATGCGCGTCGTGCACGGGGCCTTGTGCCGCAACGTGGCCCTTGTAGCAATGCCAGGCGACGCCGGCGATGAATGGCGCCGCCACCGGATCGGCGAGGACCGCGCGCGGTGACGCGGGGTCGATCCAGTTGTGGTCCCACTCCAGAAGCAGCGGTCGTGTCGGTCGCTGCGCCAGCAGCGGGCCGAGAAACTGCCCGATGATGCGTGCGCGTTCGTGCGCGTTGAGCTTCATGCCCGGATAGTCGGGTGGCTCGAAGTCCGGTTCGTTCTGGATCGTCAATGCAAAGATCGGTACGCCCTCCGCTGCGTACGCGTCCACAAACTTCGCGAGGTACGCCGCGAACGCCGAGTAGGCCTCGGGACGCAGGCGCCCGCCCACCATGCTGCCCGAGTCTTTCATCCAGCCCGGTGGACTCCACGGTGAGGCAACGATGCGCAGATCCGGATTGATCGCGAGCGCCGCGCGCAGGACCGGCAGCAGGTAGTCGCGGTTCGGAGCGATGGAGAAATGCGTGAGCTGCGGATCCGCAGCGCCGCCGGGCGGGTCGTCGAGGCTGTAGTGGCTGAGCGAGAAATCCGACGCGCCGATCGAAATACGCGTGAAGCTCAAGCCGAGTCCGCCATCGCGGCCGAACAGTTCCTTGAGCAGTGCAGTGCGCTGCGCGGCAGTGAGCCGCTTTTCGATGAGCCAGGCGCTCGAGTCGGTTACCGCTGCACCGAACCCGACCATCTCCTGGTAGCGCCGTTCCGGGTCGACGTCGATGCGAGTCGCGAGCGGCGCCTGCGCGGCGAATGGCACCTCCGGCTCGCGGGCCAGCAAGCGGCTCTGGTCGGCTGTCGTCACCCAAACCTGAGCGGCGCCGGGCGTGGCTGGGTGCGACGCTGCTGCGAGCAGCAGCGCGCAGGTCGCGAGTGACAACCGGAATGATGCGGAATTCAAACGCCGTCCTCCCTCAAAGACGCAGCTCGCTGGCTGCATCGAACAGTGAAATCCTGGTTGCGTCGATGTCAAAGTGGACGGGCTCGTCCGGCTTGAACTCGCGCGCGTCGTGACTCAGGCACGACACCACGTTGCCACGCCAATCGATCCAGACGACTTGCGCGTTCCCCATCCGCTCCACGAGCGACACTCGCCCATCGAAGCGCGCCCGATCGCCGATGCGGATGTGTTCCGGGCGAACCCCCAGCGCGACCGATTGGCCGTGCGCAGGCCGCGGACCGCTCAATGAGTAGTCCGCGAGGTCAAGACGGCATCCCGCCGCGTCGACCGCAAAATCGCCGCCCTCAGCATGCACGACGCCCGGCAGAACATTGATCGCTGGCGAGCCCAGGAACTTCGCGACGAACTGGGTGGCAGGCCGGGCGTACACCTCTTCCGGCGCGCCCTGCTGCAGGATGCGCCCGTCGCGCATGACCGCGATCCGGGTCGCGAGTGTCATTGCCTCGATCTGGTCGTGCGTGACGTGGATCATTGTCGCGCCGAGGCGCCGGTGCAGCAGCTTGAGCTCGCGCCGCAATTCCGCGCGCAGGCCGGCGTCGAGGTTCGACAGCGGTTCATCGAGCAGAAATACCTGAGCCTCACGCACCAGCGCCCGCCCGATGGCGACCCGCTGGCGCTGCCCGCCGGACAGCTCGGCAGGCTTGCGCGCCAGGAGCGTCTCGAGGTGCAGCAGCTCGGCGGCGCGCCGCACGCGCGCTGCAATCTCATCACGCCCGACGCCGCGCACGCGCAGACCGAACGACAGATTTCCGGCGACCGTCATCGTCGGGTAGAGCGCGTACGACTGAAACACCATGCCGATATTGCGGTCGGCAGGGTCCGCGCCGGTGACGTCTTCGCCGCCGATCGTGATGACCCCATCCCTGACGTCGCAGAGGCCGGCGATGCCGTTCAGGAGCGTCGACTTGCCACAGCCGGATGGGCCGAGCAGCACGAGAAACTCCCCGCTGGCGACCTCGAGCGAGAGATCCTCGATGATGGTCGACCCGGCAAGGGCGATCGACAGATTGCGAAGGGTGACAGCGGCCACGCATCAACCCTTGACCGCTCCGGTCGCGATCCCGCGCACGAACCAGCGGCCGGCAGAGAAATACAGCACCAGCGGGACGAGCGCGGTAAGGATCGTGGCGGCCATGTTGACGTTATAGAGACGCGCACCGGTGGTCGTATTGATTACATTGTTGAGCTGAACCGTCATCGGCTGATGGTCGCGACCTGCGAATACGAGTCCCAGCAGATAGTCGTTCCATACGCCAGTCAGCTGCATGATCGAAGCCACGATGATGATCGGTCCCGACATCGGCAGGACGACGTGCAGAAAGGTGCGCAGAAAGCGGCCGCCGTCGACACGCGCGGCATTGAAGAGCTCCGGCGGCACCGTCGCGTAGTAGTTGCGAAACAGCAAGGTCATCACCGGCATGCTGAAGATGACGTGCACCAGCACGATGCCGGGCAGCGTGCCGAAAATGTGCAGCATCGCAGTCGCGCGCACCAGTGGGTAGATCATCACCTGCAGGGGCACGAACGCGCCGAGCATCAGCAACGCGAACAGCATCTGCGCGCCACGGACGCGCCAGAACGCCAACGCGTAGCCGTTCAGCGCACCGAGTCCAATAGCGATCGCGGTGCTCGGCAGGGCGATCAGCAATGAGTTGGTGAAGCCGCCGCGGATCCCCTCGCAACTGACGCCGGTGCACACTGTGCTCCAGGCAGCGCGCCAGGACTCGAACGTCACTGCCTGCGGCAGCGCGAAGATGTTTCCGAGCCGGATCTCATCCAGAGGTTTGAGCGAGGTGACCAGCATGATGTAGAGCGGCAGCAGGAAAAACGCCGCCGCCGTCGCGAGGAATGCATAGAGGCCGACGCGTGCCGGATCCAGGCGCCGGCGCCTGGCACGTGGTAGCGGAGTCGACAGGCGCAAGATCATCGCGCACTCACGCCGCTGCGCGCCGGCGCAGATACAGGACCGGCGCGAGCAGCGCCATGACGGTCACGAGCATCACGATCGCTCCCGCCGAAGCGAGCGCGATGTTGGCTCGGCCGAAGAGATGATCCATGATGAACTTTGCCGGCACTTCGCTCGCGGTTCCCGGACCCCCCTGGGTCATCGCGACGACCGCATCGTAGAGTTTGACGACCGCGGCGAGCAGCAGGATCGCCGCTGTCGCGAACGAGTGCCCGAGCATCGGCAGGACGATCGACGAGTACACGCGCCACGCCGGAATGCCATCGAGACGTGCTGCCTTCCAAATCTCGGGATCGACACCGCGCAGCCCCGCCAGCAAGATCACCATCACGAGCCCCGACGCCTGCCAGATCGTCGCAATGGCGATCGTGTAGATGACCTTGTCCGGATCGACGATCCAGTCGAACTGGAAGGTCGCGAGTCCGAGCCGCCGAACCACTTCCTGGATGCCGAGGCTCGGGTTGAGCAGCCACTGCCAGACGACGCCGGTCGCGACGAACGACATTGCGTAGGGATAGAGAAATGCGGTGCGCAGCGCCGCTTCGGCACGGACCTGCCGATCGATCAGCACAGCCAGCACGAGGCCGAACAGCAGAGAGCCAGCGACGAAAAGCACGCCGTACACCGCGAGATTTTCCAGCGACAGCAGCCAGCGCTCATTGGCGAACAGGCGTGCATATTGGGCGAGCCCCACATAGTCATCGACCGCAAAGGTGCGCGAGCTCGTGAACGAGACGCGCAGCGTCCAGAGCATCATGCCGAGATAGCCGACGAGCGCCGTCAAGGCCATCGGCAGCAGCGCCACGTGGGCGCCGTACTGGCCTGGCCTCGAGCGGCGTCGCGTAGTCATGGGTGTAGCTACTGGGTCAGCGCCGCGGCGATGTTCTTCTGCACCGTCTCGACCGGAATGTTGCGGTTCCAGTACGCGGTCAGGATGTCGGAGAGCGCGCCGTTCTGATCGGGCGTGAGGTAGGTCTCATCGTTGCCGACTACTCGCGACGTGTCCTTCAGGATCGCCAGGCCCATGCGAGCGCAAACGTCGAGCGTGGACGGATCGATGTCGGGGCGAATCGGAATCGAGCCCTTCTGCACGCTGAAGGCGACCTGGGTGCGGGGTGCCGTGATCACGCTTGCCAGCAGCTGCTGGGCCGCGGCGGTCTGTGCGTCAGCGCTCTTCGGGAACACGAATGCATCGCCCTGGACGATATACGGTACCTGCGGCCCGAGGCCTGCGATGCAACCGTAGTCGCGCTCCGGGAGCTGCCGGGCGAGCGCAAACTCGGCCTTCACCCAGTCACCCATGATCTGTATCCCGGCCTTGCCGGTGATCAGGAGCGCGGTGGCATCGTTCCAGTTGCGCCCCGGTGATGCGACGTCGACATAAGCGCGCAGCCGCTTGAACGTCGACAGTACCTTTTTGAACTCATCCGACCGCAGCGCGCGCGGATCACGATCGCGCAGGACCTTGAGATAGAGATCGCGGCCGCCGACGTTGGCGAGCATCGCGCGGAACAGGATGTTCTCCTGCCAGGGCTGGCCGCCATGTGCGAGTGGAATGAGGCCCGCCGCCTTGAGGCGGTCGAGGTCGTGGAACAGCTCATCGATCGTTGCGGGCTCCGCGGTCAACCCGGCTTTGCGAAAAGCCGCCTTCGAGTACCAGATCCAGGTCGGCATGTGAATGCTGACCGGCGCCGCGTAGTAGTGACCCTTGATGCGAATTGCGGTGAGGATCGGCTCGGGCAGCAGCTTGTCCCAGCCGTCCCTGACCGCCACCGCATCCACGGTGGCGAGCGAGCCTTGCTCCACGAGATCGTGGAACTGCTTCGAGGTGTTGAACAACGCCGCGGTCGGTGGGTTGCCCCCCACCACGCGGCTGATGGCCACTGCGCGCGCCTGCTCACTGCCGGCGACTGCGGTATCGACCCACTCACCGCCCGCACTTCTGTACGCGTCGGCCAGGCGACGCACCGCCGCGGATTCGCCGCCAGACGTCCACCAGTGGATCACCTCGGCGCGTGGCTTCGCGGCGTGCGCAAACGCACTCACGAGGAGGGCAACAGCAATTGTCGTTAGGCGCGCTGACAACATTCCGAGCGCATGATGCGCGACTTGCAGGAGCATCACCACGCCGGAAAACCGGCTCCGGTTGCGCCGCCGGGCGACCGGGCAGGCTATCTTTTTGGAAACGTTCCCAAGGTGCGGCGGCAACTATATCACCCGCGGATTTTTAGCGTCAACATGCTATTTTCTCCGCGCATGGCAACGATCAAAGATGTCGCCCGCCTCGCGGGCGTCGGTCTGGGAACCGCTTCGCGTGTGGTCAGCGGCAAGGGCTCCGTCGCTCCGGCGACCGCCAAGCGCGTGCATCGTGCGATCAAGAAGCTCAATTTCCGCCCTTCGCACGCGGCGCGCTCACTGCTGTCGGGTTCGACGCAAATGATCGGGGTGTACATCCCGATCCTGAAGGGCACGTTCTACACGCCGATCCTGCAGACCATCGACGCCGAGCTGCGAGCGGGCGGGCGCCACATGGTGGTCGCGTTCGGGCATGGCTCTGCCGATGAGCGGCGCCAGGCCATCGAGGGCGTGCGCTTCCTGATCAACCGGGATTGCGACGGCCTGATCGTCATGAGCAACGCACTGCTCGAAGAAGACATCGTGGCCCTCGGCCGCGAGCAACCGAATATCGTCGTGCTCAATCGGATTTTCCAAAGCATCCGCGAGCAGTGTTTTTCAGCCGATCACGCACAGGGGGGCGTAGCGGCCGCCAAGGCGCTGCTGCAGCACCACCATCGGCACTTCGCCGTGATTGCCGGTCCGTCGAGCGCGCCCGACAATGTTGCCCGCTTGAAGGGATTCATGAACGAGCTGCGCAAGCATCGCATCGATCCGCACAGCGTGCGCACCATCGAGAGCGACTTCTCGCCCGAAGGCGGCTGGGTTTCTGCGAAGGCGCTGTTGGCTTCCAAGCACCGCTTTACGGCGCTGTTCTGCGCGAACGACGAAATGGCGGTGGGCGTGCTATCGCATTTCCAGCAGGCGGGGCTCGCGGTACCGCAGGAAGTCTCGGTGCTGGGCTACGACGACACGCACAGCGCCGAGTACTCCGCGCCCCGTCTCACCTCGGTGCACATCCCGATGCGCGAAGTGACGGCGAACGGTCTGAATTGCCTGCTCAACCGCTGCTACGACTCGCTCCTGCCGGTGGAACGGGAATTCCCGATCAACGTCGTGTGGCGCGCCTCGGTAGGGCTGCCGCCAGAGGCGCACCCGCCGGAGGCCAGCGCGGCAGGTTGAGCGGAGTGGGAACCTTTCCAGCGTTGAGGTAGATTACGCCCTGGCACCGACGTCATCGGCTCGTGCACCTGCGCGGCTCTGTGATGCGAGCGACCCATGGCAACACAATGAATTCCGCACCAGCACCCGCACTCGCGCTTGCACCAGCGCCGCAAACCTTGCGCCGCGCCGAGTTTCCTGCCGATTTTCGCTGGGGCTGTTCGACTTCCGCCTACCAGATCGAGGGTGCTGCGACGGCCGATGGCCGCGCCGAGTCGATCTGGGATCGGTTTTGCAGCATGCCGGGGCGAATCCGCGACGGCTCCAGCGGCGCGACGGCCTGCGATCACTATCATCGCTGGCCCGAAGACCTGGACCTTGCCGCGCATCTGGGACTGAGCGCATATCGATTCTCGATCGCCTGGCCGCGCATTCTGCCGAACGGACCGCAAGGCGCGCCCAACGCTGCGGGCCTCGATTTCTATTCACGTCTGGTCGACGGCATGCTCGAGCGCGGGCTGGAGCCCTGGGCCACGCTGTATCACTGGGACCTGCCGCAGCGTCTGCAGGAACTCGGCGGCTGGAACAATCGCGATACGGTTGAGGAATTCGTCGTCTTTGCCGACGCCGTCAGTCGTCGCCTCGGCGATCGCGTGCGCAACTGGATGACTCACAACGAACCCTGGTGCACGGCATTCGAGGGCTGTTACGAGGGTTCGCGCGCACCGGGCCTGCGCAGCTGGCGCACCGCTCTTCAGGTCTGCCATCACGTTCTGCTCTCCCACGGCAGGGCGATTCCGGTGCTGCGTGCGAATGTGCGCAACGCGCGTGTCGGCATCTCGCTCAGTCTGCATCCTCACGCAGGCGCGACGAACAGTGCAGCCGACATCGCGGCCGCACGCCGCTACGACGGCTTGCGCAACCGCTGGTTTCTCGATCCGCTGTATGGGCGCGGCTATCCCGCCGACATCTGGGCGCTGTGCGGTGACGATGCACCGCAGGTCGCGGGCGGCGATCTCGCTACGATCGCGGCACCCACGGACTTTCTGGGCGTCAATTACTATTTCCCGGAGACCGTCACCAACGCTCCCGGGGACGGGCCGCTCGCAGCTCGAGTGGTACCCACGCCCGGCGCAGAGCGCACCGACATCGGCTGGGAAGTCTCGCCTCAAGGCTTGCGCGGCTTGCTCGAGCGACTCGATCGCGAGTACGGACCGCAGGAAATCTACATCACGGAAAACGGGGCCAGCTACGAGGATCGGCTCGCGCCCGACGGCGCAATCGCGGACGCGAAGCGCTGCCACTATCTGCGCCGCCACCTTCTGGCGGTGCATGAAGCACGTGCGCGCGGCGTGCCCGTCAACGGCTATTTTGCGTGGACACTGATGGATAACTTCGAATGGGCCGAGGGCTACACGCAGCGCTTCGGCCTGGTGCACGTCGACTTTGCCACGCAGCAGCGCCGCCTGAAGGACAGTGGTATGTGGTACCGCGACTTCCTGCGGGCAGAGGCTGACTGAAACAGAGTGCGTTCATGATCCGTGAAAGTTGGCTCAGATGCTTAGGCGCTGTTTGTGCCTGCGCGGCGATCATCGGGTCGGCCGCGAGCGCTGCCGCGCAGACGGCCACCGAGGGCGTGCATCCGCAGAACTGGCCCCAGGCGCACAGCCGCGGCCTGGTCGATGCGGCCACCGAGGCGCGCATCGCCGAACTACTGGCGCGCATGAGTCTGGAGGAGAAAGTCGGTCAGCTCATTCAGACCGACATCACCGCGATCGTGCCGGAGGATTTGCGGCGCTATCCGCTCGGCTCGATCCTTGCGGGCGGCGGATCGGGACCGAACGGCGACGATCGTGCGTCGGCCGACGCGTGGTTGCAGTGGTCGCGCGCGTTGCGCGCCGTTGCGCTCGAGCCGCGTCCCGGACACACGCCTGTTCCGGTGCTGTTCGGCATCGATGCCGTGCACGGACACAACAACATCTTCGGTGCAGTGATCTATCCGCACAACATCGGTCTCGGCGCCGCGCGCGATGCTGATCTCGTGCGCCGCATTGGTGGTGCCACCGCCGCAGCGGTCGCAGCGACGGGCTTCGACTGGACCTTCGCGCCGACGCTCGCCGTGCCACAGGATGTTCGTTGGGGCCGCAGCTATGAGGGGTTCGCTCAAGACCCGACCCTCGTGCGTGAGTACGCACGAGCCGCGGTCGAAGGTCTGCAGGGCCCGCCCGAGCTCGCAGGGAAGCTGCAGGTCGGCAAGGTGGCAGCCACGGCCAAGCATTTCGTGGGTGACGGCGGCACGGCCGACGGTGTCGATCAGGGCGACACGCAGGTTGCCGAAAGCGAGCTGATACGACTCCATGCTCAGGGCTATGTCAGCGCCATCGATGCCGGCGTGTTGACGGTGATGGCGTCCTACTCCAGTTGGCGCGGCCAGAAAATGCACGGCAATCGTCCGCTGCTCACGGACGTGCTCAAGGGGCGCATGGGCTTCGAGGGCTTCGTGATCGGGGACTGGGACGGACACGCCCAGCTGCCTGGCTGCCGCAGCGATCGCTGTCCGCAGGCGATCAATGCCGGCGTCGACATGCTCATGGCCCCGTATCGCTGGAAGGAGCTCTACGACAACACGGTCGCCGCGGCGCGTTCGGGTGAGATTCCGGCCGCGCGCTTGAATGACGCTGTACGGCGTATTTTGCGCGTGAAATTCCGGCTTGGACTGTTCGAGACGGCGCGGCCCTATGAGGGCCGCATGGAGTTGTTGAATTCATCCGCGAACCGCTCGCTGGCGCGCGAGGCGGTGCGCCGCTCACTGGTTCTTCTCAAGAACGGCGGCGCGCTGCCGATCCGCGCGTCGGCTCGCGTGCTGGTGACCGGGCCGGGCGCCGACAGTATTCCGATGCAGTGTGGCGGCTGGTCTCTAACCTGGCAGGGGAACGACACCAGCAACGCGGACTTTCCCGGCGCGCAGTCGGTGACTGCCGCGATCAAGCAAGCCGTCGAAGCGGGCGGCGGGCGGATGGTCGACGCCTCGGACCTCAGCGGTGAGAATCGTCCTGATGTCGCCGTCGTCGTCTACGGCGAGCAGCCGTACGCTGAGATGCACGGCGACCTGCAGCTTGCCCTTTACAATGTGGGCGAGCCGCTCACGCAACTGCGACGACTGCAGCGCGCCGGCATTCCAACGGTCAGCGTATTTCTTTCGGGGCGTCCGTTGTGGGCGCGACCGATGCTCGATGCGAGCGACGCTTTCGTCGCGGCCTGGCTGCCCGGCACCGAGGGCGGCGGCATCGCGGATGTTCTCATCGGCGACGCGCAGGGAAGCCCGCGCTACGATTTCAACGGTCGGCTGCCATTCGACTGGCCCAACGGGCCGGATCCGACCGGCATCACGCGGGCCGGCAAGGTTCAGGGCGACTCCTGGCTTGCGGGCTTCGGCCTGCGCTACGCGCCGCGCGGGCAGTAGCGCAACGGCTCACATGACCGCGAGTTCAATGGCGTGGGTCGTACTGCCATTGTTGCTCGCGGGTTGCACGCGGACGCCTGAAGAGAAGCTGAGCTTCAACGAAAGCATCCAGCCGATCCTCTCCGAGAACTGCTACGGCTGCCACGGGCCGGATTCCGGGTCGCGCAAGGCGGAGCTGCGACTCGATCGCGCGCAGTTCGCGTACCAGCCCCATGGAAAA
>DATEML010000162.1:0-18006 GCA_035275585.1 Steroidobacteraceae bacterium | reverse complement strand
TGCGCAAGGCGGGTTATCCCGAAAGCGATTTGCACGCCTTTGCCGCACCCGATCATCCGAAGGAAGGCGGGCTGGTCGCGATCCTGCCCGGCGCCGATGCCAAGGCGCGGCCGATCCTGCTGCTCGCGCACATCGACGTCGTCGAAGCGAAGCGCGAGGACTGGGAGCGCGATCCGTTCAAGCTCATCGAGGAGAACGGCTACTTCTATGCGCGCGGCTCGCTGGACGACAAATCCATGGCCGCGACCTGGGTGGACACGCTGATCCGCCTGCGCGCCGAGCGCACGAAGCCGCGTCGCACGATCAAGATGGCGCTGACCTGCGGCGAGGAAACGAGCGGTGCCTTCAACGGCGCCGAATATCTCGTGAAGGAGAAGCGCGACCTGATCGACGCAGCGTTCGCGCTCAACGAAGGCGCCTGGGGCATGCTCGACGCGTCCGGTAAGCGCGTCATGATGGGCGTGCAGGCAGGCGAGAAGACCACGCAGAACTTCCGCCTCGAAGTGACGAACCCGGGCGGTCACAGCTCGCGTCCGGTGAAGAACAACGCGATCTATCACCTGGCGGGCGCGCTCACGCGCATCGAGCACTACGACTTTCCGGTCAAGCTGAACGACACGACGCGTACCTACTTCTCGCGCATGGCCGGCATCGTCGGCGGCGAGATGGGCGCTGCGATGACGAAGCTGGTGGCGGATCCAACCGATGCCGCTGCCGTTGCCCAAGTCACCGCAGACCCGACGTGGAACGGAATGCTGCGCACGACGTGCGTGGCGACGACGCTCGATGGCGGTCACGCGACCAACGCATTGCCGCAGCGAGCGCGTGCCAACATCAACTGTCGCATCTATCCGGGTGAGTCCGGCGAGAGCGTTCGGCAGACGCTCGAAAAGGTCGTGGCCGACGAGGAAGTAAAGGTCTCGACACTGGAGACCCGCGGACCGCCTTCGGTCGTCCCGCCGCTGACGCGCGAAATCATGGCGCCGGTCGAGAAGGTGTCGGCGCGCTTCTATCCGGGCGTGCCGGTGATTCCGCTGCTGCAACCGGGTGCGACCGATGGACAGTTCCTGAGCACTTCGGGCATACCGACCTACGGCATCAACGGACTCTTCATGGATCCCGATCTCGGCTTCATCCATGGGCTCAACGAACGCGTGCGCGTGCAGTCGTTGTACGACGGGCGCGATTTTCTCTACGAGCTCGTGAAGATCTACGCTGCGCAGACTCGCTGAGCGATCAAAACCAGTAGTCCGCGACGCATCGACCATCGCGCGGCAAGTCTTCGAACGTGTCCAGGCCGTCGAAGTGATCGATCGGAATCTGCGCCACCGCCTGCGGCTCTGCGAGCCGCAGGTTCACGGCGATGCGGCGGCGTCCCTCCTTGTCGAGCGTCTGTGAGCGCCAGAACGCTACGCAGCCGCACGTCGGGCAGAAGTTGAAACTGAGCGCCGTACCCCGGATGAATGCCTGTGCTGGGCCGGAGACGGCAATGCCCTGGCCTTCGAAGTCGTAGGCCCAGAGCACACCGTAGCGGCGACATGCCGTGCAATTGCAGGCAGTGGCGCCATCGGGCATCCCTTCGAAGGTCCATCGAACCGCGCCACAGAGGCAGGAACCGTGAATCATCTGCACTCTCCTGTTCGCGTTGCAGCCGTGTCGCTGCCGATGTTAGCGAAAAGCTGAGCAGACCAGCGGCCTGCGGCGTATAGTCGACCCCGGCTCGTAACCTTTCTCTTTATCTCCTTCTGGCCCGCGCGCACCCTGCGCGTCAGCGCCAATTCAGCTAAACCGAATCGTTCTCGAACCGCAGGAGCGCGCGTTGGCGCGTCGTGTTTCAAGACGTGTTCGGGGCTGAACGATCAGCTCGCTGCGTCATCAATGAGAGACCGCATCGATGAGCAAGATCTATGTCGGCAACCTGCCGTTTACGGCAACAGAGGATGCTGTCCGTGCACTCTTCGCCCAGCACGGCACCGTCGAGTCGGTAGCCCTGATGACCGACCGCGAGACCGGGCGTCCGCGCGGCTTCGGCTTCGTGGAAATGTCGCGCGCCGACGCAGCCAAAGCGATCCAGAATCTCAACGGCGTCGACATGGGCGGCCGACCGCTCAGAGTCAACGAGGCGCAGGACAAGCCCCGCGGTGGCGGTGGCGGCGGCCCGCGTCGCTACTAGGAAGTTGCAGACTCGATGTCTCAACGACCGCCCTACGAGCTCGTGTCTGCGCCACCCGGAAGTGCCGCAGACCATCGACACAAAGTGCAGCAGGCCGCGCGGGAGCGCGCAGCCGAGCGCGATCGGGATCTCGAGTCCCAGGCATCCTCGATGAAGGAGCCGCGCGAGCGCATCGAAATCTGGGAGCGTCTGCATGGGCTGCATCTGCCGCACGCTCCCGGACACGTGCTCGTGAAGGTGATCGCGAAGCACACGCGATTGACGATCGGCCAGGTGCATCAGGAGCAGGTGCGCCGCGGTGGAACGCGAGGCTGATGCAGTGAGTCCGGTGCCGTACGGTCAGGCCGATCATGCAGCGGACTCGCCCTTCCGCCTCGAATCGATCGACGAGGTGCCGCCGCCCGAAGGCCAGGAAGGCGTCTGGCAACGTTACGTGATCACGCAGGGAGCGAACACCATAGTCGGCATGCGTGCCGGCGTGCAAAGCGAAGTGAGCGTGCTGCTCGCGCAGCATGTCGAGCGCCTCAACATGCGCTTCGCCAAGCAGCAGAGTAAAGCGAAGCGCTGAAACGCGGCGTCAGCCGTTATCCCCCAACACGGCATTCACGCCGTGGTCCGCTGCATCATCCGCGCATGCAGCAGCACGACACCGAGAATGATCGCGACGCCAAGATAGAACGGCCACGCGAGCTCGCGCTGCTCGTCGAGCAGCAGGATCGCGAGCACGATCGCATACACGGGTTCGAGATTCAGCGCGAGCGCTGTCGAGAACGCGCTCAGCTGACGCATCGCGACCAATCCGAGCGTGAACGGCAACAGCGTGCAGCCGAGCGCGAGCGCCAGCAAGAACAATCCATCGCGTTGCGAAGGCGTCGTAAACAGCACGTCACCGCCCGGCAGCAGCGGTCCGACGCACGTGAGAAACAGCGCGCCGGCGGTCATCTCGACACCGGTGACTGTCAGCGCTTCGGCACGGCTGATGTAGCGCTTGTTCAGCGCTCCGAAGACGCAAAGGATCAGAACGGAAAGAACGCCGACTGCGATCCCGAGTCGCATAGCGACCGGCGTGCCGCCAATCACCAGCAACACACCGGGGATCACGGCGAGACCGAACAGGAGCTCACGCGGATCGAACTTGCGCCGCACGATGAGCGGCTCGACAAACGCCATCAGCACCGACATCAGCGCCATGCACGTTGCGCCGACGGATGCATTCGAAAGCTTGATCGAGGCGTAGAACGTCAGCCAGTGCAGCGCGACCAGCACGCCGATGCCGGCGTAGATCGCGATCTGCCGAGCGGACAAGCCGCGCACGCCGCGCCAGAACTTCGGCACCGCGACCAACGCGAGGCCGACCAACGTCATGCGCCACCACACCAGCGGCAGCGCGGGCAACGTGATGAGGCGACCGAAGATGGCTGTGAAGCCCCACAGCACTACGCAGAAATGCAGCTGCAGCCAGGCGCGGGTCCGCGCCGCCCGCGCCGCCGGATCGGTCAATAGGCTTTCGCCCACACGACGCGCTGCGGGCTGGGCTGACCGGTGAACGGGCAGATGCCAGGCTCGCTCTTCTCCAGCGGAATGCAGCGTACGGTGACGCCGAGCTCGTTCTTGATGCGCTCCTCGACCTTCACGTCGCCGCCGAAGTGCGTGAGCGCGAAGCCGCCATGAATCGGCGTCGGCGCGTTTTCCGCCACGGGCGGCGGCGTGAACCACGCGTAGAACTCTTCCTTGCTATCGATCAGGCGCGTGTGCTGTTTGCGCAAATCCTGCGCGCGCGCGTAGAGCTTGTCCTGAATCGATTGCAGCGTCGCCGCCACCGATGCGACGAACTCAGCGCGCGGCACACTCTGCTTGTCCTTCGGTGCGCGATCGCGGCGGCCGACGAATAGCGCATCCTTCTCCATGTCGCGCGGACCGATCTCCAGGCGCAGCGGCACACCCTTCTTGATCCAGTGCCAGACTTTGTCGCCGCCGCGTTCGTCGCGCTCGTCGACGATTACCGTAACCGGCCGGTCCGCAAAACGCTGCGCGCGCAGCTCACGGGCGACCTTGTTGCAATACTCGAGCACGCGCGGCTTGTCGTCGTCCGAGCGCCAGATCGGCAGGATCGCGACCTGCACCGGCGCGACCTTCGGCGGCGCGACGAAACCATCGTCGTCCGAGTGCGTCATGAGCATCGCGCCGATGAGGCGCGTCGAGCTGCCCCAGCTCGTGGTCCAGGCGTGCTGCTGCTCGCCGTTCTGATCGAGGAACTTGATCTCGCTCGCCTTCGCGAAGTTCTGGCCGAGGAAGTGACTCGTGCCGGACTGCAGCGCCTTGCGATCCTGCATCATCGCTTCGATGCTGAAGGTCTGCACCGCACCGGGGAAGCGCTCACCGGCGGTCTTCTCGCCCTTGATCACGGGCACCGCGAGCCAGTCCTCGACGAAGGTCGCATAGACGTCGAGCATCCGCATCGTTTCCTGCACGGCTTCTTCGGCAGTGGCGTGGGCCGTATGGCCTTCCTGCCAGAGGAACTCGGTGGTGCGCAGGAACATGCGCGTGCGCATCTCCCAGCGAACGATGTTGCACCACTGGTTGATGAGCAGCGGCAGGTCGCGATAGCTCTGCACCCAGCGCGCGAATGCATCGCCGATGATCGTCTCGGACGTCGGCCGCACGATCAGCGGTTCGTCCAGCTCGCCGGCGGGACGCAGCTTGCCGTCCGGACCGGCCTCGAGCCGATGATGCGTGACCACCGCGCATTCCTTGGCGAAGCCTGCGACGTGCGCGGCCTCCTTCTGCATGAAGGAAAGCGGGATGAACAGCGGGAAGTAGGCGTTCTGATGGCCGGTCGCCTTGAACATGTCGTCGAGCGCCCGCTGCATGTTCTCCCACAAGGCGAACCCCCACGGCTTGATGATCATGCAGCCGCGCACTGGCGAGTTCTCGGCCATGTCGGCGGCGCGCACGACCTGCTGATACCACTCGGCGTAGTTCTCCTCGCGGGTCGGGGAAATGGCAGTCTTGGGTTTTGCGGGCGTGTTCATCGATCGGGTCCGTCGGCGCGGCGGACGGCGATTAGAACACGGCGGCAGAAAGCGGGGCTAGAAGGGCTCGAGGCGCGGGGTCCGGGCGCCCCCCTCCCGGCTTCGTGTCCGGGCCCCGCGCCCCGTTCAAATCAGCTTCGTCTGCAGCCAGGCCTTGGCGAAGCGCAGCTCGCGGACCACGACCTCGGGCGACACGCGCAGCGCGGCGGCGGTCTGCTTCGCCGTGAGGCCGGCGAAGTAATGCAGGTCGATCATGGCCGCGCACATCGGGTCGAAGCGGTCGAGCCAGCCGAGCCACTCGACGAGATCCTGGACCTTGACGTCGCTGTCCCCGATGCGGTCGCCGCGATTCGCCAGGCCGATGGCGAGCTTGCGCGCGATCGGCGCCGCGAAAATCAGGAAGCGGATCTCGTCCTCGGGGCTGCAGTCCGTGCCGAACAGCTTGCGGCAGACGTGCTTGAGCGCTGTGCCGGTCGGCAGCGAGCCGGCCTTGGTCAGTTGCAGCAGTTCCCGCGTGATGAGCGGCCGCAGCCGCAGCCAGGCGGAATAGTCCGTGGGCGGCTCCATCGAAAGGTGGGCGGCGGTCTCGCTCGTACTGCGATCAGTGTCTGCGTCCGTGACCATGACTGACATATGCTAGCGGCTTCTGGCTGGCGCACAGCGTATCCTAAATTGGGATATTCGCAAAGCAGGATTACAGATACGGGCCCGGACACGGAGCCCGCCATCGTGAAGTCCTTGCGCTCGGCCGAACATGTGCGCCTGACCCAGTACCTGGTCAATGCTCGCGAGCGAGCAGGCATGACCCAACAACAACTGGCAGACAAACTGGGCAAACACCAGAGTTTCGTCGCGAAATACGAAGGCGGCGAACGCCGCATCGACGTCATCGAGTTCCTGCATATCGCCCGCGCGCTGGGATTCGACGCGTCGCGGGCGATCAGGACGATCGAGAAGAGATGATGTCGGGCTGAAGCTGCTGCGCATGGATGCGCGAATGGCGCGGGCGCAGGATGCGCTGGAGCGGCCCGACCTACAGCGCCTTTTTCGCGATTGCCAGGGCGAGCCGGTAGGGTTCCGGGTCGTTGCGGTTGGTCAGGACGACCACGGTCAGGTGTCTCTTCGGGTAGCGCACGATGACGTTACGGAAGCCGACGGTTTCGCCGGAGTGCCACAGCGTCTCCCCGGTGATCCGCCAGCCGTAGCCGTATTCTACGTCAGGATCGTCCGTGGGAGTCGCAGGCGTGAACGCCGCTTGCAGCGCTTTTTGCGGCAGCAGGCGGCCGTCGTAGAGCGCGGCGTCCCATTTCGCGAGGTCGTCGATCGACGAATAGATGCCACCGTCACCGAGCACCGCGCTCGTCTGGCTCTGGTCAGTGCGGCCCCAGCGCCCCTGCTCTTGCGTATAGCCGAACGCGCGGTTGCTCACCGTCGAGATGCCGTCTTCGTGCGCCACCGTGTTGCTCATGCCGAGCGGCTGAAAGATCCGCTCGCGCAGGAAGGCCGCAAACGTGCGTCCGGAAGCGCGCTCCACGATCAGCGCCAGTAACGCATAGCCGCTGTTGCTATAGCGGTAGTCGCTGCCGGGCCGGAAGTACGTGCGGTCTTGCGATTCCAGCAACTCGAGCACATCGGCATCGTGCAGCTGCGCCTTGACGCTGTCCGGGATCACGTCCTCGTAGTCGATGAGCCCCGAGGTGTGCGTCAGCAGGTGGCGGATCGTGATCGTATCCGTGGCTTGCGGCAGCGTCGGCAACCACTTTCGCACCCGGTCTGCGAGCTTCAGCTTGCCGTCTTCGGCAAGCAGCAGGATCGACGCCGCGGTGAACTGCTTCGTAACCGATGCGAGCCGATAGTTCGTCGTGGCAGTCGCCGGCGTGTGCGTTTCGAGATCCGCGAGGCCATAGCCCGCGCGCACGACCGCCTGGCCGTCGCGAAGCACGAGCACGGCCGCGCCCGGCACATCGCCCGTGTACTCGCGCATCAGCGCATCGACCTGCGGTTTCATCGTGCAATCGCCCACGCGTGTGAATGCCAGATCTTCGTAGTCATAGCTGAAATCCGCCTCCGGATCGACCTTGCTGAGCCGCAGCAGCACGGGTTCACCCGGATTGGGCGCCGGAAAATCGAGCCACGCCTCCGCGTCGATGCTGTCATCGCGCCAATCGACGAGCAATCGCTCGCCGGCCTGCATGACCTCGCCGTTCAGCTGCGGGGACTTCGTCGCGACGAGCTCGACGCCGTCTGCGCGCGGACAGATCGAGACCTCGCCGAACCACGGATCCCGATAGATGCCGAGCTTGTCGGCGACCGTTGCCGCGGCCGGGCGCGTTCGTGCGGGCACCGGCGGTGGCGACTCCTGCGTTTCTTGCTGTCGCTCCTGCATCAGCTCCGCAGCGTAGTCGGCCACCCGCCGGCGCTCGCCCGGGGCCGTAAAGAGCTTGACCAGAACCTCGTTCAGGACAGTGCGCGCCTGCGAACCCTCGCCGTTGATCATGAATACGAAGCCGCTCTTCTGTTCGGGCAACAGCGTGACCGCGGAATACATGCCCGCGAGCGTTCCCGTGTGCGCGACACGCAGCACACCGTCGACATCGGATATGCGCCAGCCGTAGCCATAGGCATTGAAGCGACTGCCGTCCCAGCGGCGTTGCCGCGCCGACAGCGGGATCGGCATGTGCGGCGTCCACACAGCCTGGCGCTGCGCCGGTGTGAGCCATTGCGAATCCGGATCGAGCCACATGCGCATCCACTTCAGCATGTCGTCGAGACTGCAGCGGATTCCACCGGCCGCAGCCGAAGTGCTGACCGGAATCGTCTCGGGATCCCTGCGGATGAGGACGTTACGATCGCGATCGCGCATGTGAGGCTGCGCGACATTGCCAACCGCGTCGCGCTGCCACTCGCCGACCTGGCAACGGCTCAGCTGCAGCGGCTCGAAAAGCTCGCGCTTGACGAGCGACTCGTACGACGTACCCGCCGCAGCCGCGGCGACCTCGCCCGCGACCACGTACATCAGGTTGTCGTAATCGTAGTGCGAGCGAAAGCTGTGCTCCGGCTGCAGATGCGCAAGCCCCGCGATGATGTCGGCGCGCGTGAAGAGGTTGGGATCCGGCCACAGCATGAGATCGCCGGCGCCTTCGCGCAGACCGCTGTTGTGCAACAGCAGGTCGCGCACCTGGAACTCGCGCGTCACCCACGGATCGCGCATCCGGAACTGCGGCAGGTAGCGAGTGACCGGATCTTCCCAGCGCAGCTTGCCGGAATCGACGAGGCGCGCGAGCACACCGGTCGTCATCGCCTTGCTGTTGGAGGCGATCTTGAACAGCGTGCGGCTGTCGATGTGCTCGCCGGAGCCGGCGATCGTCTCGCCGGCGGTTCGTGTGTAGATGACGGCGCCGTTGCGCACGACGCCGAGCGCGAGGCCCGGCAACCGATAGCGTGCGTAGACATCCTCGAACGCAGCGTCGATGGATTTCTCCATCGACGACTGCGTGGACTGCGCGCCCCTACCCGGGGGATAGACGGTGCAGGCGGCTACGCAAAGTGCGAGAGCAGCGAAGCGAAAAGTGCGTGCGATCCCCATCCATCAAAAGTCGAGCTTGAACGTCAGCAGGCCGTAGCGCGGCGCCTGGTAGTCGGTGCCGAGCCGGTAGTCGACGTTCGTGAACTGCGGTGTGTCCGGATCCGTATTGAAGAGCGACTCGTCAACCGCCGTCGCACGTTGCTGGTTGAGCAGGTTGTAGACAGCCAGTTTGACCTGCAGATTCGCGAACGAGAACGCGTAGTCGAACGTCACGTTCGCGCCGAGATCGAACAGCCACTGCGTCCGGCCCTCCGAGCCGCGGGTGTGCAGCTCATACGTGCGATCGGCAAAGCTTTCAGCCTCGCAGTTCGCCACGCAGATGAAGAAGCTCTGGAAGCTGGTCGAATCGAACGGATTCTCGTCGCCGAAAGCGCTGATCGGTCGACCGGACATTGCGCTGAGCGTTCCGCCGACGGACCAGTTGTCATTGAAGGCGAACGCGCCGCGGGCCTTGATCGAGTGACGTCGATCGTTCGGCAGATAACCATTTGCGCCGAAGTTGACCCACGGGTTGTCGAAAGCCTCCGTGCGGCCGGCATCCGCGAAGTTGGTGTCCGAGTTCACCGGCCCTTCCACGTTGCCGCGGCTGTACGACAGCGTATAGGTCGCGTTGAACGCCCAGCGGTCATCCCACGCGCGGTCGATCATGAACTCGAGCGCGGAGTACGAGCGCTTCGGCTCGTCCCAGCCGCGCTCCCCGACATAGTTGCCGTCGCGATCGAGCATCGCCCAGCCCGCCTTCGAGGTGTCGATCGTGACGAAGGCGTCGTTCTCGCCGTCGCAGTTCGTGTCCGTGAACACCGTCACCGGCCGGCCCGGATTCGCCATCACGAAGCCGACGCCGGTCGGCTCGCCGCCGCACAGGGTGCCGTTGGAGGTGATCTCCATGTCGTCGATAGCGTTGTGCAGTTTGCGATAGATGCCGCGCACACCCCACGACCATTTGTCGTCGATCATGGACTGGAACCCGAGGATCAGCTCGTCCTGGTAGACGGGATCCATGTCGGCATCCACTTCGCCGCGCAGGTCGCCGACAGTGCCGTCGCCCTGCGAGTCGTCGACCGGGCCGACCTGCGCGCCGAGGATCGGCCGCTGGAAGGTCTCGCCGTTGTGCTCGAAGTCCTCGTAGCCCTCGAACAGGTAATACGTGCGCGAGTCGAGGAAGCCGCCGGCCTGCTTGATGTTGATGACGTTCGCCACCGGCAGGAAATAGCGGCCGGCATTGCCGAACAGCTTGGTGCGATTGTCACCCTTCATGTCCCAGGAAAAGCCGACGCGCGGCGAGATCATGTCGTCGATCTTGATGTAGCTGTCGCCGTCGGAGTTGCGGTTGTCGAATGCCTCCAGGCGCAGTCCGCCGTTGAGCACCAGGTTGTCGGTAACCGACCAGTTGTCTTCCAGGTAGTACGCAGAGTTGATCGACTCGAACTCACCGTCGACCTCGTTACGTCGCGTGCGCACGTAGTCCACGACGCCGGGCGGCAGCACGCCGCCATTCTCCAGCGTCGGGCTGTCCGATTCGAGGATTTCGTACAGGAAGCGGTCCGGGCCCGGGTAAAACTGCTTGTGCTTCGACGTATTGGTCTCGTGATCCAGGCCGAAGCGCACCAGGTGCTGGCCGAGCTCCCACTCGAAATCCAGCCGCGCAGCCTCGCGCGTATCGTTGCGCTCGGTCACGTTCGCCGTCCGCGAACAGCCGAGATCGCCGGGCTCGATGCCCTCGTCTTCCCGGTCGCGCCGCTCGCGGATGCGCGAGCACTCGATGTCGTTGCCGGCGACGCGCGAGAACTCGCGCTCGTTCTCGCCGTACAGCACCTTCATCGACAGGCCTTCGGTCAGATAGCCGGTGTAGGTCGCCGCCCAGTTCAAGCCGCCGTCGTTGCGAAACTCCCGGTCGACGAACGCCGTGCGCGAGCCGGTCGCAAAGTCGAAGTCGTCGATCCTGGTCGTGCGGTCGTTCTCATCGGAGAATGCCAGCAGCTCGAGCAGGTGCCTGTCGTTGATCTGCCAGTCAATCTTGGCGCCCCAGAAGCCGTTGTCCTCCTTCGCGTCGAAGAAGGTGTCGGCCTCGTCGCTGGTATTGACCGGCTGGAAGTCGCGCGCCTCGTACAGACCGAAGAAGAACAACTTGTCGCGCACGATCGGTCCCGAGGCATACACCGTCGCGGTCGTCTGGTCGTACTCGTCGTAGCTGCCGATGACTTGCGGGCTGCCGCCGCGATCGAAGTGATCTTTCTTGGAGCTCTGCAGTGAGTGCGGCTCCCACGTCACCTCGGTGCCGTATTCGAACTTGTTCGTGCCGGAGCGCGTCACCGCATTGATGACGCCGCCGGTGGTGCGGCCGAACTCGACCGAGTAGCCGCCGGTCTTGACCTGGAACTCCTTGTAGAACGAATACGGCACCGTCGAGGCGCCGACGCGGTTGTAGAAGTCCGTCACGTTCAGGCCGTTGATGTAGACGCTGTTCTCGGCGATCGACGAGCCGCCGAACGAAACACCGCAGATGCCGCTCAGGCACAAATCGTCGTCGCCCTTGGTCAGACCCGGCGCGAGCAGCGCCACGGAAAGGATGTCGCGCTCGACCGGCAGCCGCTCCAGCTCTTCGCGCGTCACGTTGGTGGCCGATTCGGTCGACTTCACGTCGACGGCGGTGACGATGCGCGTGCCGAGCACCTGGATCTCTTCCATGCTCATCGCGCCGATCGTCACGTTGGCGGTCGTCGCATTGCCGAGAGCAATCGTGACGTCGGCAAGCTTGCCGAGCACCGCGCCGTTTCTGGTGGCGTCGACCTGGTACTTGCCGACAGGCAGGAACGCAAAGCGGTAGTAGCCGTCCGCGTCCGCCTTCACGGTACGCGTGAATCCGGTTTCGGGACTGCGCACGGTCACTTCAGCATCGGCCAGCGGCTTGTTGCTGCCGTCGGTGAGCCGGCCGACCAACGAGCCGTCGCCACTGCCCGCGTAGGCGGCACTCATCGGTAACGCGGTGGCCAGCGACATCCCCATCGCAACATACATCGCGGCCTTCAGAATTCTGTTGTTCATGCGACCTCCCGGCCAGTTACTTGCTTGATACGAATGCTTTCGATTGCTGGGGCGTCTCGTTCGGCAGGACGCGCGCCTGGAACGCGTAATCCCACTTGTCGAAATACAGATTGCCGCCGCGCCACTCGACTTCGCCGCGCTGCAGATCCACGGTCTCGGAGCGGAAGTGCTGCTTCGCGGGTGTGAACGGCCGGCTGTAGTCGTCGTTGAAGGCGATGCGGTACGCGTCGAGCCCGCCGAGGTAGAACAGGTCGAGCTGCGGGTCGCCGGCTGCGAGCCGCCCGAACGTCACGTCCATCGGCAGCCAGCCGTACGGCGCGAGATAGAGCCAGCCCCAGTCGTGCAGGTTGTCGTAATCGCCGTCCGAGAAAATCATCCCGGACTGCCAGCGCGCGGGAATGCCGTTGAGCCGCAGCAGCGTCATCAACAGCAGCGTCTGCTGCCCGCAGTCCGCGTGACCGGCGTGCAGCGCGTAGTCGCTGATGTTCCGCAGCGTCGAATACTCCAGCGCACCCGCCCAGGGAATGCGGTCGACGGCGAGGAACAGCTTCTGCGCGATGCGATACGGATTGCGCTCGTCGCCGACGACCTCGCGCGAGAACTTGCGCAGATCGTCGGTGAACACGATGTGCGGCGGCCGCTCGCCCATAAAAGGCGCGAGCTCGCGCGTGGGCTCGACGGGCGTCACCTTGTCCGGGTCGATCGGATGGTATTGGCCGAAGATGGTCAGCTCGTAAGTAACCGAAAACGTCGTCGGCTGGCCGGCGGCCGCGGGCCGCTCGAGATAAACGGTCCGCTGCAGCGTCGACTCGGGCGCGATCGTGTGCGCCGCGGGCTCGCTGGCAACGAAGCGGATGTCTTCCTGCTGACCCGGCAACGCACGCGGATACGGCACCCACGCGCGAACTGTCTCGCCGGCCGGCACAGCGTCCGCTTCGACCGTGATGGACTGCGTGACATGGACGCGCCGCGGCGCGACGCTGGTCTTGTGGCTCGCGAGCACCGCATCGCGGATCTCCCGGTGATGGGGATGGGCTTTCTCGAGCGGCCCGTCGTTGAAGGGCGTTTGCTTCGCGCGGCGCGCGCGGGCCTGCTCGCTGAGCCGGAAGAGATTCGAAGGCGCGCGATTGAAGTAGCGCTTACTGCCGTCGATCACACGGTGCTCGAGCAACCCGGCCGCGTCCCAGCTCGCAAATTCCTCCGGTCGCAGGTCCGGGATTTGCGAGCGGACGCGGTCGCGGGCCTGCTGTTCGCTCAGGGAGAAGTCGAGCTCGATGCGCCGCATGCGCTCGGCTTCGAACTCGAACGCAGTCCGGGTGTCCGCGCTCAGGCCGGCGCCCGCCAGCACGCGATCGATCGAGGCGTGGGCCGCCTTGAACTCGCCGGCGTCGACGTGCGCGATGACATCGTCGAGCAGCAGGTTATGTCCACCTGTTTGCGCAGCGTCGCCGGCCGAGCACGCCACGCTGAAAAGCAGCGGCGCCAGCAACAAGCGACGAAATGGCGCTCCTAACGAGGTGTGCACGTCGGATCTCACGCGCGGCCAGGTGAGCGCTGTGTAACATGGCGGGGAGGGGTCGTCAATAATTTATTCTTGCCAGATTCAAAACAAGAAGCGAATATTCAGCACATCTGGCCTGACCGCAAAAGGCACGTGCACGAACGCGCCGCGCCGGAGGATGGATGATCGAGACGATGTGGCCCTACCTGGCGATCATGCTGCTCGCCGCCGGGCTATTTCCGTCGCTGGAGAGGCGCTATCGGTGGCGCTTCTTCTCCGTGCTCCCGCCGATCGTGCTCACGTATCTGTTCGTGACGGCGCTGGCAGTGGGCGGGCTGTGGTCGGCGACCGGCGAGGTTCGCGCCGCGCAAAAGGCGCTGACCGACCACCTTCTGCCCATGCTGCTGTTCCTGTTCATGGTCACATGCGACCTGCGCGCAATCCTCAAAGTCGGCCCGCGCGTGCTGGCCGTGTTTGCTTGCGCGATGGTGAGCATCCTGTTGTCGGTCGTCATCGTGTACGCGCTGTTTCGCGGCGTGTTGCCGCAGGACGGCTGGAAGATGCTCGCCGCGCTCAGTGCGACCTGGACCGGCGGTTCGGCGAACCTCGTCGCCGTCGTGCAGGCGACGGACATGCCGCAAAACCTGCTGCCACCCGTGCTGCTGGCCGATGCGTTGTGCTATTCGCTGTGGGTCCTGGCGCTGTTGTCGACTGGCTCGTTCGCGACGCGTTTCAACCGCTGGACGCGCGCTGATGGGCGCGCCTATCCGGAGCTTGCGGCGCCGACCACGCAGCCTGCGGATCCCGGCGGCATCCTGCTCTGGCTCGGACTCGCGCTGTTCGTCGGGCTCGGCGTCCGCGCCCTCGCGCCGTCGTTGCCGGAACGGGCGATGCTGACGCCGACTTCCTGGATCGCCTTGCTCGCGACCGTCGCGGGTCTGATCGTCGCGCGCACGCCGCTCGCGAGAATTCCAGGGCCGGCGCCGCTCGCGAGCGCCCTGCTGGCGATGCTGGTCGCGGCGCTCGGATCGCAAAGCAATTTCCAGGGCATGGCGGCCGCACCGCTGTTCGTACTGTGCGGCCTGCTCACGCTCGCGATTCACATCGTGCTGCTGGCGCTCGCCGCGCGGGTGTTTCGTTTCGATCTCTACTTGTGCGGCATTTCGTCGCTCGCGGGGATCGGCGGCGTGGCATCGGCGCCAGTCCTCGCTGCGACGTACACGCCGATCCTCGTCCCCATCGCAGTGCTGCTCGCGATGCTCGGGCTGATTCTCGGCACCGGGCTCGGCCTGTTCATGGCGGAAGTCCTCAAAGTTCTGGCGCCATGAAACACTCGATCCTCGTTGCAATCGCAGTTCTCTTGCTCGCAGCGTGCGCTGGCTCGCCGCGCGCACCGCAGATCCCCGCGCACGGCGTCATCGGCGTGACCGACGAGCAGCTCGATCCGGAGTTCTGGATCCGTCACGGCGCGAGCACCCGGCTCGTGCTCGATGAAACTGCGATCGAGGCGCAAAACTCGAAGCTGAAGCAGCTCGATCGCTCGGTGCACGACGTCGAAGCGCTGCCGCGCACGCTGGCGATGAACGAGGTGCGCGGCTGGGTCGAGAAGCTGTCGGAGCGGCCGGACGACACGTTGTACGACGAGCGCGGCCGCGCCGTCGAGGCGAGCGTCATCGATGCGCTCATCGCGAACGTGAATGTCGCAGCGATTCCAGCCACGCAACAGACGCGCTTCGGCCTGGTCGTGCGCCGTGCCTCATTGCGCACATTTCCGACGCACATGCGCGTGTTCAACGAGCCGGACGACGGCACGGACATCGACCGGTTCCAGGAAGACGCGTTGTTTGCCGGCACGCCGGTCGCAATCGTTCACGAGAGCCGCGACGGCGAGTGGTGGTTCATCGTCAGCCCGCTGTACGCGGCCTGGATTCCCAAGCGCGATGTGGCACAGGGGACGGCGGACGAAGTGTTCGCGTACACGCACAAGGAACCGTATGTAGTCGTGACCGGCGCCAGGGCTCGCACCGTCTACACGCCGGAGCGGCCGGAAATCTCGGAGCTGCAGCTCGAGATGGGCCAGCGCCTGCCGCTGTTGAACGACTGGCCCGCCGAGAAGCCGGTGAACGGCCAGCATCCGTACACCTCGTACGTCATCGAGCTGCCGATGCGCGCGGAAGACGGCTCGCTGCACTTCACGCCGGCGCTCCTGCAGAAGACCAACGACGTCGCTGCGGACTATCTGCCGCTGACCCGCGTCAACCTGATCCGCCAGAGCTTCAAGTTCCTCGGCGAGCGCTATGGCTGGGGCCACTCCTACAATTCGCGGGACTGCAGCGGCTTCGTCTCCGAGGTCTACCGAAGTTTCGGCGTCCAGCTGCCGCGGAACACGCGCGACCAGGGCGTGAGCCCGGCGTTGAATCGCATCGCGTTCACCGCCGACGACGATCACGAGAAGCGCCTCGCGGTGCTGCGCGGGCTGCAGGTGGGCGATCTGGTCTACATTCCCGGCCACGTGATGATGGTGATCGGGCAGAACGGCGGCGGGCCGTATGTCATCCACGACACGACGGGCATTACTTATCGCGACGCCGAGGGAACGATCACCCGCGTGCATTTGAACGGCGTGTCCGTCACGCCGCTCTTACCGCTGCTGGACGGCAAAGAGACTTCGCGCGTCGACCGCATTTACAGCATCCAACGCATCCGCCAATGAGCCACTGACATGAAAATCACGGATATCCGCTTCGGCATGCTGCGCGTCCCGCTGAAGACGCCGTTCAAGACCGCGCTGCGCACGGTCGACACGATCGAAGACATCATCGTGACGGTGCACACGGACTCCGGCCACATCGGCTACGGCGAAGCGCCGGCCACGGCCGTGATCACCGGCGACACGCACGGCTCGATCATCGAGGCGATCCGCAAGTTCATCGCGCCGCGGCTGATCGGCGAGGACATTGCGAACCTCAATCGCATCACACATTTGATCCAGACGGCGCTGGAGAAGAACTCCAGCGCCAAGGCCGCGGTCGAGATCGCGGTCTATGACCTGTTCGGGCAGCTCTACAAGGCGCCGCTCTACAAGATGCTCGGCGGCGGCGACCCGGTAATCACGACGGATATCACGATCAGTGTCGACTACATCGACAAGATGGTCGCGGACTCGGTCGCGGCCGTGGACCGCGGCTTCGAGTCGCTGAAGATCAAGGTCGGTAAGGACATCGGCGTCGACATCGAGCGCGTCAAGGCGATATACGCGGCGGTCGAAGGCCGCGCGCTGCTGCGGCTCGACGCCAACCAGGGCTGGACCGCGAAGCAGGCAGTGTTCGCGCTGCAGACGCTCGAAGAAGCCGGCGTGCGCCTGGAGCTCGTCGAGCAGCCCGTGAAGGCGCAGGACCTGGAAGGCATGAAGTACGTCACCGAGCGCGTGCACACGCCGATCATGGCGGACGAGAGCGTGTTCGGCCCGACGGAGGTGATCGAGCTGATCCGCATGCGCGCGGCGGACATCATCAACATCAAGCTGATGAAGACCGGCGGTCTGTCGAACGCGATTCAAATCGCCGACATCTGCGGCATGTACGGGATGGAATGCATGATCGGTTGCATGGTGGAGACCAGCGTCAGCGTCTCGGCCGCGGTGCACCTTGCGGTCGCGAAGGCGGACGTGATCACGAAGGTGGACCTGGACGGTCCGTCGCTCTGCCAGTTCAACCCGGTCGTCGGCGGCGTGACCTTCAACGAGTCCGAGATCTCCGTGACGCAGGCGCCCGGCCTCGGCATCCGCGAGATCCGCGGCATGGAAGCCCTCGCTGCTGCGTGACGCCATGAGCTCGCTGCTCAAAATCCGCTCGGAGCGCGACCAGATGAGCGCCATCGAACGCCGCATCGCCGACTTCCTGCTGGAGAACGCGCACTTGCTGCGCGACTACTCGTCGCAGCAGCTCGCCGATGCGCTGCGCATCAGCCAGTCGAGCGTCGTGAAGTTCAGCCAGAAGCTCGGCTTCAAGGGTTACCCGGATCTGAAGTTCTCGGTCGGCGAGGAAATCGCACGGGAGAAAGGCAGCAGCGGCGGCAAGGCTGCGGAGGCCGTGAAGCCGGACGCGCACGCGGCGCTGGCGGAGAGCCTGTGGCGGAGCAAGGCGAAGGCCGAGGAAGAGACGCGGCTGATCAACACGCCGGACAAGGTCGATGAGATCGCCGGATTGATTGGCGCGGCGAGCAAGGTGTTCCTGATTGGCCTCGGCGAGGACAGCGTCAGCGCGCAGGCGTTTGCAGCGAAGTTGTCGCTGCTCGGGATCGTGGCCGTATTTCACGCTGACCCCGTGCTGATGAGCTCAGGAATCTCGACTGTCGCTGCCAAGGACGTTCTGCTGGTTTTCTCCGAGCACGGCAAGCAGCCGACGCTGTACCAGATCTGCCGCCAGTTCCGTGAACGGCGTGGCAAGGTAATCTCGGTGACACGCCACACCGCGAATCCGCTGCGCGCGCACGCGGACGCGTCGTTGCTGATCTCGGGTCACGACGAGCGCTCGCACATCGAGCCGCTGCTGTATCAGGCGGCGCTCCAGCATCTGCTGGATATGATCTTCGTGCGGTTGTGCGAGGACGGGGAAGGACGGCTCAAGCAGCTGGACGCCAATCTCGCGCGCATCCGGCACATTCAGGA
>DATEML010000161.1:0-49057 GCA_035275585.1 Steroidobacteraceae bacterium | reverse complement strand
ACCGAATGGTTCGCAGCCGTGCATTTCGGTCGCGCCGAAGACCGACTGCGATCGTTCGTCACCGGGTCCGCTGCAGTGAGCGATGCGGCCGCGTACTTCCGCAGGGAGCTGGAGCGTCTCAGCAGATCGTTCGAGCCGCTGGCCATGAGCCAGGCGCAGCAGGTCTGCGATGCCTCGACGTCTCCTTACACATTGCGATCCGCATTCAGGATCGCCGACGCTTTGCGCGACTGGCTCGATGCGTATCGCTTCTTCGACGTGCCGCTGTTCAAGGACGATCCGCAAGCGGGCGGCTTCGTGACGAGTACAGCGCGACTGCTTCCCAGCACGCTACTACAGCAAAGCTGAGCGTCGTGGCCACACCGCAGACGAGCGGCGTGATTGCGTGCGACAAGGCCGGCCACGCGAGGAGCGCGATCAACACCAGGCCGACCATGTGCGAAAGCGGCGGCGTGCGGCGATCGTTCGTCAGCCACTTGAACCACGCGGCGCCGAGCAGGTAGCACGCCGGTCCGCCGAGGATCGCGAGATATGCGGCGTCGCTGCCGTGATCCGGATGCATCAGCACGATTTCGTCGGCCACCGCGCAGACGATGATTCCGGCGACGATCACGATGTGCACGTACGTGTATGCCGAGCGCGCCTGTCGCCCCGGATCGTTCACGTGCTGGATGCGGTGCGCAGCGCGTTCCGCGCCCGTGTCGAAGTAGATCCACCACATCAGGATGCTGCCGAGCACGGCGCTGAAGAACGCCACCAGAATCGGCAAATCCCACGTGAGCCCGGCGAACGTCGCGCCGGTGACGAGCAGCGACTCGCCGAGCGCGATGATGATGAACAGCGAACAGCGCTCGGCCATGTGGCCGCCGTCGACGTTCCAATCCGCGACCGAGGAGCTGCCGAGGCCCGGCACCCAGAACCGCGCCCACGGCCCGACGAGCTCGATGGCGAGCGCCGGCGCCCACCAACCGAGCCTTGCAGAGGGCTCCGCGAACCCACCGACGATCCAGAGCGCGCCGGACAACAGGAACCAGATGACGATACGCTGGAACGTGGCGGCGAGACGCGCGGAGGCGCCGCGCACGACCCACAGCATGAAGAGCGAGCGACCGACCTGCATGGAGGCATAGGCCCCCGCGAACAGCAGACCGCGCCCGGCGAACGACTCGGGGATCGACACCGAGAGGAACAAGCCGATGAGGGTCAGCAGGAACATGCAGATGCGGACCGGCAGCTGTTCGGGATCGAGCCAGTTCGTCGTCCAGGCCGTGTACATCCACACCCACCACACGGCCAGGAACACCAGCGTGACCTGCACCAGGTTGTCGAGCGCGAGGTTCGCCAGCAACTTGTGCGACAGCTGCGTGACTGCGAATACGAACACGAGGTCGAAGAACAACTCGACCATGCCGACGCGTCCGCTGCCGGCACGGCTGCGGTCGCGCAACAAAGAGCTTCCAGACATGGAAATGAATTATCCTCTGCCGCCGATGAAACTGTCGAACCTCCTGCCGACGCTCGCACTCGCCGTCGCCACGCCCGCGGTCGCGCAGGTCTGCCCGTACCAGGACCTGATGCCGGAGTTCTCGAAGTTCGTCGCGGCAACCGCCGATCTCGCGCCGCCGGCGCGCGCCGAGGCTTTCGTCGAGCGCTTCGCCGCGAAGCACCCGGATTTCTACACCGAGCAGAGCTTCGGCTCGCGGCAGAAGCAGGTCGAGCGCGCGGAGCGCCTGTTCGATCCGCAACGCACGCCGAAATATCCAGGCTCGCGAGCGATCACGCTCGACGACATCCTGGCGACCGGCCGCACCATCACCGCCGACTACGCGCGCATCGAGGCGACGTTTCGCAAGGCATTCCCCGACTATCGCTGCCAGACGCCGATCACCTTCGGCGTGGCGCTCTACAGTTTCGACGGCAACCAGGCCTCCGATATCCCCGGCAAGCCGCAGATGCGCTTCGGCGTCGAGATGATCTCGCTGCTGCACCCGGCGCGCGAGCTGCCCGCGTTCTTCCAACACGAGCTGTTTCACATCTACCAGGCGCAGGCCATGGGTACGGACGTGCCGCCGGATGAGACGCAGCCGGTGTGGTGGGCGCTGTGGAACGAGGGGCTCGCGACCTACGTCAGCTGGAAGCTCAATCCGACGTTGAGCGCTCCGGAAATCTTCTGGGTCCCGCGCGACATGGAAGCACAGATGCAGCCGAAGCTCGCGCAGGCGGCGCGACTGATGCTGGTCGACCTCGACGGGCACGAGGGCTACGGCCGCTGGTTCCAGGGCGGCTCGAACCCGCCCGGCTTGCCAACACGCGCGGGCTACTATCTCGGCTATCTGATGGCGAAGCACCTCGATCGTGGCGATCTCGCTGCGCTCGCACGGATGCCGCTCGAGCAGGTCCAGCGCGAAGCGCACACGTTTCTCGAGTCGCTCGCCGTCAGCCCTGCAAAGCCTTGATCAGCGTGCGCGCCAGGTCGCGGCCGCTCGCACCGCTCGCATCGAGCGCGGGATTGTAGATCGTGATCTCGATGCCGACCGCCCGCCCCGAGCCGAGCGCCACTCCCAGCACCGTGCGCAGTTCCTCCCAGCTCAAGCCGTCGGGCATGCGATAGTCGACCGCCGGCATCAGATCGTCGCTGACGACGTCCGCATCGAGATGAATGAAGAACCCTCGCGTCGGCCGCTCGGCCGCAGTGAGATACTCGACCGCACGCTGCGCGGCGTGCTGCGTGCCGAGCCGACGGACTTCGCTCAAGTCGAGCGCGAGCACCTGCGGCGGCAGCGGTTGGCTGCCGTACTGGCGCTGTTCCTCGGCGTCGCGAAAGCCGAAAGCAACGACATCCTCGTCGCGCACCAGCGGCCGCAGCCCTTCCAGGTTCGTCAACAGCTCCGGACCGCGGCCGGTCGCGAATGCGAGGTCCATCGAAGCCGCCTCGCCGTTCGGATTCGCTTCGGGTTGATAGAAGTCGGCGTGCCCGTCGATGAACAGCAGGCCGTAGCGCCCGCGCCGCCGCAGCGCGAGCGAGCTGCCGAGCAGAATCGAGCAGTCGCCGCCGAGCAGGATCGGAAATTCGCCGCGGCCAACGACCTCAGCCACCGTGTCCGCGAGCCGCACGGAATACTCAGCAATGCCGCGCGCGTTCAGCGTCAGCGACTCAGGATCGCGCTCGGTGTCGTACGCTGCCGTCGGGACGACGCGGCCGGCTCGACGTGCATGCAACTCGTCTGCGAGGCCGTGCTGGAGCAATACGGTGGGCAGACGATCGACGCCTGTGGGCTTGAGGCCGAGGATCGAGGGGGCTTCGATGATTGCGTAACGGTTCATTTACGAGAACAGATGCAGTGCTGCGTATTGCAGCAGCATGATCGTCTTGCCGTCGCGGATGTCGCCTGACGCGATGCCGCTGAGCGCGTCGTCGAACGACAGCTCCATCACTTCGATGTCCTCCTCCTCGACGCCGCCGCCGTCGTTGCGACGCAGGGCGTGCGAGTACTCCGCGACGAAGAAATGCACGATCTCGGTAACCGAGCCGGGCGACATGTACGCCTGCATGACCTGACGCGGATTGCGGATCTCGTAGCCGGTCTCCTCGAACGCCTCGCGCGCGATGCACGCTGCGGGCGCATCGTTGTCGAGCAACCCGGCGCACGCCTCGATCAACATGCCCGAAGCGTTGCCGTTCACATACGTCGGCAGGCGGAATTGCCGGGTCAGCACGACGGTACGGCGTGCACGGTCGTACAACAGGATCGTCGCGCCGTTGCCGCGATCGTACGCTTCGCGGCTCTGCACTTCCCAGCTGCCGTCGCGCTTGCGCAGGCGGAACGTCACCTTGCGCAGCACGTACCAGTTGTCCGACAGCACTTCGGTCTTCAGCACTTCGACATGCCCGTCCATGCTCCGCACGCTACCGTGCAAAAACGTGCAGAGTCAAGAAAATTCGTGCATAGTGGCGCGGATGCTCGCCCGCCAGCGCAAGGAATACCTGCTCAAGGTCCTGCAGACCCAGGGACAGATCGTCGCCCGCGACGTCAGCCACGAGTTGCAGCTTTCGGAGGACACGATCCGGCGCGATCTGCGCGAGCTGGCCGCGGCCGGGCGGCTGCAGCGCGTGCACGGCGGCGCCCTGCCCTCATCGCCCGCCGTCGTCGACTTCGCCGGGCGCCAGCAGATCGCCTCGGATGCGAAGGTCGCGATCGGCCGCGCAGCCGCGAAGATGATCCGGCGCGGGCAAGTCGCGATCCTCGACGGCGGCACGACGACCTTGCAGATCGCGCGACATCTGCCGCACGACCTGCACGCAACGGTGGTCACGCACAGCCCGACGATCGCTGTCGCGCTCGTCGAGAATCCATCGATCGAAGTCATCCTGCTCGGCGGCCGGCTGTTCAGGCATTCCGTCGTCACCGTCGGCGCCGCCGCAGTCGAAGCGGTCGCGCGCATCCGCGCGGATCTCTACTTCATGGGCGTGACGGGCATCCACGTGAAGGCCGGCCTCAGCACGGGCGATCTCGAGGAATCGCACATGAAGCGGGCACTGATGGCGAGCGCCGCCGAAACCCACGTGCTGGCGAGCGCCGAGAAGATCGGCGCAGCGTCCCCGTACGTGATCTGTCCGCTCACGGACGTCGATGGCATCGTCGCGGCAGCCGACATCCCGAAAAAAACGCTGGCCGAGTACCGAAAACGGGGGCTTTCGGTCGTTCGAGCCTGAGTCCGGACGCCGCGCGGACACTCGAAAGCGGACGGCGGACGCGTCCGGACATGTCCTGGGCACAGCGGCGCCGGGGCCGGCAAGCGCGCCCGGCACGCGCTAAGCCGTAGATTTACAGGGAAAACGCAGTCTCTTCGTGCGCGCGGGCGATGTTGGCACGCCCTCTGCAATAAGGAAATCGAGTGTCCACATAGCGTGGGCAAGCGCAGAAAAGAGAGGAGTCACTACCATGTTCGCCACCACCACCAAAATGAATCGCAGCCCCGTCGAGCGCGCCGTGTGCATGGTTCTCGCCGCGTTCATCGTCAGCGTCGGTCTCGCCACGGGCGCGCTCGGCATGCACGTCGCGGAGCACAACGCCGTCGCCGCGTTCGTCAAGCAGGCCTGAGACCCGGCTCACAGCAGGTCGCCCCTCCGGCCAATATCGCCAGCGGCGCAACGTCAGTAACGTTGCGCACGAATCTCGCCGCTGAGGGGATACGCGCAGATGAGCGTTGGCGATCTGTACGACGTTGAGCGCACCGGCGAATTCGCCGTCGCAAAGACACGAGTCCGGCGGCGGCACGTAACGAGACAGGCGCCGGTCGAGCAGCCGAATACCGCCCCCGGCGACCGCGTTCCGATCACGGTTCTCACTACGGATGCGGCGCTCGCGGATGCGATTCACGACGCCGCGGCGGCGGCCCATCCCGTCGCCACTGCGACGACCGTGGATGAAGCCATCGAGCTCGCAGCGAATGGCCGCTGCGGCATCCTCATCACCGATCAGGTTTCCACCCAACCGGTTCTGCGACGCATGACGCAACGGCTGCGCCAGGCGCATCCCGCGCTCGTCGTGATCGCAGTCGGCGGCACCGGCGACCAGAACGGCCTCATCAGCCTGCTTTCTGCCGGCGTCGTCGATCGCCTGATGCTGAAGCCGGTCACGCCGGCGCTCGCCCAGATCGTTCTCAAATCGGCGGCGCAACAGCACCGGACGCTGCAGGGCGCCGGACATGCGGTGACTCTGATCGACCAGCCCGAGCCCGCCGTCGTGCTGGTCGAGCTGCAGCGTAACGCCGCCAACGACCTCACCGAAGCGAAGCTGGATCTCCAGCCCTCGCCGGCCGAGGTCGTGGTGCCCACCTCGCTGGCCACGCCGGTGAAGGCGTTGCGACGCATCGACATTCCTCGTCCGCCATGGATCGCCGTGGTCGCCGCGCTGCTCGCAGTCGCAGGCCTCGTGGGATGGATGGCCTCCCAGCGCAAGCCGGCCATCGATGCGCAGGCCGTGATCGCCAGCAACCTGGCCGCGGGACAAAGCGCATTTCGGCAGGGTCATGCTCTCGAGCCGCGTGGCCGCAGCGCATTCGACTACTACAACACCGTGCTCGCGCTCGATCCGGCGAACATGGCTGCCCGGCAGGGCATCGACCGAATCGCCGATGGTTTCGTGACGCAAGCCGGCGCGGCTATCGGCCGCGGCCAGCTTGCGGCGGCAATCGTCGCCATCGAGAGCCTGCAGCGGGTGCGGCCCGAGCACTGGCAGCTTCCGGACCTGCGGGCGCAGCTCAATGCCGCGCAGGAAAAATACGTCGCGACGGCGGCGGAGCGCGCGCCGCCGGCCCCGCAGCCGACGCCCAAAGCCGCGCAGCCGCAGACGAACGCCCAGGCCGCGAACCTGCAGCAAAACATGAACGAGGCGCGGGCCCGCGCGGTGGCGCAGGCCGCGGACGCACTGAAGAGCGATCAGCTGGAACTGGCGAGCGCCCTGCTCGGCCAGGCCCGCACGCTCGGTGTACCGGCCGCTGAGCTCACGGCCATGAACCAGACGCTCGCGAGCGCGCAGCAGCGGCAGGCGAAGGACGACATCCTGCAGCTCGTGCTGCAACGAACGGCCGAAAACAAGCTCCTCGAGCCCGCCGACGACAGCGCGAAATTCCACCTACAGCGGCTCGTGGAGCTCGACGCGAACTTCGCGGGCATTCCCCAGGCGGTCACAGCGCTCGGCGGACGCCTGACGCTCGATGCACAGCTCGCCACGGCCGAAAAGAACTTCGACCTCGCGGCGCGGCTGCTCGCGCAAGCGCGCGAAATCGGCTTCAGCGGCGCCGCAATGGAGTCCGCGGAAACGAAGCTCGCAGCCGCGCTCGCGCCGGTCGAACGAGCGCCGGCCGCCGCGCCGACCCCGCGTCTCGCGCGCGTGGTGCGGCCCGACTATCCGCAGGACGCCTTGATCACCGGCGCCGAAGGCTGGGTCAACGTGAGCATGTCGGTCACACCCGCCGGTGACGTGCGCGATCCGCGAGTCGTGGAGAGCAGCAACGGCAGGCTGTTCGACCGCGCAGCGCTCTCGGCAGTGCGCAAGTGGAAGTACGAGCCGTTCGCCGCCGCGGATCCGCAGACCACGCAACGCGTGACGGTTCGCGTCGACTTCAGGATGACGGGCCGCCGCTGACACGCCACCGGAACAAGCTGCATCTGTTACAGTCTCAACCGTGAAGTCGATCACGGGGAGTTTGCAAACGATGCACGCTCATTCTTTTTCGCAGCGTCTTTCGTCGCGGGTTGCAATCGGCCTGCTGACTTGCGTGTTCAGCCTCGCGTCCGTCGCCGACACGCGACAGGAGGCGCGCCTGGAGACCGCGACGCGCGTTCTGACCGAGCTCATGATGATGCCGGAGCAGAACATCCCGAGCTGGCTGCTCGAGCGAGCTCATGCTGTCGCGGTGATTCCGTCAGTGATCAAGGTCGGTCTCGGCATCGGCGGCCGGCGCGGCAAAGGTGTGCTCGTCGTGCGCAAGGACAACGGCGAGTGGAGCAACCCCGTCTTCGTCAACCTGACCGGCGGCAGCTTCGGCTTCCAGGTCGGCGTGCAGTCGACGGACGTGGTCCTGGTGTTCGTTTCCCGGCAGAGCATCGAAGGCATCGTCGGCGGCAAGGTGACGCTCGGCGCGGATGCCTCGGTGGCCGCGGGACCGATCGGCCGGCAAAGCTCCGCCGCCACGGACGTAGGACTGACCGCACAGGTGTATTCGTATTCGCGAGCGAGCGGCCTGTTCGCCGGCGTGGCGCTCGACGGTTCCGCGATGACGATCGATAACAAGTCGAACGAGTCGTTCTACAGCCGGTCCGGCGTGCTGGCGAGCGAGATCATTCGCGCCGACGCCCCCGCGGCTCCGACGCCGGCCCCGGATTTCATCGCAGCTCTGCAACGTTCGACCACCGGGGCGACCGCGGCAAACGCAGCGCCGCGCACCAGCGACCACGTCGCGACGGCGCCCGCTTCCTCGCCGTCGACCTCACAGCAATCGCAGCCGAAGCCCGCGGAGACGTATCCGCTCGAGGATCAGCACCCGGGAGAAGAGCCGCCGGAATAACCGCGCGGCGATGGCGACCTGGATCGCCTTGTTGCGGGGGGTCGGTGGCGGCATCCGCCCGCTGTCCATGCGAGAGCTGACGGTTGCGCTCGAAGAGATCGGGCTGAAGAACGTCCGCACCTACATCCAGAGCGGCAATGTAGTCTTCGATAGTACGAAGTCGGCGGCGCGCCTCGCCGGCGAGATCGAGCGCCGCATCGAAAAGAAGTTCGGCTTCCACTCCAAGACGTTCGTCCTGAGCGTGCCCGACGTGCAACGCGCGGCGAAGGGCAATCCGTTTCCGCAGGCGGACGAGAAACCTCAGACCCTGCACCTGTTCTTTCTCGCGAAGCCGGCCAAGGCCGCACAGCTCGACGCGATGAACGAGCTCAAAGCGAAGTCCGAACAGTTCGTGCTGAAGAGCAAGGTTTTCTATTTCTACACGCCGGACGGCTTCGGTAGCTCGAAGCTGGCCGCCAGGGCTGAGCGCCTGCTCGGCGTGGATGCGACGGCGCGCAACTGGCGAACGGTGGGCAAGCTGCTCGATCTCGCCAAAGGCTGACTTCCATGAAATCGATCGCGTTCGTCTTTGCAATCCTTGCAGGCGTGAGCCTGCGCGCCGCAGCGCAGGAGTGCCCGGATATCGCGCCCTATCAGAAGGCTCGCGATGCGATCCAGGATCTCGAGCGCATCGTCGCGCCGTCCGGGATCCAGGAGTCGTACAAGACGAAGATCGGCGGTATCGAGCAATGGATCAACGTGCGCGGCCAGGACGAGGCGAACCCGATCATTTTGTTCATCCATGGCGGGCCCGCTTCGCCGCTGATCCCAACCACGTGGCAGTTCCAGCGTCCGCTGGAGGAGTACTTCACCGTCGTCAACTACGACCAGCGTGGTGCCGGCAAGACCTACGTCGAAGATCACTCCGACGCGACCGGCGAGACGTTGCACATCCCGCGCTACGTCGACGATGCGATCGAGATCGCCGAATACGTGCGCAAGCGCTACGGCAAGAGCAAGCTGATCCTGATGGCGCACAGCTGGGGCACCACGATCGGCCTGAACGCGGCGCTGAAACGGCCCGACCTGTTCTACGCGTACGTCGGTATCGGCCAGTTCGTCAACACGCGCGACAACGAGAAGATCAGCTTCGATTACGGCATGCAGCAGGCGAAGGCGCACGGCAACACTGCCGCCGTCAAAGAGATGGAGACCATCGCGCCCTACCCCGGCGACCAGCCGATCACGCGCCAGCGCATCATCATCGCGCGCAAGTGGGCGCAGTATTACGGTGGCCTGAGCGCGTACCGCGACGACTCGAGCTATTTCTTCAACGCCCCGCTGCTGTCGCCGGAGTACACGGCGGCGGACGTCTGCGCCGTCGACCAGGGCAACGTGTTCTCGCTCGGCCGGCTGCTGCCGGAGTTCCTGAACGTCGATTTCAAGAACGTTCGCTCGTTCCCGATCCCCATCGTGATGTTCCTGGGACGCCACGACTACACGACGCCGGCGCAGCCGACCGCGGATTGGCTCGCCAAAGTGAGCGCCCCCAGCAAGCAGGCCGTGTGGTTCGAGCGCTCCTCGCATATGATTCCGTGGGAAGAGCCCGGCAAGTTCCTGATGAGTCTCGTCCAGAACGTACGCCCCCTGGCAGAAACCAGGGCCGGGCCGGGCGCCAAAGGCCGATAACACGAATGAGCTTCTTTCGATTTGCCTGCTGCCTCGCAATCGCCCTGCACGCCGGCGCGGTCGGCGCGTTCGACTTCGATGACGTCGCCGAGCGCGCGCAGCTCCAGGCCCGACAGCCGTACCGCGACTCCAGCCGCAAGGCGCCGGCCCAGCTGCAGGCGCTCAGCTACGACCAGTATCGCGACATCCGCTTCCGTCCCGACCATGCGCTGTGGCGCGACGACAAGCTGCCGTTCGAACTGATGTTCTTTCACCTCGGCAAGTTCCAGACGAACGCCGTGCGCATCGACGAGGTGACGCCGCAAGGCACGCGTCACATCCCGTACCGCGCCAGCGATTTCGACTTCGGCAAGAACAAGCTGTCGCCGCAGAGCTGGGGTGACCTGGGGTTCGGCGGCTTCCGCGCGCACTATCCGCTGAACTCGAGCGCCTACAAAGATGAGGTCGTCGTGTTCCTCGGCGCGAGCTACTTCCGCGCGCTCGGCGCCGGCCAACGCTACGGCTTGTCCGCGCGCGGCCTCGCGATCGACACTATCGGCGGTCAGGGCGAGGAATTTCCTGCCTTCATCCGCTTCTGGCCCGTCAAGCCGGCGGCCGATGCGACCTCCCTGAGGGTCTATGCGCTGCTCGACTCGCAACGCGCGACGGGCGCTTATCAGTTCGACATTCAGCCGGGCGCTGAGACGGTAGTCGACGTACGTGCGCGTCTGTTCCTGCGCGAGAAGGTCGCGACGCTCGGCATCGCGCCGCTGACCAGCATGTTCTTCTTCGGCGAGAACCAGCCGCATCGCACGGACTTCCGCCCGGAGGTGCACGACTCGGACGGCCTGATGGTCGCCACCGGCGACGGCGAGTGGATCTGGCGGCCGCTACTGAATCCGAAGCAGACGCTCGCGACCTCGTTCTCGATGCAGAAGCTGCGCGGCTTCGGCCTGATGCAGCGTGACCGCGAGTTCCACAACTACGAGGACAGCGAGGCGCGCTACGAGCTGCGGCCGAGCGCGTGGATCGAGCCGACCGGAACCTGGGCGCCCGGCCGCGTCGAGCTCGTGCAGCTCAGCACGCCTGACGAAACGAACGACAACATCGTCGCGTACTGGGTGCCGCAGGAACTGCCCGCGCCGAACCAGCCGCTCGACTTTACGTATCGATTGCACTGGCAGGGAATGCAGCAGGAGCAGCATCCGCCCGGTGCGTGGGTCACGCAGACGCGCGCAGGCCGCGGTTTTGCGGAGCTCGGCGAGGACGAGCAGCAATACATCGTCGATTTCACCGGTCCCTCGCTCACGGCACTGCCGGCTGATGCAGCAGTGAAAGCTGTAGTAAGTGCACCGGCGAACGGACAGATCATGGAGAGCAACGCGTACCGACTGGAAGCTACCGGCGCGTGGCGCATGACGGTGCGCGTGAAGCAACTGGACCGCAATCAGCCGACCGAGCTGCGCGGCTTCCTGCAGAGCGGCGACGATGTCCTCAGCGAAACGTGGAGCAACATCCTGCCGCCGCTGTTGCAGCGCTAGCTCGCCTTCTGACTAACAGATTTCTTCTTGGCGGTCTTGGCGATCTTGGCGAGAGAATCTGTTAGTTCTTCTTCAACACCGCGATGACTTCGTCGCGCACGCCGCGATCGTGCACCGGCATCACGAGCACATCGCCCGGCCGCGCCCACTCGAATGCACGTTTGACTGCGCCGATCTCGCTCAGGTGCACTTCGAGCGAGGTTTCCAGCATCCCCGCGCGCAGCAACCCACCGCGGAGGATCGCCGGCACTTCGCCGGGAGCGCGACCGCGCATGTAGGACTCGGTTTCCTTGACGACGACGAAGTCCGGTCGGAATCGTGCGGCCGTCGCCGCCAACTCCTCGATATCCGCATTCGGCCGGTTGCCGGCCTGGCCCAGCAGCAGAGCAATGCGTCCCGTGCGGCGCAGACGCATTGCGACGTTCATCAATCCGCGCAGGCCGTCGGGGTTGTGCGCATAGTCGATGAGCACCTGCGCGCCGCGATACTCGTAGCGCATCAACCGTCCGGGATTGTCGGCGGGATCGGCGCCGAACCGCGCGAGCACGGTCGCAACGGTGGCGGGAAGAATGCCCAGCCCGAGGGCGGCGAGCGCAACGCCGGCGATGTTCTGCACGTTGTAGTCCGCTGTGCCATCGACGCTGAGCGGCATGTCCACGATCGCGCCGAGGTCGAACTCTTCTCCCGAGCTGCCGCGCGTCCAGTTGACGATGAGCCGTCCATTGCGCACGCCGCTCGTGGAACCGCCTTTCATGCGATGCGAGAGCAACGCCGCGTCGTCGTAGTTGCGCGAGAACCAGCCGACCGGGCAACGGAACTGATCGGCGCGCGAGCGCAGCATTGCATCGTCGGCGTTCAATACCAGCAAGCCGGTGTCGTCGATCGTGCTCGCGACCACGAGCTTGGTGTCCGCGAGTCCGGCCAGATCGTCGATGCCGTACTCGCCGAAGTGATCGGCCGTGACATTCGTGACGACGGCGACGCGTGCGCGCTGGGCCGCGAGCCCGCGCCGCAATATTCCGCCGCGGGCGGTTTCGAGAATCGCCGCCTGGACGCGCGAGTCGCGCAGCACGGTGCGCGTGCCGACTGGACCAGAGTAGTCGCCACGCTCGATCTGCTCGCCCGCAATGAACAAGCCGTCCGTGCAGTTGTAACCGTCGCGCCAACCGTTTGCTCGCGCGCACGCCGCAAGCAAGCGCACGGTCGTCGTCTTGCCATTAGAGCCGGTGACGATCGCAGTCGGCACGTTGCGCAGCTCGCCCCACGGCGCCTGTTCCAGGTCGGGCAACGCGTCGAGCGGCCAGGTCCGGCCGCTGGCGCCGGATCCGAGGGTGAGCAGCGCATCGTCGACGAGATATGAAAGTCCACGCGCATCCGCCGCCGCCATCAGCGCGCGCAGCCGGGTCGCCCCTTCGATACCCGACAGCTTCGCAAACCGGGCGAGCGCGGCTTGCTCATCGATGACCGGCGGAAGCGTGGCAAAGTCTTCGGGCATCGGCGCATGCAGTGCAGCCTCTCTCGCCGCGTCGACGAGTGCACGTTCGAGATGGCTCCAGCTCGCGGGGCTCGCAGCGTAGAGCGCCGCACAGAAGGCCCATTCATTGACCTCGGTCGCAGTGAACAGTTGATCGAGGGGCGCCGCGACGGCGAGCGACGTTCCTTTCGCATGTCGCCGGGCTACGATCGAGTGCGGAGTGTCCGCCCACCGTAGCGATGCACGTGCACGCGCAACGCGACTGTGCCAGCCCGCCAGCAATGCCTCGTCGACTTCGACGCCGACCGTCTCCAGGACCGCGCCGGTCGACGCGAAGAACAGGTTGCTGCCGGTCAGGCGTCGCGAGCTGTCGAACGGCAATGCGGCCGGTTCGCTCAGTCATCGACCTCCGGCGCGAGGCGAATGCCGCGTTCGTCGCGCAACAGACCTTCGAGGCTCGACAACGGTGGCGGCTCGACGCTCGCCTCGGAGATCGTGGGGGTATGCACCGGCGCTGGCGCCCGCACCTGCGGCTCCGGTGCGCCGGCGGGACGGAACTTCGTGATCTGCTTCCATGAGCGCACCAGCGCGTCGGCGAAGACGAGCAGCAGGTCGCCCGGCTGGCCCATCTGCAGCGCCGCGTCGATCGCTTCCTGCTCGTCCGGAATGATGGAGATCTGCTTGTTCAACACGCCCTCGGCGACCAACGCCGTGGCAATGAGGCGCGGCACTTCGTCCGGCGCGCGGTCGCGCAGATTGTCGTCGCGGCGGCAGATGTAGTGATCGAAGCGGCCGGCGACGGCCTTGGCGATCGCGGTCAGATCCTCGTCGCGCCGGTCGCCGGGCCCGGCGACGACGACGATGCGCCGCCCGGTCACGTCGAGACGCTGCGCGAGCTCGGCCATGGCGGCCACCGCATGCGCGTTGTGGCCGTAGTCGAACACGACCTTGAACGGATGCTCGTTGAACACGTTCATGCGGCCGGGCGCCTGGAAGAACGTCGTGTCGAACGTACGCAGGCCCTGGCGGATCGCATCGAGCTTGATGCCGAGCGAGAACCCCATCGCCGCGGCGAACATCGCGTTCTGCACGTTGTGAGTGGCGCGGCCTTCGAGCGTCGCCGGAATGAGATGCGTCCACAGCAGCGGAATGTGGCTGCCGCGATCGTACAGAGTGATCATCTGCCCGTTGACGCCCGCCTCCAGCGCGCAAGCGCGTCCACCCGCGCGAATGTGCTCGCGCACCAGCGTGTGCTGCGGGTTCATGGTCACGTAGCAGATGTTCTTGGCTTCCGTGTAGCCGGACATCTTGAGCACGAGCGGATCGTCGGCATTCAGCACCGCGCAGTCGGTCGCGACTTCGATCACCACGCGCTTGACCTCGGCGAGCTGCTCCAGCGTGTCGATGCCTTTCAGGCCGAGATGATCCGATTGCACGTTGAGCACGGCGCCGACGTTCACTTGCTTGACGCCCATGCCGGCGCGCAGCAGTCCACCGCGAGCGGTTTCGAGCACGGCGATATCGATCTGCGGATCGGCAAGCACCATCTGCGCGGACATCGGCCCGGTCATGTCGCCCTGCACCGTGCGCTGGCCATCGATGTACACGCCGTCCGTCGTCGTCAGGCCCGGTGTGTAGCCGCCCATCTTCGTGATGTGCGCGAGCATGCGGGCTGTGGTCGTCTTGCCGTTCGTGCCCGTGACGGCTGCGATCGGCACGCGCGATGGCGCGCCCGGCGGAAACAGCATGTCGATGACTGGGCCGGCGGCGTCCCGTGGCGTTCCTTCGCTCGGCGCCACATGCATGCGAAACCCTGGCGCTGCATTGACCTCGCAGATGCCGCCACCGATCGTGCGATAGCTCTCGGCGATGTTCGACGACAGGAAATCCACGCCGCCGACGTCGAGACCGATCGCGCGAATCGCGCGCACCGCCATGTCGCGGTTGTCGGGATGAATGACGTCGGTGACGTCGGTGGCAGTGCCGCCGGTCGAGAGGTTCGCGGTGGACCTGAGATAGACGATGCGGCCACGCTCCGGCACCGACTGCGCCGTCAGACCGGCGCGCTCCAGCATCTTCTCGGCCTGCGCGTCGAGCTCGAGGCGCGTCAGTACTTTTTCGTGGCCGACGCCGCGCCGCGGATCCTGGTTCACCACCTCGATCAGCTGCACGATCGTGCGCTCGCCGTCGCCGACGACATGCCCGGGCGTGCGCCGCGTCGCCGCAACCAGCTCGCCGTTGACGACGAGCAACCGGTGGTCGTCGCCTTCGAGGAACGACTCGACGATCACCGAGCGCGAATGCTCGCGCGCCACGTTATAGCCCTGCGCCACCTCCGCGTCGGTCGTCAGCCGGATGGAAATACCGCGGCCGTGATTGCCGTTGTACGGCTTGGTGACGACCGGGAAACCGATGCGATTCGCTGCGCGCACTGCCTGCGTATCGCTCTGCACGAGTTCCTGGCGCGGCACCGGCAGACCGAGCGAGGCGAGAATCTTGTTGGTCTCCTCCTTGTCGCTCGCCAGCTCGACCGCGATGTGCGGCGTTCGGCCGGAAACAGTCGCCTGGATGCGTTGCTGATACTTGCCGTGACCGAGCTGCACCAGCGACTGATCGTTGAGCCTCAGCCAGGGAATGCTGCGCGATTCGGCGGCGCGGACCAGCGATGCGGTCGAAGGTCCCAGCGCGCGCTTCTGCGCAAAGCGGATGAAATTGTCGCGCGCTTCCGGCCAGCTCCAGCCTTCGGGCACCGAGCCGGGCGGACGCAGCGACTCGGGCAACAGCGAGCACAGCAGCCGCAACCCGAGGTCACCGGCCGCGACCCCTTCGTCGCGCTGCGCATATTCGTAGACGACGGTGTAAACGCCGGGCTTGCCCGCGCTGCGCGTCTTGCCGAACGTGACTTCCTCGCCCGCGACGTTCTGCAGCTCGATGGCGACGTGCTCGAGCACGTGCCCGAGCCAGGTGCCGTCGTCCTCGCGCATGCGCCGCAGGAATCCACCGGGCTCGCGGTACGAGCAGCCGTGCTCGACCAGGCCGGGCAAGGCCGCGGCCAGCGCTTCGACATATTGCGGTCCGAGCCGGCCGGTGGGCCACGCTTCGAGTGCGCCGAGGTCCAGCTCCAGCCGGATGACGGGAAAATGCGCGTACAGCGACGGGCCGACGTAGACCGAGCGATCGAGAATTTGCATGGGCGGGCGACGCTCCCCAGGAGGCGTGGCCCGATGATGTCACACCTACTCTTTGGTAGGCATCAACCTCGCCGCGGAGGCTGTGCGGGTTTTCAGGTCGAAGGTCGTCCCGGCGATCAGCACGTTGACTTTGAGACCGAGCACCGCCACGGGCTGGCCGTCGGAGACGATATCCGCCGAGGAAAAGCTGACTTCCGAGGCATCCACGATCGTAACGCCCCCGCTGCCCTCGACTTCCAGGACTTCGTCCGGTCCGATGAACACGGCCGTGTCCTCGTCCAGGCCGATTCCGAGCGCGAACGGGTTGTATGCAAGCGCAGTGATCAGCCGGCCGAGCCGGTCGCGCTCGCGGAAGTGCTGGTCGATCACGAACCGGTTCGTCAGCCCCAGGCCCGGCGCGAGCCGCACGCTGCCGGCGATCACCGACGAGCCCTCGTCGCCGAACGCGATCATGTGCTCACTCAGGATGCTGGCGCCCGCACTGGTGCCACCGACCGTCACGCCTGAGGCATTGCGCCTGCGGATCAGCTGCGCGACCGGCGTGCCGCCGAGGAGCGCCGTCAGCCGCAGCTGGTTGCCGCCGGTGAAGAAGATGCCAGTGGCCTCCTCGATCCGCTGCAGGCGGTTGGACTCCTGGCAATCGCGGCGCGTATCGAAGTCCATGACGCTGACGCGCTGCGCGCCGAGCTCGCGAAACAGCGCTTCGTAGCGCGGCCCGGTCTCGTGCATCTTGCTGGCGGTGGGGATGACGACGATATCGGCTGCGTCGCCGCCGGAAACCTCGACGAAGCGACGCAGGATGCGGCGGTCGTTTTCCTTGTTCTCGGCCCCGCCGATCGGGACGATCCAGCCGCGCGTTTCGCCTTCGGCAACTTTGCTGGGACACATCTGGGTGTTGTTGCTCCTCGCGTGTAATTCTAACCTGATTCAAACGTCCCGCGGCGGATGCAAGTTCGATCCTTGACATGAATCTCACCGCGCACGACGACGGTATCGGGCCGCTGCTGCTCGTCGAGCACGATCAGGTCCGCGTCGTTGCCGGCGGCGAGCGTTCCCTTGCGAGTCAGCCTGAGCAGTTTGGCGGGATTTGTCGTAAACGCGGGCAGCACCGCTTCGAGCGCCAGCCCGCGAGCGAGGGCGTCGCGCAGCGTTTCCAGCAGCGCGCCGGACGAGCCGACGTCCATGTGCGTGACGCGACCCTCGGCATCGAAACACGGCAGACAGCCGCCCGCATCGGAACTGATCGTCACTCGATCGGCTGGCGCGCCTGCAGCCAGGTAGCGTTCGAGCGCCTCCGCGGCGGGATAAGCGTCCTCGCCTTCCGCGACGGGAAATGCGGTGATGTCGACGGTGCAGCCTTGCCGCGCCAGCTCGACCGCTTCGTCGAACAGCGCGCGACGGCGATTGACGTGTGTCGGATTGAACACGCGGGCCGGGAGCTCGCTCGTGCGCAATGCTTCGCGGACCAGTGCCAGACCGCGCGCACCGTCGCCGAGATGCAGATGCAAGACGCCCGCCTTGCCCGTCATCACGCCGGCGACGTGGCATTCGGATGCGATCCGCAGCAGCTCATCGAGGGTCGGCTGGCTCGATCGATGGTCGCTGATCGCAACCTCGCCGATGCCGATCAACGCTTCGACGAACACCAGATCGCCACGCACGCTGCCGGTGAGCGTCGCCGGCGGCACGTGATAGCCGCCGGCATAGCCGTACGCGTTGAGTCCTTCTTCGCGCAGCGCGTAGAGCGTCGCGAGCAATTCGCCAGGTCCGCGCGCGACGTCGTCGGTCCCTAGCAGACCGATGACTGTCGTGATGCCGGCCTCCGTGAAGCGCGACAGCGGCACGGCCGGGACGCGTGTGCGGAAGCCGGCTTCGCCGCCGCCACCGGTCACGTGCACGTGTCCGTCGATGAACCCTGGAACCGTGCGGCGGCCGCCGGCGTCGATGATCTGCGATACCGCGCGCAGCGGGACTGGCAAGTCGAGCGCTGCGTCGCCGATCCAGAGAATTCGCCCGCCGCCGATCAGGAGGTGGCGGATGCCGAGCGGCTGCGGCGCGTAGAGGTTCGCGTTGCGAATCAGGATGAGCGTCACGGCCGCGTAGCCTGACGTTTAGCGAAATAAGCGCCCAGCAGCGCGGCCGGCACGGTCAGTCCGATTCCAACGACTCTGAACCACATCGGCAAGTCGCCCGTCGTGAGCGTGCTGAGCACGGCGCCCAGCACTCCATACGCCAGCGCGTTGAAGTACGGAATCCGGCGCGCGATGCGCGCCACCAGGAATCCGCCCACGACTGTCGAGGCCGTGCCGAGAACCAGCGCTGTACGCAGGTATGCTGGATTCCGGGACAGCGCTTCCACTGCGGCTCTCACCTGCTCCTCGCTACCGTTCGCCGCCTGGCCGCCGAACACCGCGAACAGCGCGATGCTGCTGACGAAATCGATGCCGAACACCGCCAGCGTTGCGAGCAGGATGGCCCGGATGTCGATGCCGTTCATCATCGCGGGAGAATGTGGATTTGTGACAGGGAGCGCAAGCGCATTGCGCGCGGAGAAGTAAGGTAGACTCCAGGAGCCGGCCCCCTGACAACAACAATAATAATGACAAAGCTTCACTGGCCGATCCGCCGCCTGGGCCCCTACTCCTGCCTCCTCGGATTCCTGTTGATCGGGATGGCAGCCTTGGGCGTCTCGCGAGCACTCCTGATCGGATGGCAATGGCACCGCGTCGACGGCACAGACTCGCTGCTGAGTATGCTGTTGCAGGGCGCACGCAGCGACCTGATGACGCTTGCCATGTTCGCTGCGCCGGCCGTCGTGCTGCTGCCGTTCTTCCTCGCGGCGCGCCGTACGACCTGGTGGATCAGCATCGCGTGCGCGTGGCTGACCTTCAGCCTGACGGCGATCCTGTTCTTGGAGTTTGCGACCCCGCCCTTTCTCTCCGAGTACGACATGCGGCCGAATCGGCTGTTCGTGGAGTATCTGGCTTATCCGCGCGAAGTGTCTGCAATGGTGTGGGGCGGTTATCGCGGGTCCCTGGCGCTGATCGCCGTGGGACTGGGAACCACAGGCTGGCTGATCGGACGCCACTTCAGACGCTATAGCGGCACCAGCAATGCGTGGCGGGCCAGCGTCGTGATGATGGCCTGGCCCGTCGTGGTGCTGCTGCTGTTCGTGATGATCCGCTCCAGCTTCCAGCATCGGCCGGCGAACCTCGCGACGTTCGCGTTCTGCGACGACGCCATGGTGAACAGCCTGGTTGCGAACTCGACTTATACGGTGCTGTCCGCCGTCTACGGCTTGAAGAACGAAAGCTACAGCGAGATGTACGGGGAGATGCCCGCGCCGGAAATGGTCGCGCGCGTGCGCAGCGGCATGGGAGCGCCGCTCGAGAACTTCACCTCCGACGAGTATCCGACGCTGCGCAAGCAGATCGCGAGCGTGCGCCGCGAGCGGCCGCTGAACCTGGTCATCGTGCTCGAAGAGAGCCTGGGCGCGGGCTTCGTGGAACGGCTCGGCGGGCTGCCCATCACACCGACGCTGAGCGGTCTCGCGGATCAGGGCATCTGGTTCGACCAGCTCTACGCAACGGGAACCCGTTCGGTGCGCGGCATCGAGGCCGTGATCGCGGGCTTCCCGCCTACGCCGGCGCTGAGCGTCGTCAAGCTCGACAAGTCACAACGCGATTTCGCGACGCTGGCGTCGGTGCTCGAGCGCGCCGGCTATCACAGCGAATTCGTCTACGGCGGCGAATCGCATTTCGACGGCATGCGCGGTTTTTTCCTCGGCAACGGCTTCAACGCCGTCGTCGATCGCGCCGACTTCGCCGCGCCCAAATTCGTCGGCAGCTGGGGCGCTTCGGACGAGGACCTCTTCAACAAGACTCATGAGCGAATCCTGGCCCTGCACCAGGCCGGCCAGCCGTTCTTCGTGCTGGCGTTCACTTCCAGCAACCACACGCCGTTCGAGTTTCCGGATGCGCGCATCCAGCTGTACGAGCAGCCGAAACAGACCGTGCACAACGCGATCAAGTACGCCGATCACGCGCTCGGCGGATTTCTCGAGCTCGCGCGGAGCAGCCCGTACTGGCAAGACACGCTCGTGATGATCGTCGCGGACCACGACACTCGCGTTTACGGCGACGAGCTGGTGCCGGTGAACAAGTTCCACATTCCCGGCGTGATTCTCGGTGCCGACACGCAGCCGCGCCGCATCGCATCCACCGTCAGCCAGATCGATCTCGCGCCGACACTGCTATCCCTGATGGGGATCGATAGCGAGCATCCGCTCTCCGGCCGCGATCTCACCCGCACGCTCGCCGAGTTCGGCAACCGCACACCGCTGCCCGCGCCGCGCGCCATGATGCAATTCGATCAGAACTACGCGTGGCTGCAGGACGATCGCGTGACCATCCTGCTACCCAGCGGCGCAGTGCGGTACTTCGACTACGATCAGCTGGCGAAGTCGCTGCAGCCCGCGGTGAGCATGGATCCGGAAATGGCGCGCACCGCGCTCGCGAACGTGCTGATGCCGTCGCGGCTGTACCGCGACCAGTTGTATCGGCTCAGGAAGTAGCGCGTCAGCCGAGCAACTTGCCGAGCGATGCGAGTGCGCCGCCGAGATCGTTCTGCGCCGGCACGTCGCCGCCCGGCGTGACCTTATCGATCACTTGCGGCAGCAGGCTCGCCAGCGCGCTGGTCGTTTCCGTTTCGCCGATACCCGCTTTCTTCGCGAGGTCCGCGACGGTGCCCGCGCCGAGCACTTTGGTGATCTGATCCGCGGAGATCGGCAGATTCTGACCCTTGCCGATCCATGACTGCAGGATGTTGCCGAGCCCCGCGCTCTGGAATGCATTCGTGAGATTGCTCAGTGCACCAGGCTTGCTGAGCATCGCGACGAGTTGCTGGAGCAGCACCGCGCTGACGCCAGCACTCTTACCCTGACCCAGGACACTGCCCACTGCGCCGCCGAACTGATCTAGCACGCCCATGGTCGTACCCTCCGCTGCAGGTTAGGGCGGCAGAGTGTACGCCCGTCAAACGAGCACCGACGTAGGCATCTACCTGTGGGGAGTATGAGCACGCCCAGTGCTCAGCGAGTCCGAGTCATGACAAATCAACGGGGTCCCTCCAGCGGGAAGGGCACGCCGCATCCTCCCAGTCCGCAGTAGCCATCCGGGTTCTTGTGCAGATACTGCTGGTGATAGTCCTCGGCGTAGTAGAACTCCGGCGCGTCGCTGATCTCGGTCGTGATCGCTCCGTGACCGGCGTTCCTCAACCGCTCGGCGTAGCTCTTCAGGCTCGCCTGCGCGGCGGCGCGCTGCTCGGCGTCGTAAACGTAGATGCCCGAGCGATACTGCGTACCGACGTCGCCGCCTTGGCGCATGCCCTGAGTCGGGTCGTGCGATTCCCAGAACGTCTTGAGCAGCGTCTCGTAACTGACCTTGCGCGGGTCGTACACGACGCGCACCACTTCGTTGTGCCCGGTGTAGCCGGAGCAGACTTCTTCATAGGTCGGATTCGGCGTAGCGCCGGCTGCGTAGCCGACCGCAGTGCTGTACACGCCGGGCAGCTGCCAGAACTTCCGCTCCGCGCCCCAGAAGCAACCGAGGCCGAACAAGGCGAGCTTCGTGCCTTCCGGGAAGGGCGGCACGATCCGATTGCCGCTGATGGCGTGACGCTCGGTCACTCGCAGCGGGGTCGCGCGGCCGGGCAACACATCGGTGGGGTCGGGCATGACGGCTTTCTTGCGAAACGGGTTCATCGCGGCAGTCCTGTGGGGCAAGCGGGGGAACGCACTAGCTGGGGTCGCAGCAAGAGTAAGCAAGGCCGCACACTCGCGGCAAATCGGGCCGCCACCTGCGCGCAGGCCCTTGAAAAACCGGACGGGAACCCCGCAGGCCCCGCAATGGCGCGAGGGTCCTTGCGCCGCCGCTTGGCGGTGCTATTAATGGCGGCGAGGTTTCGCCATGAACGCGTTGCCGAAGCTGATCCTCGCAGCCGCCCTGATCCTGTCAGAGCTGGCCGCAGCGCTGCCGCCGATTGCATCCGCCGAGCCGCAGACCGCCGGCTCGAACACCGTCATCGGACCGAACGTGATGCTGGCAGACGGCGCGGACGCGCTGATGCGCGGCGAGTGGCAACGCGGCATTCAGCTCACGCAGATGGGATTGACGTTCGCGATCTCGCAGCAGGATCGCGCCTCGGCGCTTGCCAATCTGTGCGCGGGCTTCGCGGCGCTCAAGCAGTACCAGCGCGCGCTCGAGCATTGCGACCAGTCGATCGCGCTCGTGGACGACAACTGGCGCACGTGGCAGAACCGCGCGGCGGCGCACCTCGGACTCGGCAAGATCGAGGAGTCGCTGCGCGACATTCAGCGCGGACTGCAACTGAACCCGGATTCGGATTCTCTGCAGAAGACGCTCGCGATCGTGCGCGACCATGAAAAACTCCAGCAGGAGCGCATGCGCCACCTGCTGGAGTCGTAGGAGAGTGATGCCGTAGGTCGGCCTCAGCCCGACTCTGACAGCGAAGGCGTCATTCCCGCCATTCCGATCCCGCCCATGAACGCGAGGCCGTCCGGTGCGCGGCGGCATTCGCGCGGCGTGACGCCGTGGAACCGGCGCAGCGCGCGGAACAGCGTCGAGCGCGAATCGAACCCGACCTGCTTCACGATGTCCTCCACCGCGAGGTCCGTGCCCCGCAGCAAGCGCGCCGCGACTGTGGTGCGCTTGCGCTGCAGGTACTCGTGCGGCGTCACGTCGTGAATGCGCTTGAACAGCCGCAGGAAGTGATGGCGCGACAGGAACGCGGCTCGGGCCATGTCCCCGAGCATCAGCGGCTTGTCGTAGTTCGAGTGGATGAAGTCCGTCGCGAGCGACACGCGACGCAGGATCTCGCGACGCGTCGCCGCGCGGCGCACCGGAACCGAGTGCGCACGCTGCACCACTTGCCGGTGGCGCATCAGCAGTCGCTCGAGCAGGAACGCGAATTGCTCCTCGTACCAGAGCGCGTCCTCGAGCCCCATCTCGCAGTGACGGCGGATGAAGAGCAGGACCGGTGTGACGCTGCGATCGTGCGTATAGAGGTGCGGCATGAAGGGCAGCGTGGCGGACTGCGCGACTTCGCCGCTGTCCAGCAGACGGTCCTCGGGGGTAATCAGTGCGCCGAGCGTCTCTTCCGGCATGCCGCGCCGGAACAGAATCGTCAGGGCATGCACTTCGCGCGAGCCGCGGATGCGCACGTTCGCGGGACACGCGGGCACTGTCATCCAGGTGTCATCGTCGACGAACACCCGGCGCCCGTCGAGCGCGACCTCCTGCCGCCCGTTCCACGCGCACAGCACGGCCAGCCGCTCGGCATCGAGCGCGTAGTCTGCTACTTGCGTCTTGACGTTGAGAATTGCGTTGCCGGTGTCGAGCTGCCGGACTGCGCCAGGATTCAGATCGCCGCCGCCTGTCATCTCATGGGTCCTACGGAGAATCATCCGCACGCCCCTCCCCGGTTCTGCGAACAACTGCCGGAAACGGCGCCGGCATCACCCGAGAACTGCATTCGCGTCTCGATCCATCACCTTGCTACTGATCGTCATTACGCGGATGCGTTCCCATGCGTACAAGGGAATTACGATGATCAGATTGCAGCATGCGACGAAAGGTTTCAGCGCTCGCAGCGGTTCGGCGCGCGCGTCACACAATTGCGCAACACATGACACCATCGCTGCGAGCAGGAAAACACGGCATTCATAACGTGAGATGCGGCAACGAGATGAACCGTTGCACCCACGTTGCGTGCGCGCGTCGTTCACCGGCGATATGCGTAGTTTCACCGGTTGCAGCGGACACATCGGACACTTTAGCGGGCTGCCGTGCGCGCTTCTTGCACGTTCGGCCGCAGGCGATTCGCGTTGGCAGGGCGCGTCTCTTAGAATCGCGTCCTCGCCCGGGTTCCCATTGGCCGTTTATGCCCATCGTTCACGAGCACAACCTCGCCCGCCCGCTCCCGAAGCAGTGCCAGTTCGGCATTCGAGTGCGCCTGCGCACCACCGACCCGTTCAAGAACCTGGTCGGCGCGGATTGGGCGAAGGAGCACTGGTTCGCCACTCGCGAGGAGCGCGATCGTGCCCTCAAAGAGATGAGCGGACGTTACGTCTATTTCCGACCCGGCGACCAGCCGAGCCTGGAATTCGAAAAGATCGATAAATAAGCACTAAAAGGTCCTTCCCAGGAACAGGTAGAAGGCCTTGCTGCCGCCCTCGTCGTAGCCGGTCGCCAGGTACACCGGTCCGAGCGGCGTATCGAGCCCGAAGAACACGCTGGCATCGACCCGCGGGTTACTGAACATGTCCTTACGTTCGAGCCAGGTGTTGCCCGCCTCCAGCGAGACGCCCGCGTAGGCCGGCAGATCGAGCACGCCTTCCCCGCCGCGACCGATCCGACGGTAATAGATGAGTCGGCCGATACCGTAGTGCGGTCCGGCCAGGAAGCCGGGCGTCAGCCCGGAGAGATTGAGGAAGCCGCCGAGGGAGAACGAGTTCTCGGGCGTGTCCAGCGCGTCCACCGTCGTGCCGGCGTCGGTCCAGAAGATGAACGTGTGCCGGTCGAACGAGCGCGCGATCAGCCAGCTGGTGCTGAAGATGTCGAAGTTCGTGTCGGCGCCGACGCTCTCGCGCTCGGCGCGCCACTCGATGTCGAACTGCTGGCCGTGGCGCGGGAAGAAGATGCTGTCGAGCTTGTCGTACGAGAAGCGGGTGAAGTAGCCGCCGCGATCGAACTCGCTCGCCGGCAGCGACGGATCGCCGATCAGCAGGCGCCGCCGTCCGGTGCCCCGATGCACGCCGAAGCGGATCTCGCCCCAGTTGGAAATTTCGCGGCCGAAGTCGAGCCCGCCCGAGACCTCGCGCACGCGATACTCGGCGACCCGGTCGTTGTTGCGCAGCTCGAACACGCTGCGCTCCTCGAAATCGAACTGCGGCGCCAGGAAGTAGCGGCTCGCGATCGACAGCGGCTGATAGAACTCCGTGAAGAACTTCGGGTTCTCGCCGATCTGGATGTCGGTGAGCCACTCGCCGCCGAGATTGTTCAGCTCGGTCGCAATGAAGCGCACCGCCGCGTTGTAACGGCTGTTGCCCTCGAAGTCGTCCTCGAGGTTCAGCCCCATGCGCACGTAGTTCGGTCCCCAGCTCTTGCGGCGCAGGTCGAGCTGCAGGCCGGCCTCGCCCTGATCCTCGATCAGCTGGTAGTCGATCGTCTCGAAGCGATCGAGCGCGTACAGCGAGGACAGCTTGCTGCGCACCAGCTCCTTGTCGAGCTGCTTACCTACCAGGTCCTTCATCGTTGCCTGGATCAGCGGCTCGTATTGCGACGAGGTAGAGTCGGCGCGCACGAACTGGATCACCGGCAACTCGGTCGAGCGCGAGTTGCGCTGTGCGAGATACGTCCGGTAGTCGGCCTCGCTGAGCGACAGCTTGGCGAGCGCCGCCGACGCGCCGCGTGCCGCTTCCTCGCCCGCGCGCAACGCCTGCGGCAAGCGACTGAAGTCGGCGGACGCAAAGCGCCCGAGTGGCGGATCGAGCACGATGTCGGTCGACTGCAACTTCTTGCGCTGCTCGAGCGTGCGTCCGCGGATCAGGATCGCGAACGCCTGGTTGGTCACTTCCAGCGGCGACTTCAGCTCATCGCGCAAATACAGCGGGAAGCTCACGTCGACGACGATGAGCACGTCGACGCCCATCGCGCGCGCGGTATCGATCGGCAGGTTCTCTACCAGGCCGCCGTCGACCAGCAATCGCCCTTCGCGCTGCGCGGGCGCGAACACGCCCGGCGCGGACATGCTCGCGCGCATCGCGGTGACCAGGTCGCCCGAGTCCATCACGACCGCCTGGCCGGTCTCGAGGTCCGTGGCGATCGCACGGAACGGAATCGGCAGGCGATCGAAGCGCTGGATCTCGGCGACCGGCAGCGCCGCGTTGCGCAGGACCTGCTCGAGCTTCTGCCCCTGGACCAGGCCCGGGGGCAGGACGAAGCCCTCCTTCTTCAGGCCGAGCGCATAGCGCACGAGGAAATTGCGCTCGTCCTGCTTGCGGCGGAAGCCGAGCTCTTCGCGCGGCGGCCGGTCGCGGAAGGCGTCCTGCCAGTTCAGCGAGCCGATCAGCTTTTCGATCTCGGTGGCCGACATGCCGGAGGCATAGAGCCCGCCGACCACTGCACCCATGCTGGTGCCGGCGATGGCGTCGACCGGCACGTGCATCTCATCGAGCACTTTCAGCACGCCGATGTGCGCCGCGCCGCGTGCGCCGCCGCCACTCAGCACCAGCCCGATGCGCGGCCGCTCACCTTCGGCGGCATGCGCAACCTGGGCGAGCAGGAGCACACAAACGGGCACTACCTGAAGCAGTCTCATCGCTTCAAATAGTAGCAGCAGTTGTGACCGCCGAACGGCGGCTGATAGGCTGACCTCATGAGAAGTCGACGCTCGTCCGCGAGACTCTGGGCCGTCGCGATGCTTGGGCTCGCGGTCTGCGCCGCTTCCGCGGCACCGCCGGGGCGTCACTCCGACGATGACGACGCACAGTGGGGCTCGTACGGCGGCGATCCAGGCGGCAATCGCCACTCCTCGCTGGCGCAGATCAACCGCGCGAACGTCGGGCGGCTGAAGATTGCCTGGACCTACCGCACGGGTGAGCTCGGGGCCGACTTCGCGCGCTTCGACTCGCTCACGTTCGAGGCGACGCCGATCCTCGTGCACGATTCGCTGTACCTCAGCACGGCAACGAACATCGTGATCGCGCTCGATCCCGCCACCGGCGCCCAGCGCTGGCGCTACGACCCGCGGATCGATCGGGCGCGCCGTTACTCGGAAGCTACTTCGCGCGGCGTATCGTCATGGGTCGACGAAAGCGCGGACCCCACTACCGCGTGCGCCCATCGCATCGTCATGGGCACGCTCGATGCCCGACTGATCGAGCTCGACGGCCGCACCGGGCGGCCGTGCCGCGACTTCGGCAACGGCGGTAAGGTCGATCTCGGCGAGGCGGTGGGCGCCGGCACGAAAGGCAACTACCTGGTGACGTCGCCGCCGGCGATCTACCGGGACATCGTGATCGTCGGCTCGGCAGTCGGCGACAACGGCGGCGTCGAAATGCCGCGCGGTATCGTGCGCGCGTTCGACGTGCGCAGCGGCAAGCAGCTGTGGTCATGGGATCCGATTCCAACGTCGCGCGAGGAAGCGACGCGGCGTGGCTGGCAGCCGCAGTCGGCGGCGCGCACCGGCGCCGCGAATGCCTGGTCGGTGCTCTCGGTCGACGCCGGTCGCGGACTGGTGTTCGTGCCGACGGGTTCGGCGAGCCCGGACTTCTTCGGCGGCGAGCGCACGGGCGACGACAAGTACGCGAACTCGCTGGTGGCGCTGCACGCCGCGAGCGGCGAACTGGCCTGGTATCGACAGCTCGTGCATCACGACTTGTGGGATTACGACGTGCCGGCGCAGCCGATGCTGATCGACATCGAGCGCGACGGTAAGTCGATCCCCGCCGTTGTCCAGGCAACCAAGACCGGCATGCTGTATGTCTTCGACCGCGAAACCGGCGAGCCGGTGTTCGAGGTGGTCGAGCGGCCCGTGCCGCAATCCGATGTCGCCGGCGAAGTGATCTCGCCGACGCAGCCGTTCCCTGCGACGCCGCCGCTCGTGTCGCACGCGGCGGTAACGCCGCAGGACGCCTGGGGCCTCACCTTCTACGACCGCGGCAAGTGCCGCGACCTGATCGCCCGCTATCGCTCCGAAGGGATCTTCACGCCGCCCAGCCTGCGCGGCACGATCCTGGCGCCGGGATTCGCCGGCGGCGTCAACTGGGGCAGCACCGCGTTCGACAGCGAACGTCAGCTGGTGATCGCCGCGGTCAATCACGTACCGATGGTCGCGACGCTCGTGCCCCGCGACGAGTTCGCTGCGATGGAGCGCTCGGACGCCTGGCCGGATTCGGACTTCGCCGCGCAGACCGGCACACCCTATGGCCTGCGCCGCGAAATGCTGGCCTCGCCGTTCGGCCTGCCGTGTACCGCCCCACCGTGGGGAACGCTTGCAGCCGTCGACTTGCGGCGTAACGCGATCCGCTGGCAGGTCATGCTCGGCTCGACCCGCGACATGACCCCCTGGTTCGTGCCCTCCCCGACGCTCGGCATGCCGAATATGGGCGGGCCCATCGTTACGGACGGCGGCCTGGCGTTCATCGGCGCCTCCATGGACAACTACCTGCGCGCGTTTGACATCGACACCGGGCGCGAATTGTGGAAAGGTCGACTCCCCGCCGGCGGCCAGGCGACGCCGATGAGCTACGAAGCGAATGGCCGTCAGTTCGTAGTCATCGCCGCAGGCGGCCACGGCAAGCTCGGCACCAAGCGCGGCGACTACGTCGTTGCTTTTGCACTGCCAGAGTGAAGATTCCTCCACGGGAGACCACCGTGCGCATCGACACTGACAAATTTGCACCCCGCAGGGCCCGGTTTTCGTGTCTGGCAGCGCTCGCGCTGGCAGGCAACGTTTGGGCGGCTGAACGCGCCGAACGCGTCGAAGAGGTCATTGTCACGGCCACGCGGACCCCGCAGCAGCTGCGCGAGTTCCCCGGCAGTATCTCGGTCGTGTCGGGCGGAGACGTAGCGCTCGTCGGCGCCACACATCACGCAGAGATCATGAACCGCGCGCCGGGCACGATGATCCAGCGCAACAGCGGCGAGGAAAGCCTCACTGCGATCCGCTCGCCGGTGCTGACGGGTCCGGGATCGTGCGGCGTGTTCCTGTTCCTCGAAAACAGCATCCCGATCCGGCCGACCGGCTTCTGCAACGTCAACGAGCTGTTCGAGGTGAACAGCGAACAGGCGCAATCGATCGAAGTGCTGCGAGGCCCCGCGGGCGTCGTTTACGGTTCGGGCGCGATGCACGGCGCGGTCAACGTCATTCAGGCGCCACCGGCCGACCTGCCGTCGCAGAGCCTGTCGCTCGAAGGCGGGCCGGACGAGTTCTATCGCGGTCGCCTCACGCTCGCGCACCAGGGCGAAGCCACCGACGTCGGCGGCACGGTGATCGCGACGCACGACGGCGGCTGGCGCGACCACTCCGGCCTGGAGGAGCAGAAGCTGAATCTTGGACTGTCGCACCGTCTGGGCGAAGGGACGCTCGGCGTGCAGCTCGCCGGCACGAATCTCAACCAGGAGACCGCGGGGTTCATCCAGGGCTTCGACTCGTATCGCGACGAGAACATCGCGAAGTCGAACGCGAACCCGGAAGCCTATCGCGATGCGTACGCGCTGCGCCTGACCGGCGAGTACGCGAGGCCACTCGGCGCCGCACAGCTGACGATCCGCCCGTTCGTGCGCCACTCGCGCATGGACTTCCTGCAGCACTTCCTCATCGGCAAGCCGCTCGAGGAAAACGGCCAGGACTCGCTCGGGGTGCTCACGGCGCTGCAGACCGTCGTGTTCGACGACATGCAGCTGCTCGCCGGCGTCGACCTCGAGCTCGCCGACGGCTTCCTCGAGGAGACGCAGGACGGGCCGGCGACCGACGGCCCGCCTGCGGCAAACGCGATTCGTCCGGCGGGCAAGCACTACGACTACGACGTGCAGAGTCAGGTCGCCGCGCTCTACGCCCAGATCGAGCAGCCGTTCGCGCAGCGCTGGAAGCTCACGGCGGGCGCGCGGCTGGAATACGTCGATTACGAGTACGACAACAAGATGCTCGCGGGGAACACGCGCGACGACGGCACGTCATGCGGCGCCACCGGCTGCCTGTTCAACCGCCCGGCTGACCGCAACGACGACTTCACGAACGTCACCTCGAAGCTCGGCCTGAGCTACTCGCTCACGAGCGACCACACGCTGTACGTGACCGGGGCGCGCGGCTATCGGGCGCCGGACACCAGCGAGCTCTACCGCCTGCAGCGCCAGCAATCGATCGCGGACCTCGATGCGGAGCGGCTCGACAGCGTCGAGGTGGGCGGCCGCGGCGTATTCGGCCCGCTGCACTACTCGCTCGCGGTCTTCAAGATGAAGAAGGACAACGTGATCTTCCGCGACTCCAACGGCTTCAACGTCAGCGACGGCAAGACCGACCACGAGGGCGTCGAATACGAGTTCAACTGGCTGCCGATCGACACGCTGTCTGTCGCGCTCGCAGGCACCTACGCGAAGCACACGTACGCATTCAACCGCGCGGTCGACGGCGGCGAAACCATCATCTCCGGTCGCGACGTGGACACAGCGCCGCGACACGTCAACACCGCGCGCCTCGGCTGGCAGTTCCTGCCGGTCGCGAATGCAGAGCTGGAGTGGGTATCGGTCGGGCGCTATTTCGTCGATGCCGCGAACGCCAACGAGTATCCGGGCCACGACCTGCTGAACCTGCGCGTCGGCTGGAACATCCGCGACAACTGGACCACGACGCTGCGGCTGAGCAACGTCACGGATCGCGCGTATGCGGACCGCGCGGACTTCGCTTTCGGCAACTACCGGTATTTTCCAGGGCGCGGGCGCGCCCTGTTCGTGGAAGTCAGGTATCGAAGCCAGTAGCAGTCAGGCTAGAGCCTGACCCTCTCTACGCTCCGATCGAGCCGTTGACGATCGGCTCGAAGGCGATCAGGCCATCGAGCGCGGCGCCCGCGCCGAGCGCGCTGCCGAACTTCGTGTTGTACTGGCCGGCCTCGCCGTGCAGCGCCATGTAGTTCAACAGCACTGTCTGCACCAGCAGGTTCACGTTGTTCGCCGCCGGGCTGCTGCTGTTCACTACGTCGCCGCCGGCGCTGTAGTAGCCGATCTGCTGGTGGCGCGCCGCGCCCGCGCCGGACGTCATCAGCGCCGGGCGGCCGCCGTTGGTCGGCGGGTTGTAGACCAGGAAGAACGCAGCAGCAGTCTGCTGGTTGTCGCCGGTCCACTGGCCCTTGCCGCGGCCGTCGGTCGAGTTGTCGACCATGCCGTTCGAAGAGAGCGAGCCGTCGCTGAACACATAGATCATCAGCGGCTTGCCGCGACGCGCCGCGAATTCGAGCGCCGCGCCGATGCAGCGCCCGGCGCGCAGATCGCGCAGCTCGCCGGTCGAGCGATCGCCGGTGTGATAGTCGAAACCGCCCATGCTGATCGTGCCCGCGCCCGCGTAGCCCTCGACCACGAGCTTCATGACCGACGCGGTCTTCTGGAACTCGCCGTCGTTGCCGAAGTTCGCGCCGAACACGCCGCCGGCGCCGGTGATGTCCGGATCGACGGCCGGATTGATTGCAGCCGGGCTGCTGAAGCGGGCCACCGTGTCGGCCGTCCGCACGTAGCCGCACTTGACCTGGGTTTCCAGGCGCGCGCCGTCCGCGATCGCAGGGTCCACTTTGAGGAGCTTCTGCTCGCTGATGCGAGCCATCTGCTCCATCACCGCGACGGTCGAGGCCGAGTCGGGCGAGCCGTCGGGCTTGGTGAACAGCGTGCCGAGCGCGCCGGTATCCACCAGGCCGCTCGCGTCCGAGGCGCGATCGATCTTGGTCGGGCGGTTCGCCGGATCCATCAGCATCGCCGGCGCCATCGAGTTGCCGCCCGAGTCCGAGTTCTGCGAGCCGATCAGCGTCAGCAAGCTGCCGCGCGAGCCGGCCTTGGCGATGCCGTACATCGGATTGTGCGGGTTGTTGCCGGTGTCGTTCTCCGAACGCGCCGCGATCACAGCGCCGTTCACGCCCGCGCGCGTCGTGGCCGCGGTCTTTTCCAGCATGCCGCGCAGGAACGCGCTGTCGGAGTGGAACGCCAGGCCGAATTCCGTATTGATGAAGTTCGTGACGGCGTTGTTCGGCAGCATGTTGCCGGGCAGGCCGAGCTTCGAGTAGCCCTGCGTCGACAGGAAGTCGAGCTGGCCGCCCTCCTTGCCGACGAGCACGTTCGAGCCCGCGATGTTCGCACCGCCCGCCAGATCGAAGCAGATGAACGGGATCTTGCCCGCGCCCTGCTGGATGTTGCAGATGTCGTTCTGCGGATCCGCCAGGAAGCTCATGTCCGGCGACAGTGTCGCGGTCTGCGCCTGCGCGCGCCGCGCGCCGAGCACGGTGCCGAGGATCGCCGGCGCCACCACGGTCGCCGCGCCGGTGACGAAGCCCTGCGCCAGGAAGTCGCGGCGGGTCACCGGCTTCTTGTGCGATTCGTGCCTGAGCGGCTCGTTCAGACCGAGCGGGCGTTTCTTGCGCGATTTGATAATCAGCATGGCTGTGTCATCCCGGATCTTGAAGTCGGATCAGTCGATCAACGTGGCGCCGCTGCCGAGCACCGCGCCGCACGTGGCCTTGGCGATCAGTTTCGTGCGGCTCGCCGGGCAGGCGCTGCCGCCGCACTGGTTGAGCGTGTCGATCAACGCGTACAGGCCGGGGCGCGTCGGGCCGTCGGCCGCCGGCGGCGTGTACGTGTTCTTCAGTTCGTCCGCGCTCGGCTGCGTCGTGACGTTCGTGCCGATCATGTTGTTGACCAGCGGATCGATCAGCAGGTCCTTGCCGGCGGTCGAGCCGAACACGCTCGACGGCGCACCGCCCAGGTTCAGTCCCGGGAAGTAGCTGCCCGCCGCCGGCGACTCGACCAGCGCGTCGCAGTACTGGATCGCGAGCTGCGCGATCGCCGTCTGGTGCGAGGCCAGGAACGCCTCGATGCTGTCGACCGCCGGCAGCGACTGCCGGATGTTCGTGTAGGTCGACTTCACCGCCGCCGTGTTCGGGCTCACGCCCGTCACCGCGGCCATCGTCGCGTTGATCTTGTCGAACGTGCGGAAGCCGATGTCCGCCGGCCGCGGCACGTTGACGAAGGTCGGCGGCACGCCCTCGGCGTAGGCCGAGCAGACATCCTGGCGCGTGCCGAGCGTGTCGAAGCAGAGATAGAACTCGTCGGAGGCCGGACCCTGCTCGAGCCCGATGATCGTGCCGACCGTCGACAGCGTCTGGCCGGTCGCGGCGGAGTAGTTCGCGTCCGCGATCACCGTGTCCAACAGGCGATACGCCTGGCCGACGTGCGGCTCGGCGCCATTGATGCCGATGCGCATGCCCTTGAGCGGGATGCTGCCGGGCATCGCGCTCGCGTCGAGGCTGATGAACTTCGGGTTCGTGAACAGGTAGCCCGCGCTGTCGTACTGCTGGGCCTCGAACAGGATGTAGGCCTTCGGCACGTTCACCAGGTGCGAGATGCCGAACAGCATGAAGAACTTCTCGCCGACGCCGGCCTGGAAGTTCTGCTGGATCTGCTGCAGGGTCAGCGCGCGGTTGTGGATCGCGACCAGGCGGATCACGCCTGCCCACTGGCGGTTGTTGCTGACCTCGTTGCCGAGCACGAACGCGTAGCTGTTGTCCCAGTCGCCGAGCGTGCCGCCGCCACTGTCCATGTCGCCGGTGAATTCGCCGTTCACGTAGATGCGACGACCGTTGACCGGGTCGTAAGTCATCACGACGTGCTGCAGCGAAGCCTGCAGGCGCTCGTCCGCATCGGCAGTCGACAGCTGCGGACTGCCGTTCGCATCGCTGACGGAGCTACGACCGAAGAAGTCGTAGTTGTACATCGTCTGGCCCATCGTGAAGTTGCGCGTCGCGGTGCTACCGGAGTAGCTGACGATGCGCGCGTCTTCCTGCGTCACGTTGCCCGGCACGACCCACGCTTCGATCGAGTACTCGCCGGTCGCCGTGATCAGCTGCTGGAACTTGCGGCTCGCGGTCGTCGAGGCCTGCGCCTTGCCGGTCTTGATGTTGATGCCCCAGCCGCCGACCCACGTGACGTCGCCGCTCATCGTCAGATCCGCCGCCGGATCGACGCCGCTGGTGTCGAACGCGGTCGTGCCCTGGCCGCTCTTGAACTCGTAGAGCGCGATCAGGTTGTTCTCGTAGCGGTTGCCGCCGCTGGCGACGGTGCCGTCGAACAGCGTCAGCGCCTTGCTGGTGATCAGGTTCGGATCGACCTGCGTCGGGGTGATGGAGTTGGCCAGCATCTGGATCGCGGCCTGCATCTCCGCGGCGTTCGCGGCGCAGTCGCTCCAGCAGTTGTGCGACTCGCGGCCGAGGCGGATCACGAAGCGCGAGTTCGCCGGATCGTCGAGATTGATCTTCGCGAGCGCGTTCTGGTACGACTCCTGGACGTCGGCCGCGGCGAAGAACGGCGACTGCTTCGTCGCCGACGTCGAGCGGTGGCAGTCCGCGCAGTACGTCGTGAGCAGCGTATAGGTGCTGCGCGACGCGCCGTCGGTGAAGTAGGCAGCCGGCGCATCCGCGGGCAGGCGGCGCGTCGAGCCCGGATCCTTCGGCGTCGGCTCGGTGAGCTCGATCTGACGCCCGCCCGTGCCGGCGGCGCCGACCCAGTCCTGGATCCAGCGCGTCATGATGCTCGCGCAAGCGCTCGCGTCGGCGAGCCAGCAGTTGTGACCGCCGCCGACCTTCTGGACGATGATCGACTGCGACGGGTTGTCGCGATTGACGACGCCGCCGGCCTGTTGATACGCGGCGTTCACGTCGTCGGAGCGCGCGAACTGCGGCGTCTGGCCGCCGGCGGTATGGCAGCTGCCGCAGCGGTTCGTGCCGCGGACGTTCTCCCAGAAGTTGATGCGGAATGCCTGGATGTCCGCGGTCGCGGGCGCCGGGCCCGAATACGTCGGACCGGAGGTCGGCGGCGTCACGACGGGGTTCTCCGTCGTCGAAGCACCGCCACCGCAACCGGACAGGACGGCGACTGCGAGCAGGGCGAGCCCGGCAAGTCGTGCAACGCTGTGATCGAAAACGCGCTTCATGGCTTACCGTCTCCTCAATTGCCCGCGCAGTACGCGGCAGTCTCGGCGAACACGCGCTTCAGGTTGCCGCCGCTCTTGAAACCGTTGGCGCTGGCAGTCACCTGCCCGCGATCGGCTGCGTCACTCGGCGAACGGAAGCACACTGTGCGGAACACTTTCTCGGCCTGGCACTGCGCGAACGCATCGCTGTTCGCCAGCTCCTCGCCGAGCGTCTTGGCGCCGTTGCCGCTGCGGATCTGGCCGTCCTGGCCGGCCCAGCCCAGCACCGTGTTCTTGCCCGGCAGGCGCCAGCGGTTCTCCCAGTGATCGTCGGTCGTGACGTAGCCGGGCTTGAAGTTGTCGGAGTTGATCAGGTACTTCGGCTGCACCGCGCCGGCCGTGAAGACCAGCCGGCCCTGCGTCTCGTCGAAGTCGTAGTACGCGAACGCCTGCGCCATCGGGTCCATGCCGCTGTGGCAGCCGATGCAGTTGTTCAGGAACAGCGAGCTGTCGCCGCCGGGGCTGCGCGTCACGTCCTGGCGGATGCGATCCGGCGGACGCGACGTGTCGTGCACCTGCTCCATGTCGTGGCACAGGTGGTTGAGCAGCGTGAAGCGGAACATCGCGCGATTCGTGCCATCGATGAAGAACGCTTCCGCCGCGGCGCGCGAGGTGATGATGCCGGCGGTCGCAGCGGGCGGCAGGCCGTTCAGCGAGGACTGCGTCGTCCCCTGCAACACCACGCGCAGGTCGGCGTTGTTGCTCTCCAGCGCTACGTAGTGGTCGTTGCTCGTCGTCGAGTACGCCGGCGAGACGCCCTGGCCGATGTAGACGAGGTCGGCGGAGAGCACGGTGCGGAAGTCGACGTCGTCGCGAACCATGCCGATCACGGTCGCCGTGTAATCGTTGAGCGGCGCGAACACTGTCTGGTCGCGGTTGGTCCACGGCGTCGCGAAGTTCTTCAGCGTCGTGCTGTAGAAGGCGCTCGAGTGCGGCTGGCTCCTGTCGAGCATGTACATGGCGGCGGCGACCTTGTCGCTCGCGACGCGCCCCTCGAGGTCGTTGAGCAATGCCGGTGTCGGCGGCGTGCCGGTGAGCCGGTCGTACATGCGCTTCGCCTGCCGGCGCGACAGCGGATCGGCGGACGCGTCGTGTGGCACGGACGCAAAGGTGGCGATCGCGAGCGCCAGCGCGGTGACCTTCACCAATACGCTGCGCCGCGCATTGCCGCGCGCTGCCAGATGCTTGCTGTTCATGTTGCTCATGCCAGACCCTGAGTTGTCGGTCCCGGTGTCGAAGATTCGTTCGGTGGACGAGCCTTGGATCTCACCGCAAAGTCGGCCGTCCCCCGTCAGTGCGCGGCGACTATAAGTCGGCGTTTCCATTTGGGTAGCTGTCTCAAGCGGCGTACGTCGCCGGCCGGAGACAGTACCGGGCGTTTCACGCGCGCGTGTAGGCTCGCCGCCACGATCCGGGCCCCGGTCCGTCGTCTGCGACGCAGGAATAAACCGGGTGTGTCGGCGCGCTATGTGAGCCGAGTCACGCGGTGCAGGGATGAACGACCGCGACTATGGAAAATCAGGGTTCGTCGCAGGCAGTCGTGTGACCGGTTTAACGGCCCCGTGAATATGTCGAGTCGATCATCCAAGTCCGTTCGGAGTGCCCAATGAGTGATCAGTCGCAACGTGACACGCTGAAAGTCGCAACCGCGCGCGCGGTTCGCGGCGCCGTCGCGCTCGCGATCACGGTTGCGTGCGGCGTGCTCGCAGCGTGCAGCAGCGGCAGCGGCGGCACCGATGTGACGATCGGCAGCGGCCAGGACGCGGATCCGGTGACGCTCGACTTCCCGGTGTTCTACGTGAAGCGCCCGGTCCCCGATCCCGAAGACGACGACATGATGGAAGACGACGCGCGCGTGCTGCGTCGTTTCGAGATCGGCGCGGACCTGTTCATGCGCGATCGCGCTTCGGTGTCGGCGCCGGAGATCAACCTGACCGCGGGCGAGACCGAGGGTCTGGGCGACGTCCGCGACCTCGACGTGAACTTCGACGGCAGCAAGGTCGTGTTCGCGATGCGCGCCAAGTTCATCGAAGGCGCCGACGAGGAAGACCAGCCGAGCTGGAACATCTGGGAGTACGACGCCAAGACCAACAACCTGCGCCGCGTCATCGCCTCGGACACGGTCGACGACGAAGGCCACGACATCATGCCGCACTACCTGCCGGACGGCAGGATCGTCTTCACGTCGACGCGCCAGCGCCAGTCGCGCGCGATCCAGCTCGACGAGAACAAGCCGCAATACGCCGGCCAGGACGAGGACGACAACGAGCCGGCGTTCGTGCTGCACGTGATGGACGCCGACGGCACCAACATCCACCAGATCTCGTTCAACCAGAGCCACGACACCGAGCCGGCGGTGCTGCCGAACGGCCGCATCGTGTTCGCGCGCTGGGAGCACGAGATCGACGACAACCAGTTCGATCTCTACAGCGTCAATCCGGACGGCTCGGACCTGCAGCTGCTGTACGGCGCGAACAGCCACGCGACCGGCACGGTCGATCCGACCACGAGTCAGCCGAGCGTCATCCAGTTCACGACGCCGCGCCCGATGCAGGACGGCCGCACGCTCGCGCTGGTGCGTCCGTTTACCGGTACCGCCGAGGGCGGCGACCTGGTGCTGATCGACACGCAGAACTTCGTCGACAACACCGCGCCGATCATGTCGAGCGCGGGAATGCCGGGGCCGGCCCAGACGCGCGCGCTGCCGACCGACGTCCGCACGATCGAGGGACCCTCGCCCGGCGGCCGCTATCGTTCCGCCTCGCCGCTTTTCGATGGCAGCGATCGCCTGCTGGTGAGCTGGTCGCAGTGCCGGCTGCTGGAAGACACGCGCATCGTTCCGTGCACCAGCGATCGCCTGAGCAATCCGGATGCGGTGGAAGCGCCGCCGCTGTTCGGCATCTACATCTACGACGTGCGCCGGAACACGCAGCAGCCGGTCGTCGCTCCGCAGGAAGGCTTCATGTACACGGAAGTCGTCGCGGGCTCGGCGCGCGTGCTGCCGCCGGTCATTCTCGACCGCGCCGCCGGCGTGGACTTCCCGCAGGACTGGCTCACCGAGGCGGTGGGCGTGCTGAACATCCGCAGCGTGTATGACATCGACGGCGTCGACCAGGCGCCGGGCGGCATCGCTGCCGTGCGCGATCCGGCCAACGCGGCCTACGCCACGCGCCCTGCCCGCTTCCTGCGCATCGAGAAGGCGGTCGCGCAGCCGGACGACGACACGCGCGACATCGATGACACGGCGTTCGGTCCGAACCGCGCGCTCGGCATGCGCGACATCCTCGGCTACGCGCCGATCGAGCCGGACGGCTCGGTGAAGGTCAAAGTGCCGGCGAACGTGGCGTTCAACATCAGCGTGCTCGATGCGCGCGGTCGCCGCATCGGCGGCGTGCTCGGCAGCCGCCACACCAACTGGCTGCAGCTCATGCCGGGCGAGACGCGCACCTGCAACGGCTGCCACAACGCGAACGCCACTCCGCCGGTCGCACATGGGCGGGCGGGCCTGACCAACTCAGTGAACGCGGGCGCGCCGACGACCGGCAGCCCGTTCCCGAACACCAACGCGGCGCTGTTCGCCGATGCCGGCGAGACGATGGCCGAAGTCCGCAACCGCATCATGTGTAACGGCGCGTGCGAGCCGAGCGTCGACGTGGCGTTCCAGGATTACTGGCCGGCGACGCCGGCGACCACGCCTTCGGTCGACGCCTGCTATTCGGCGGGCCCCTCGACCGTGCTGTCCAATGCAGCCGATCCGACCCAGCATGTCACTTGCATGAACGGGCTCAGGGGCACGACGCCGCCGGTTGCGGCGAGCTGCACCTCGAACTGGACCAGCCTGTGCCGCATCACGATCCACTACGAGATGCACATCCACCCGATGTGGGGCATCGACCGCTTCGTGGACGCGAATGGCGATGGCATGCCGGATCTCGACCCGGTCACGAATCAGCCGATCAATCACAAGTGCACCACCTGTCACGCGCCGGTCAACGCCGCGGCCATGACGGCCGTGCCGGCCGGCGATCTCGACCTGACCGACGGCCCGTCCGACGACGAGCCCGACCAGTTCCGCTCGTATCGCGAGCTGCTGTTCGCTGACGTCGGCCAGGTGGTGAACGCGATGGGGCAGCTCGAGGACGAGTGCCTGCAGTTCGTGACCGACCCGGTCACGAACGTGACGACCTGCGTGCAATTCCGCGACGTGCCGGCGTCGATGAGCGCGAACGGCGCGGCGGCTTCGGGTCGCTTCTTCGGCAAGATGGAGGGCGCACCGGGCGCCGGGCAGACCGATCACCGCGACTTTATGTCACCAAGTGAGTTACGCTTGCTCTCCGAATGGCTCGACATCGGCGCGCAGTACTACAACGACCCGTTTGTCGCCCCGGCGAATTGATGCGGCGACCGTTCACGATTTTCGGGCTCCTGCTGACGCTGCTGTTCACCGCCCAGAACGCTCTCGCCAAGGAACATCCGCACAAGATCCTGATCGCGGATCCGTTCATCGAGCTGCACACCGGTCCCGGGCGCGGCTATCCCGTGTTCCACGTGGTCGAGCGCGGCCGCGAGGTCGAGATCGTCAAGCGCCGCACCGACTGGTTCGAAATACGCACCGACCGCGGCGTCGAAGGCTGGGTGCCGCGCGAGCAGATGATCGCGACGCTCGAGCCGACCGGCGAGCCGCTCGACCTGCAGGAGCCGGCGCGCGAGAACTACATGAGCCGCCGCTGGCAGGCGGGCGTAGCGGGCGGCGACTTCGGCGGCGCCAGCCTGGTCTCGGCGTTCGGCGGCTACGCGTTCAGCGACAACCTGTCGATCGAGCTCACCGTCAATCACATCGTCGGCGAATTCTCCAACGGCTACAGCGCCACGCTCGGCCTGGTGCACGTGTTCGTGCCGGAGTGGCGCATCTCGCCGTACTTCACGCTCGGCACCGGCTACATCTACACCGAGCCGAAGTCGACGCTGGTGCAGTCGGTCGACCGCGACGACCAGATCGGCTACGTCGGCGGCGGTCTGCAGTTCTATCTCACCCGTCGTTTCATGCTGCGCACCGAATATCGCAACAACGTGATATTCACCAGCCGCGACGACAACGAGGAAGTGGACGAATGGAAGTATCTCGGGCTCGCCTTCTTTTTCTGATCGCGCTCGCCGCGACCACGCTGCCGGGCTGCGCGCTGTTCCGGCGCGACGAGCCGCTGCCGCCCGCCTCGGAGCAGCAGCAGGCGGCGGCCGAGCCGCTCACCGGCGAGCCGTCCGACAAGCCGATCATCGATCCGCAGGTCGAGCGCCGCGAGATCAAGCGCACGCGCATCGATACCGAGGACTTCGAGGTCGGCGCCTACGTCGGCATCCTCAGCATCGAAGACTTCGAGAGCAACGTCGTGTATGGCGCGCGCCTCGCCTACAACCTCACCGAGGATTTCTTCCTGGAAGCGACCATCGGCCAGTCGCGCGCCGGGCGCACCAGCTACGAGAACCTGTCGGGCTCGGCCGAGCTGCTCACCGACAGCGAGCGCGACTACACGTATTACGCGATTTCGGCGGGCTGGAACGCGCTGCCGGGCGAGATCTTCCTCGGCAAGAACCGCGCGTACCCCACGGCCTTCTATCTCGTCACCGGCATCGGCAGCACGCGCTTCGCCGGCGACGATCGCTTCACGGTCAGCGGCGGCTTCGGCTATCGCATCCTGCCGGCCGACTGGATCGCGGTGCACTTCGACGTGCGCGATCACGTCTACGACATCGACCTGCTGGGCGAAAAAAAGATCGTCAATAACCTAGAAGCACATCTCGGTTTGTCGATTTTCTTCTGAGCGAGGATACGCATTGGGCGTTTGCGTCCGCACGAAGAGGATCACGAACCATGCTGTTTTCCAGGCTCAATTCATGGGTGCGCGTAGCCGCCGTCGCAGCTGCGCTGGCGACGACTTCGATGGTCGGGGCAAGCGCCGCGCGGGCGCCCACGTTCGCGTTGCCGTCGCGAAGCGGCGACACCGTGTCGCTCGACCAGCTCAAGGGCAAAGTCGTCATGCTGAATTTCTGGGCGAGCTGGTGCGGGCCGTGCCGCCAGGAGATGCCGCTACTCGACCAGATGCACAAGCGTTACAGTGCGCTCGGCTTCACGCTGGTCGGCGTCAATGTCGACGCCAACAGCAAGGACGCCGAGGAGTGGCTGAGCAAGACGCCGGTTTCGTTCCCGGTGCTGTTCGACCGCGAGAGCAAGGTCAGCGCGATGTACGACGTGAAGGCGATGCCGAGCACGGTGTTCATCGACCGCCAGGGCAACGTGCGTTACCTGCACAAGGGCTACAAGGCGGGCGACGAAGGCGAATATCTGAATCAGATTCGGGCGCTGCTGAAAGAGTAGTGAACATGAAAGCGGTTAGCGGTTGGCGGTTGGCGGTTGGCGGGGTCGTGGCACTGGTGCTGCTCAGCGGCTGCGGCAACATCGAGCCCTGGGTGAAGCCGTACGAGCGCCAGGCGCTCGCCGATCCGATCATGTCGTTCGATCCGAACCCGGTATCGACCGCCTACCTGGACCACGTGTTCGATGCGCGCGAAGGCGCGCGCGGAGCCAATGGCAGCGCCGGCGGCGGCTGCGGATGCAACTGATGAAGAAGGCATGGGGCGTGGAACTGCGGGCCCGGGCCAGCATGCGCTGGCTCGGGCTCGTCCTCGCCTCGCTGTTCCTTCCCGCCGCTGCGTTCGCCGGCGTGCTCGCCGACGATCGCGCCGACATGCTCTATCACCGCTACGAAGGCGGCGGCGTGACGATTCACGGTCCGTCGGTGCTGGTGCGCAAGAAGATCGCCGAGAAGTACGCGATCAGCGCCAACTACTACCAGGACATGGTCACGAGCGCCTCGATCGACGTCGAGGTCTCGGGCGCCAGCCAGTACAAGGAAGAGCGCGATCAGTACAGCTTCGGGCTCGAGTACCTGCGCGGCAAGACCACCTACAACCTCGGTTACACCAACAGCAAAGAGAACGACTACAAGGCCGAGACGACTTCGTTCGGCATCAGCCAGGACCTGTTCGGCGACCTGACGACGATCACCATGGGCTTCTCGCGCGGCAAGGACGTCGTGCGCCGCCGCGACACGACCACCGATCAGATCGATCCGACCTTCAGGGAGCCGATCGACCGCTGGAGCTATCGCGTCGGGGTGTCGCAGATCCTGACGAAGAGCCTGATCAGCTCGCTGCAGCTGGAAGTGATCACCGACGAGGGATTCCTCAACAACCCGTATCGCTCCTATCGGTTCGTCAATCCGAGCGACGACCGGCTGTTCGCGCTGGCGCCCGAGATCTATCCGCGCACGCGCACGAGCAACGCGGTTGCCATCAATGCGCGCTACTACCTTCCCTATCGCGCGGCCATACACGGCGGCTATCGCTTCTTCACGGATACGTGGGGAATCGGCGCCAACACGTTCGAAGCGGGCTACACGCATCCGATGGGTCCGTGGACGTTCGAAGCCGGCTATCGCTACTACACGCAGAACAACGCCGACTTCTATCGCGACCTGTTCGACCGCCCCAACCAGCAGAACTTCCTGGCGCGCGACAAGGAGCTGTCCACCTTCAAGAGCCAGGCGTTGAGCCTCGGCGCAACGTACGAGTTCTGGCCGAACGGCTGGCGCTTCATCAAGAAGGGCACGGTCAACTTCTACTACGACCGCATCCAGTTCGATTACGACGACTTCCGCGACGCGCGCTACTCGCTGTTGCCGGCCGACGATCCGAACTTCCGTCCCGCCGGCAGCGAGCCGCTCTACAGCTTCGGCGCCAACGTCTACCAGTTGTTCGTGTCGGTCTGGTTTTGAAGCGGCCGGGCATCGCCGCCGCGTTGCTGATCTCGGCGAACGCCTCGGCGGCGGCCCCCTTCCCCACCCGCGATCTCAATCCGCTGCTCGCAGGCTTCGGCCTGCCATCGGCGCTGCCTGCGCGCATCACGAGCGAGTCCTGGAGCGTCGCGACCGACCTCAACTGGGCGAGCACTTCACTGGAGCAGCGCGCAGACGGCGAGCGATTGATCGTCGACGCCGAAACACGCGAGGCACGCCTGACGATCGGACGCGCGTGGCCGAGTGGGTTCGCGGCGCAGCTCGAGCTTCCTTATCGCTACACCGGCGGCGGCGTCCTCGACGACGCCATCGACAGCTGGCACGAGCTGTTCAGCCTGCCCGAGGGCGCGCGCTCCACGATGCCCACGGACCGCGTGCGGATCGTCTACGACCACGCCGGCGCCACGCTCATCGATATCGATTCATCCGCCTCCGGACTCGCGGACGTGTCGCTGGATCTCGGCTATTCGTTACGGTCGACGACTGCGAGTGCTGCGGCGGTATGGTTGAGCGTCAAGCTGCCGACCGGCGACGCCGATCGGCTGACCGGCACGGGAGCAACCGACGTGTCGCTGGCGATCGCCGGCGAGCATGACTTGGGCAAGAACTGGTCGGTGTTCGGCCAGGCCGGCGTCACGTGGCTGGGCGACGGCGATCGCCTTCCGGCGCAACAGCGCGACGTAGTGTGGAGCGGCTTCGCCGGTGTCGGCTGGCGCGCGTGGCGCGGACTGCAGCTGAAAGCGCAGCTGGATGCGCACACTGCGGTGTTCGACGACACCGAACTGGATTTCCTTGGCGACGCGCTCGTGCTCACGGTCGGCGGCGACTATCGCTTCGCGTCCGGCTGGCGCCTCGACATTGCCGTGAGCGAGGACGTCGCAGTCGAGAGCGCGTCCGATGTGGTGTTCCTGTTCGGACTGCGGCGCGACTGGAAATAGTCACTTGCTCTTGTTGCGCACCAGATCGCCGCTCTGCAGCTGTCTCTCCTGCAGCGCGCCGTAGATCTCCACGTTCTCGAATCGCGCCGGAATGCCGGCGCACAACAGTACGTCCGGCCCATCGCACACGTGAAAGTGCAGATGCGGCTCCGTGGAGCTGCCCGAGCTGCCGACCGCGGCGATCGGCTGGCCGCGCGTGACCATGTCCTGCGGCTTCACGCTCACGCTACCCGGCTTGAGGTGCGCGTACAGCGAGTATTCCCCGCCGTGCTGGATGATGATGTGATTGCCCACGATGCCGCGGGCGCCGCGCGTCAATTGCTGGTTCTGTCGCTCGACGATGCGCTTCAGGTATGCGTCCAGCGGCTCGCCCGCCCGTTGCAGCAACGCTTCGTCTTCCGGCTCGTCGTTGAGCACCGCGACGACCTGACCGTCGGCGGCTGCGAGCACGGGCTGACCGTAGGCGTAGTAGTCGGCGAAGTGCGTGCCGTCACCGGAGTAAGCGAGCCCGTTGACGCCGATGCGCGTGAAGTCGTGCGCGAACTCCTCCGGCACCGCCCACCGATGATGCGTATGCAGAGAAGGTCCGCTGCCGTCGTACCACGTGCCCTCGAACGGCAATGCGAACGCCGTACGCGACGGCGTCGAGATGAACACCGTCGCCTCGCCCATTCCCGTTTGCGTCTGCACGTTGACCCGGACTGCATCGCGATTGCCGGTGAACGCGATGACCTGCTGCATGACCAGCAGTGCCGTGCCGGGCTTGAGTACCCGCGTTCCGGAGAGCGACATGTTCTTCGGCAGCAACGCCGTTCCGCCGAACTGGAACGCGAGCAATCCGAGCATGCCGGACTTCTGCAGACTCGCACCGGTCGCGGCTGCGCGATCCAGGTCGGCGGCGCGCAGCATCTTCGACTCGTAAGGCACGCCCCGCTCGATCACTTCGAGCTCGACCTGCGAGATCGTCACATCGGCCTTGCCATCGTTGATGATCGCCATGTTCTGCAGCACGACGCTGCGCAGGCCACGCGTCGCATCGAGCTCGTACGGCCGCACCTTTGCAGGATAGAAACGGATCTCCACCGCTTGCGCGCTGCCGAGAGCGACGAGCAGGCCGAGAGCCGTCAGTAACATCAGTATGCGACGCATCGCGAGTACTCCCTCTCACTGGTCCAGCGCTGCGTCGATGGTCTCACAGACCACGCGCAGCACGTGCAGGCGCGCGCTCTTCTTGTCGTCCCCCGGCACGACGGTCCAGCGTGCCTCGGGCATGTCCGTGCGCTCGATCATTTCCGCTGCGGCGGACTGGTACGCATCGTAGAAGGTGCGGTTGGTCCAGTCCTCCGGATCGACCTTGAAGCGCTTCAGCGGATCCTCGTCACGGGTCTTGAAGCGCCGCAGCTGCTCGGCCTTGCTCACCTGCAGCCAGAACTTGGCGACGATCAGGCCCTGCTCGGTGAGCTGACGTTCGAATTCGCAGATCTCGTCGTAGGCGCGCCGCCAGTCCGGCGCGGCCGCGAAGCCGCGCACGCGCTCGACCAGCACACGGCCGTACCACGAGCGATCGAAGATCGCGATGTGACCGCGCTCCGGCACGTCGCGCCAGAAGCGCCACAGATAGGGATAGGAACGCTCTTCCGGCGTCGGCGCCGACACCGGCACGACCTGATATTGGCGCGCGTCCAGCGCCCGGGTGATGCGACTGATCGCACCGCCCTTGCCAGCAGCGTCCATGCCTTCGAACGCGAGGACCAACCCATGCTTGCGAAACCGCGCGCGGCGCGTGAGCAGCGCCAGCTGGCCCTGCATCTGTTCGAGCTTGCGATCGTACTCGTCGTCATCGACCTTCTCGATTCGCGAGCGCGGCAGCGTCAGCGACTTCGACGCCTTGCTCGGCCGCGCGCGCACCGGCTTCTGGGCCTGCTGCAGACCGACCAGTATCTCGTCGCGCAGAATCTCGCCGACGCGCACCTCGCGATAATCCTCGTCGGCGCCGTCGATCACGTGCCAGCGCGCCGCCGGTTGATTGCTCGCGCCGAGGCAACGCTCGATCGCCTTGCGAACGGCTTTGTGATGGCGCGCCAGCCAGAGGTCCTCGTGCGTCACACGCCAGCGCGTCAGCTTGTCGGCACGCAGCTTCTTCAGGCGCTTGCGCTGCGTGTCGGCATCGAGATCGAGGTGAATCTTGACGACGTGCACGCCGTCGGCGCTCAACATCGCCTCGAGTTGCCGGATGCGGTCGAGTTGCCGATGCGCGTGGTGCTTGGCCTTGCGCGAGTCGTGCATGGCGGGACCCATGTAGTCCCCATACCAGGCGAGGAAGTAGCAGGCGATGCGACCGGATGCGGGCAGCGCGCGCCAATAGCGCCACATCACCGGACGGCGCGTTTCGGCAGCGTCCTCGCCGAACGCGCGCACCGTGATGTACTTCGGATCGAGCCACTCGAGCAGGCGGTTCACGGTCTCGCTGCGGCCCGCGGCCGGCACGCCGCTGATGATCAACGCAATCGAGAACTTCGCGGCCCTGCGCATCTCGAGCTGCGCCGCGAGCAAGTCGTCGCGCAGCGCCGGCACGAGCCGACCGTAGTCACGCGGCTTGGATTTCATCGCGACCGGCGTCGGCTCGGACGCCGACCCTCCGCTTGCACGGCCGCGGTGCCCGCGGGCACCTGCTGCGTGATGCAGTGGATGTTGCCGCCACCGAGCAGGATCTCGCGTGCCTGCACGCCGATCACGCGCCGCTCGGGAAAGATGCGGGTCAGCGTCTTCATGGCGTGCCGGTCGCGTCGCGAATCGAGCAGCGGCATGACGATCGTCGAATTCGCGATGTAGAAGTTGACGTAGGAGCCGGCGAGGCGCTCGCCGGGGCGGCGCGCCGCCGGTCCATCGACCGCGTCGACGTCACGCGTCTCCTGTCGCGTCCGCTGCAACGGACCGGGTTGATGCAGCTTGTGAATCTTGAGGCGCCGACCCTTGGCGTCACGTGCCTGCATCAGGCGCTCGTACGCATCGAGCGAGACTTTGTACTGCGGATCGCGCTTGTCATCCGTCCAGGTCAGCACGACTTCGCCGGGGCGCGCGAAGCAGCACAGGTTGTCGACGTGGCCGCCGGTCTCGTCGTCGATGACGCCTTTGCCGAGCCAGATGACGCTGGTGATGCCGAGGTACTCGTGCAGCAGGATTTCCAGCTGGCCCGCATCCAGCTGCGGATTGCGGTTGGGATTGAGCAGGCATGCTTCGGTCGTGATCAGCGTGCCCTCGCCATCGACGTGAATGGAGCCGCCCTCCAGCACGAACGGCGCGCGATAGCGGTCGCGCCCTTCGATCTCCAGCACTTTGCGCGCGACCAGGTCGTCCTGGTCCCACGGAAAATAGAGCCCGGCGCTGAGGCCGCCCCAGGCATTGAACATCCAATCGACGCCGCGCACCGCGCCCGCGTCGTTCACGACACACGTCGGACCGACGTCGCGCATCCACGCATCGTCGCTCGACATCTCCACTACGCGGATCGCGTCCGGCAGCATCGCGCGCGCGTGCACGAACTGCGCGCGTGACGCGCCGACGGTAACAGGCTCGCCGGTGGCGATCGCCGTGGCCACTGCCGCGAAGGCCTCCTGCGCCGGCTTCGCTCCGCACCGCCAGTTGCTCGGCCGTTCCGGCCACAGCAGCCAGCAGCCGGAATGCTGCTCGAACTCGCCGGGCATGCGGAATCCATCGGCGGCGGGCGTCGTGGTCAGGGTGCTGCTCATCCCCGCGATGTTATCAGGCCTTGCGAAAGCGCTTGTGATAGTCGCCCGGCGAGACACCGACCCGCAGACGGAAATGGCGACGGAAGGATTCCTGCGAGCCGAAACCCGCGCGCTCGGCGACCCGCCCGAGCGCGACGCGGCCCGACTCGAGCATCTCGCGCGCAGCGGCGATGCGTTCGCGCACCAGCCATTCGTTCGGCGCGAGCCCGGTCGCTTCCTTGAACCGGCGCAACAGCGTGCGCGGGCTCATCCCGGCCCGACGCGACAACGATGCGATCGAATGCGCATCGCCCAGGTGTCCGCGAATCCAGTCGAGCAGCCGGGACAAGCGGCTCGACTCGTCGGGCGCGACCGGGCGCGGCACGTACTGAGCCTGGTCGCCGTCGCGATGGGGTGGGATGACGAGCCGCTGCGCGACCTGGTTGGCAACCTTCGGCCCGTGATCGCGCCGCACGAGGTGCAGCAGCATGTCGAGGCCCGCGGCCGAGCCCGCCGAAGTCAGCACCTGCCCCTGATCGATATACAACGCATTCGGCTCGACGCGAATGTTCGGATAGCGCTGCCCGAGCAGCTCTGCGTAACGCCAGTGCGTGGTGACGCGCTTGCCGTCGAGCACGCCGGCGGCAGCGAGCACGAAGACGCCGGAACAGATCGAACACAGACGCGCGCCACGGTCGTAGGCCGCGCGAATTCGCTGCAGCAGCTCCTGCGGCGGCGGCTCGTTCGGGTCGCGCCAGCCCGGGATGACGATCGTATCGGCGCGATCCAACAGCTTGATGGAGTTTGGCGCGGTCACCGTGATGCCGCCCGCCGCGCGCAACGGCCCGCGCTCCGCCGCGCAGACGGCGAACTCGTACCAGCGCACGTCGAGCTCCGGGCGCGGCAGGGCGAACAGCTCGACGACACAGCCGAACTCGAACGTGCACAGGCGGTCGTAGGCGAGCGCGACGACGAGGTGGGAACGCGGCATGGCGCGATCTTACCGCAACCTGACGACTGCGCCAGCAGTCGGCGATGGCTCTTACGGATAGGATGTTTTCAGGCTAAAGCCTGACTCTTCAACATCTGGAGAATCGTCATGCCCTCGTCCGTGATCGAGACCGCACCCGCCGACAGCGCCGCCGCGCTGGAGCATTTCGCAAGCGCGTTCCGCTTCGAGACCGATTGCTGGGACGTGCACGATGCCATCAGCAACGGCCGCCAGGACTTCACGCTGCTCGACGTGCGCAGTCCGGATCTCTACGCGAACGGGCACGCGCCGGGCGCGGTGAACATCCCGCACCGCAAGCTCATCGAGTCGACGTTGAATCGCTACCCGCGCGAGACGATCTTCGTCGTCTATTGCGCCGGCCCGCATTGCAACGGCGCGCATCGTGCAGCTGTGCGACTCGCGCGCCTCGGCCGGCCCGTAAAGATCATGATCGGCGGGATGACCGGCTGGCTCGACGAAGGCTTCACGACCGCGAGCGGCCCGACGGCTTGCGCAGCTCTTTCCGGATGACGAGCTTCAATCCCGACCAGGTCTCGTCGACGGCGCACACCTTGATGTCGACGAGGCCGAGCGGGAAGGCGACCTCGCGGATCGTGTCTTCGGTGATGTCGGTCGGGACCTTCGCCGCCTTCTTCGGCCACGAGATCCAGACTGCCGCGTCCTGCTGCATCTTCGGTACGGCGGCGCGCAGATCCTTCTCGAGCCTCGCGCGCGAAGTAACGAAGAAGTGCGCGACGTCGGCGGCGTCGATCTTGCGCACTCGCTTCACACCTTCCGGCAGCGGCGCCAGCAACTC